>NZ_AZVV01000008.1:0-360238 GCF_000514395.1 Pseudomonas sp. URMO17WK12:I12
TAACACACATCTCCAGACACTCTGCGAGGCTACACAATCCCTGCCAGGCATTCCGCATTCCATGATGTCGGGCGAACTGGCGGTGAACCGCATGCTGGATAAAGTCGATCCACAAAGCTAACGCTGATCTACGGCGAGGCGAGGTCCTGTGGCGAGGGAGCTTGCTCCCGGTGGGCAGCGCAGCGGCCCCACTCACTGGTGACGCGTTCTATCAGGCACGCCGCGGCAAAGGTTTTACGACTACTGCGTAGCCGAACGGGAGCAAGCTCCCTCGCCACACTGGTCAAGTTGACCTTGAATTTTGCAGTGTTTGTTCGGGCCTCATCGCGAGCAGGCTCACTCCCACAGGGATTTTTGTGGACTCACTATTTGTGATCAACACAGAACAATTGTAGGAGTGAGCCTGCTCGCGATTACGGTGTGTCAGATACAGATCATGTCGGCTCAGGCGGGCGGCGCCTCAGTCAATACCTTGCGGAACGTCTCCACCAACGGCCGCAAATTGATCCGGTGCCACGCCGCCCACAGGGGGCGGGTGAGGGCAATCCACGGCACTTCCCGCAGCACCACACCCGGCGGTGCATTGCGGCTCAAGCCTTTCTGAATCATCGCAATGCCCAGTCCCGAGGCCACCAGGGCCATGGCAGTGAAGGGGCCGGTGGCTTCCATGCGGATGTCCGGGGTGAAGCCGGCGCGAATGCAGGCGCTGACGAAGTCTTCGCGGTTACTGACATTCTGGTGGTGCTGCACGCCGATCCACTCTTGATCGGCGAGGTCGGCCGGGGTCAATGTCGTCTGGTTGGCCAATGGATGATGCTCAGGCAATGCCAGCAGCATCGGGTCGTCCAGCACTTGAAAGCCCAGCAGATCCGGATCGTTTTTGGCCGGTGGTTCGCTGACCAGTGCGATGTCGAGGCTGCGCTGGCGCAGGCCTTCAAGCTGTTCAGTAGAGCGCAGGTTGTACAGCGCGACATGCACGTTCGGCCGCTCGACCCGCAACACACGCAGGGCATTTGGCAACACGCCGGCGTGCATGGCGTTTTCGATGTAACCGACGCACAAACCGCCTTCTTCACCGCGACCGAGGCGTTTGCCGAGGGATTCCAGGCGACTGGCGTGGGTCAGCAGGGCGCGGGTTTCGGCGAGGAAGGTCTGGCCGTCGCGGGTCAGGCGAATGCGTTGTTGGCTGCGTTCGAACAGGGTCAGCCCCAGGCGTTCTTCGAGTTGGGCGATTTGCCGGCTCAGCGGTGACTGGGAAATGTGCAGGCGTTCGGCGGCGCGACCGACGTGTTCTTCTTCGGCGACGGCGACGAAGTAGCGCAATTGGCGGATGTCGATCATGTCAGACCTCTGGGGACTCAAGTGCTGCACATTATGTCTTGGACGGTCCGACCGTCGCAATCTAGGATCTGCTCAACGGTCAGGCCACTGGCCACTGAAACTGACGAGGATTGAATCATGAGCTTGAAAGACAAACTGCCCGGCGCGCTGGGTTTCGGCACCGCCCCCTTGGGCAACATGTTCCGCGCCATTCCTGAAGATGAGGCGCTCGCTACCGTGCACGCCGCCTGGGATGCCGGCGTGCGTTACTTCGACACCGCGCCGTTCTATGGTTCGGGTCTGTCGGAAATCCGTTTGGGCGCCGCGCTGTCCCGATACAACCGTGACGACTATGTGCTGAGTAGCAAAGTCGGCCGGGTCATTCTGGATGTAGTCGAAGACACGGCGGCCCGTGACCTGGGCGAGAAGAGCGGGGTGTTCGAGCACGGCCTCCCGAACAAGATCGTCAACGACTACAGCGCCGACGCGACGATGCGCTCCATCGAGGACAGCCTCAAGCGTCTGCAAACCGACCGTCTGGACATCGTCTGGGTGCATGACATCGCGCAGGATTTCTACGGCGATCAATGGCTGGAGTACTTCAACCAGGCCCGCACCGGCGCGTTCAAAGTACTGACCCGCTTGCGCGAAGAAGGCGTGATCAAGGGCTGGGGCCTGGGCGTGAACAAGGTCGAGCCGTGCGAACTGACCCTTGATCTGACCGAAGCACAACCGGACGGTTTTCTGCTGGCGGGTCGCTACACTCTTCTCGACCACGACCGCGCGTTGCAACGCCTGATGGACGCAGCCCTGGCGCAGAACGTCGAGATCGTGGTCGGTGGTCCTTACAGCTCGGGCATTCTGGCCGGCGGTACGCACTTCGAATACCAGAAAGCCAACCCGGCGATTATCAACAAAGTCGAGCACATCAAACGCATCGCCGCCGCGCACGGTGTCGACATAAAAGCAGCGGCCTTGCAGTTCTCGTTGGCCAACCCGGCGGTGGCGGCGGTGATTCCAGGTTCCAGCCGTCCGGAGCGTATTGCTGAAGACGTTGCCGCGCTGTCGGCGGTCATTCCCGCCGCGTTCTGGCAGGCGATGCGTGAGGCAAAACTGATCTCCGAGCGCGCGCCATTGCCGATCACAGGAGTTAGAGCATGAAGATTGATCTGAGTGGAAAACTCGCCATTGTCAGCGGCAGCACCGCGGGCATTGGCCTGGGCATCAGCAAGGCGTTGGCCGAGTCCGGCGCCACGGTGGTGGTGATCGGCCGGGAGACGGCCAAGGTCGAACAGGCACTGGCGAGCATTCGTCAGCGCGTGCCGGGCGCGCAGTTGCGTGGCCTGACCGCGGACCTGGGCACTGCCGAAGGCGCCGAGGTGCTGTTCGCCGCCGAACCGCGTGCGGACATTTTGGTGAACAACCTCGGCATCTTTAACGACGTGGATTTTTTCGACACGCCAGACAGCGAGTGGACACGCTTTTATGAGGTCAACGTGATCTCCGGCGTGCGTCTGTCCCGGCATTACGTGCCGGACATGGTCAAGCAGGGTTGGGGCCGGGTGATCTTCGTGTCCTCGGAATCCGGCATCTCGATCCCGGCTGACATGCTCAACTATGGCGTGACCAAAAGCGCCAACCTGGCAGTCTCCCATGGCCTGGCCAAACGGCTGGCGGGCACCGGTGTGACAGTCAATGCGATCCTGCCCGGCCCGACGCTCACCGATGGCCTGGAGCAAATGCTCAAGGACGCCACCGCCGCCTCCGGTCGGGGTATACGCGAAGAAGCCGATGCGTTTGTGCGCAAGGCGCGGCCGACGTCGATCATCCAGCGTGTGGCGGATGTCGAGGAGGTGGCGAACCTGGTGGCCTACATCGCTTCGCCGCTGTCCTCGGCCACCACCGGCGCGGCATTGCGCGTTGATGGCGGTGTTGTCGACAGCATGGCAATCTGATTTTTTTTAACAGAGAGGAATACATGGCAACTGCATCAGCGACTATTGAGATCCCGGCTTCGGCCGACGAAGTGTGGCAATTGATCGGCGACTTCAACTCGCTGCCAGACTGGCTGCCGTTCATTCCGCAAAGCGAACTGAGCGAAGGCGGGCGGGTGCGCAGCCTGAAAACCGCGGATGGCGCGGTGATCGTTGAGCGGCTTGAGGCGTTTGATAACGCCGGCAAGACGTACAGCTATTCGATTGAGCAGGCGCCATTTCCGGCTACTGCGTATCTGGCGACGATCAAGGTTGAAGCGCAGGGGCAGGGGGCTCGGGTGACGTGGTCGGGTCGGTTTACGCCTGTGGGGGTGAGTGAGGAGGAAGTGGTCGCGTTGTTCGACGGGATTTATCAGGGTGGGCTGCAGGCATTGCGGGCCAACTACCCGGCTTAGTCAGTACGCTTAAACCCTGTAGCAGCTGTCGAGCCTGCGAGGCTGCGTTCGGCAGCTGCTACAGAGGTTGTGTCAGGGCCGGGTTTTTGCAATCCAGCACCAACCGCGCGCCACCGAGTTCGCTGCTACCCACCTCCAGCGCAAACCCATGCAAACCGGCAATCGCCGCCACAATCGACAATCCCAAACCAAACCCGCTTTTCTGATTTCCACCCTCGGCGCGATAGAACCGCTGAAACACTGCTTCGCGCTCGGCCTCCGCAATCCCGGGGCCGGAATCCAGCACTTCGATCCGCGTAAACCCGCCCTCACTCACCCCACGCAAAATCACCTCGCCCCCCGGCGGTGTGAACTTGATCGAGTTGCTCAGCAGATTCGCCACGGC
This sequence comes from Pseudomonas sp. URMO17WK12:I12, assembly GCF_000514395.1. Lineage (NCBI taxonomy): Bacteria > Pseudomonadati > Pseudomonadota > Gammaproteobacteria > Pseudomonadales > Pseudomonadaceae > Pseudomonas > Pseudomonas sp. URMO17WK12:I12. Next base: position 4,095 of record NZ_AZVV01000008.1, read on the forward strand.
TTCGAACAACAACGCCCGATCCCCATTAAGCGCTGGCAGCGACGTCGGCAATTGCAGCTTGAAAACCAGTTCGCCTTCTTCCGCCAGTGGCAGGTAGAAATCGTGCAGCTCTTGCAGCAAGGGCACCGGGTCCAGTTGCACGAAACCCGAGCGGCGCTGGCGATCTTCCAGTTCGGAAATCCGCAGCAACCCGCGAAAACGTGCCATCAAGGTGTCCGCTTCACCGAGCACGGAATCCAGTTGCACAGCCAGCGTCGAGTCATCTGCGGCCTGCTGCTGAATCCGGTACAGCTGCGCCCGCAGGCGTGTCAGCGGGGTGCGCAGGTCGTGGGCGATGTTGTCGCAGACTCCCTTGACCTCGTGCATCAAGCGCTCGATGCGTTCGAGCATGGCGTTGACGATGGTGGCGAGCATGTCCAGTTCATCGCGTCGATTGGACAAGGGCAGACGCCGGGTCAAATCCCCGGCGATGATGGCTTCGGCACTGGCCTGGATCGCGCGGATGCGCCGCAGGGGGCGTCGGCGCAACAGGTGCCAGCCGGCGATGCCGGGAATGATCGTCAAGGTCACGCCCCAGAACAACGCATGAAGGATGATCCGGGTGACGGCGAACAACGAACCGTTGTCACGCACCAGCACCAGCCAGCGACCGTCGCGGGTCTGGGTCGCTACCGCGTCGCAACTGTCGGCGGGCAGGATCGGGTCGTCGGAGTCGGAACAATCCTTGAGCATGTGAATCTTGCCGTCCAGCGGCAAGTCTTCGGGGATAAAACGCAGGGCGCCGCTGAGGTAGCGATGCTGGTGATCGAACAGGCCGTAGGCGTCGATGCCACGGATGTCGAAGGTCATGCTGACGGCGAGGGCGTCCACCAGTTGCTCGCCCTGGAAGCGCGAAAACAGATGCTGGCGTTGCATCAGCGAGTGCTTGGCCAGGTTGTCGAGGTAAGCGGACACTTCGTAGTACATGACGCCCATCAGGATTGCGCTCCAGATCACGAACAGCGAACTGTAGAGCGCCAGCAAGCGGCTGCTGGAAGAGCGCCAGCCTTTAGACGGGTTCGGCAATGACATAACCCGAGCCTCGCACGGTCCGAATCAGTGGGGCCTGGCCTTGTGGGTCGATTTTCTTGCGCAGACGACCGATGTGCACGTCGATCAGGTTGGTGCCGGGGTCGAAGTGGTAGCCCCAGACTTCTTCGAAAATCATCATGCGCGACAGAATCTGCCCGGTGTTGCGCATCAGGAATTCGAGCAATTTGTATTCGGTCGGCAATAGGGTCAGCAACAGGCCGCCGCGGCTGGCTTCATGGCTGATCAGGTTGAGTTCCAGGTCGGCCACTCGCAACGTCGTGGCCTGGGCGGTCACCGTGTTCTGGCGGCGCAGCAATACTTCAACGCGGGCGGCCATTTCATCGGTGGCGAATGGCTTGGTCAGGTAGTCGTCACCGCCGGCGCGCAACCCCCGCACGCGCTCATCGACGTCGGAGAGGGCGCTGATCATCAGGATCGGCGTGGCCACGCCCATGGTCCGCAGCGTGGTGACAATCGCCAGGCCATCGAGCTCCGGCAGCATGCGGTCGAGGGTGATCAGGTCATAGTCACCACTGACCGCACGCTCGAGGCCTTCGCGGCCATTGTCGACCCAGTCGACATCGAGGCCGTGGCTGCTCAGTTCGGCGACGATTTCCCGGGCGGTCACGGCGTCGTCTTCGATAGTCAAGATGCGGGTCATAGGGCTGGCCTGATTAGCGGTTCTCAATGATGTGCAGCATTTTGCCAAGAAATGATCGGAGTCTTTCTAAATAAAACTTCATGCACTGAATATTTTGATCAATGCAGAAAACCCGCTGGGTTGAGGCATTCCTTGCAAATTGCATGAGAAAAGGAAGTTCAATCTTTATAGGTTATTGAAAATAGAAGAAAAATTTAGAAATCGTGACTGGCACGCTGACTGCAATGGTGCATTTGAAGAGTTGTAACACCATCTTTCCTGCCTGGAGCGATACAACAATGAATAGATCTTCTGATGGTTTCTATCCCGTCGCAGAAGAAACGAGCACGCTCTCGGGTGTGTCCTGGGGGGCGATCTTCGCCGGGGCCGCTGCGGCGGCAGCGTTGTCGCTGATTCTGGTGCTGCTCGGTTTCGGCCTGGGTTTTTCGGCGGTGTCGCCGTGGGCCAATGAAGGTGTGAGTGCCAAGGGGCTGGGCATTTCAACCATCGTGTGGCTGGCGGTGACGCAAATTCTGGCGGCCGGGGCCGGCGGTTACATTGCCGGTCGCTTGCGGGTCAAGTGGGCCTACCTGCACGGGGATGAAGTGTATTTCCGTGATACCGCCCATGGCTTCCTCGCCTGGTGCGTGGCGACGCTGGTGACCGCGACCCTGGTGGTCGGCTCGGTCAGCAGTGTTATCAGTGGCGGCCTGCAAGCCGGGGCCAATATGGTCGGCGGGGCAGCCAGTGCGGCCACTCAAGCCGCCGGCACCGCTGCTGCCAATACCAATAGCGATCAGTACGGCTATTTCGTCGACAGCCTGTTCCGTGACGATCGTCCGGCCGCCGTCAGCGATGACGCCGCGCGTGGCACCGTAACGCGCATCTTTGTGCGCAGCCTGGGCAACAACGGCCTGAGTGCCGAAGACCGGACTTACCTCGCACAAATGGTCGCCCAACGCACCAACCTGACTCAGGCCGACGCCGAACGTCGTGTCGATGAAGTCTATGCCCGTACGCAAAAAGCCGTGGCCGACGCCAAACTGGCTGCCCAGCAAGCCGCTGACAAAGCCGCGAAAGTCGCCGCCTGGACGTCGCTGTGGATGTTCATCGCACTGCTGATCGGCGCGTTTTTTGCCAGCCTTGCCGCCACTTTTGGTGGTCGTCGTCGGGACGCCGTTGTGTACGTGGAAACCGATACTTACGTCACCACCACCCCTGTCCGCTAACCCGGGAGAATCATCATGCGTTCATTACTGCTGTTCTTTCTTGGCGTGCCGATCCCGATCATTATCCTGATCGCCCTGTTCATGCATTGATCCGCTGAGGCTCATGCCTCTGCCGCTTCCGCCTCTGGTGGAAGCGGCGTTTTGCTTTGTGGCCCCCAATAAAGCGAAGATGCCCCGGCCTGTAGGAGTGAGCCTGCTCGCGATAGCGATGTAACGTTCACTGTTTGCAGCGACTGACACTCCGCTATCGCGAGCAGGCTCACTCCTACAAGTTTTGATTTGGGTTGTTTTAAGAAGGGGAGACGTGCGTTGGACAAAAAGGAAATCAAGCGGCAACTGATGGCGGCGCTCGACGCCGGGCACTCCAAAACCGCGACGTTCAAGGCGTTCTCCGGTGGCGTGGTCAAGGACCGGGTGCTGGCTTACTGGATCGGCGCCAGGCCGGATCCGGCGTTGCGGGAAAAACATTCGCTCAAGGTCAACATTCTGCTCGCACTGACCTGCCTTCAGGCCTTGTTGGGGGCCGTCACCGGATTCTATCTGGGTTCGATGATCGGCCCCGGTGCCGTGGTGTTTTTCACCCTGTTTGCGGCGCTGGTGCCGCTGGCGTTTGCCTGGGGTTTCTACAAGAACTCGGCGCAGGTCTACACCCTTTACATGATTCTGACCGTCAGCCAGATCGGGCGGATGTTTCAGGGGTATGAGGAAGATCCGGTGATGACGGTGGTGGGTGTGGTGATCACGTTGGCCATGGTGTTTTATGTTGCCTGGTTGAAGGCGCTGCTGTTCCCGGACCTGGGGTTTGTCGGGTCGAAAAAGGTTAAGGGGCAGTTTGTGTTTTCCAACTGATGCTCGGGTGGGGGCCAGGCATTGCACCGCGTTATCGTTCATCGCGGGCAAGCCACGCTCCCACAGGGGAATGCAGTCTACTGTGGGAGCGTGGCTTGCCCGCGATGGCGGCATCCCTGCCGCCACACCACTTAAGCCTTGCCCGCTTCCTGCTCCTCCAACTGATCCGACTCAAACAATTTAGCCAGTTCCGCCCGCGCTTCCTGCGCCGTCTGCAACACCTTCGCCGCATCGTCATACACCGCGTGCTGCGCCTCCAGCACCTGTTCATCGTGATGCTTGAACCGTTTGATCCGCGCATCGGCCTGTGCCTGGGTCAGCCCCAGGCCAATCAGCGTGCGCCGGCTCATTTCCAGGCTCGAATAATAGGTTTCACGAATCGCTTCCGCCCCCAGGTCCACCAGGCGATGCACATGCTGACGGTTACGTGCGCGAGCGATGATTTTGATGTGCGGGTACAACCGGTGCACCACCTCGGCGGTCTTGATGTTGGTGTCCGGGTCATCGGTGGCGATGATGAAGTATTCCGCCTGTTCGACCTTGGCTGCGCTGAGAATCTCCGGGCGCATCGGGTCGCCATAGAACACCGGTACGCCGCCGAAACTGCGGGACAGTTCGATGGTTTCCACCGACGTATCGAGCGCCACAAACTTGATGTTCTGCGCCCGCAGAATCCGCGCAACGATCTGACCCATCCGGCCCATGCCGGCGATCACCACGCGTGGCGCATCGGTGTCGATGTCGCGGAATTTTTCCGGCACCACGACGGGCTGCACCTTGGGTGAATACAACCGGGCGCACAGCAGCAACAACAGCGGTGTCACCGCCATGGACAGGGTGATGGTCAGCACCAGCAAATCGTACAGGTGCGGCTCGAACAGGCCTTGATCACGGCCAATCTTGAACACCACAAACGCGAACTCACCGCCGGCCGCCAGCACGATGCCCAGGCGCAGCGCACTGACTTTGCCAAGGCCGCCGGCCAATCGGCCGACCACAAACAGCAGCGGCAATTTGATTGCGATCAGCAGCAGGGTCAGCCCCAGGACCGCAAGCGGGGCGCTGAGCAGCAGGCTGAGGTTGGCGCCCATGCCAACGCTGATGAAGAACAGCCCCAGCAGCAGGCCTTTGAACGGCTCGATCTGCGCTTCCAGTTCATGCCGGTATTCAGAGTCCGCCAGCAGCAACCCGGCGAGAAAAGCGCCGAGCGCCATGGACACGCCGACCAGGTCCATCAGCCATGCCGTGCCGATCACCACCAGCAACGCCGTGGCGGTGGACACCTCGGGCAAACGGGTTTTGGCGACGATGCGAAACACCGGACGCAACAGATAGCGTCCACCGATGACTACCACCGCAATGCTGCCCAATACCCGCAAACCGTGATTCAAATCTTCCGCGGCGGTGGAGGTGTGATCACCCCCGGCCAGCAGCGGGACCATGGCAATCAGCGGAATGGCAGCGATGTCCTGAAACAGCAGAATTGCAAACGCCAGTCGACCGTGGGGGCTGGTCAGTTCCTTGCGCTCGGCCAGGCTTTGCAAGCCAAACGCAGTGGACGACAGGGCAAGGCCAAGGCCGAGCACGATGGCGCTGTTCAGCGGCTGGCCGAAGACGAGCAGCGCCAGCACACCGATCACTGAACCGGTCAACAACACCTGCGCCAGGCCCACGCCGAACACCGATTTGCGCATCACCCACAGGCGTCGCGGCGACAGCTCCAGACCAATGATGAACAGCAGCAACACCACGCCGAGTTCAGAAATATGGCTGACGCTTTGCGGATTACCGATCAGCCCCAGCACCGACGGCCCGATGAGGACGCCGGCAAACAGATAACCCAGCACGGCTCCCAGTTGCAGGCGCTTGGCCAAGGGCACGGTGAGCACCGCTGCGAACAGAAACACGACAGCGGCTTGCAACAGGTTGCCTTCATGGGGCATGGCTTACTCCAACACTCGATACGGCGGAGCGCCAAGGATAAAGGGTGCGGCGGGATGCGTCAGCGGTGTTGGCCGACAAACCGTGAATTCCGCTATCGCGAGCAGGCTCACTCCTACAGTCGACCGCGTATTCCCTGTAGGCGTGAGCCTGCTCGCGATAGTGGTCGGTCGGGCAACCGGGCAATCCGATAAACGCCCTGATATGCCCCATCCCCCCGTAGGCGATCAGGGAATCCAGTTCGTTAAAACCGTCAAAGGTCAGATGGCAATGTGCATGGCAATAAATCCTGAGTGTCTTCACGCAGCCTACGCCGACCCGAGGCGCGCCTCCCGGTACAAGTCCGGCACAGATTCATCGCAACGGTATGGAATGATTCATAGCGAGCACAGTCGGAGTTCAGGTGCCATAACATGACTGGAGGATCACCATGAACCGCAAAACGCTCATCGCCGCCCTGACCATTGCCGCCGGCGTTGCCGGTATCAACCCCATCGTTCAGGCGGCCGAGTCCCCTCAGAAAACCGTTCAGCCCGGCGTCAACAACTCCCGTGAACTGGTGGTCGGCGACCGCGCCCCGGACATCTACCAACGCAGCGAAAAAGCCCTCGGCAATTGGCAGGCCAAAGGCCTGAAAGCCCCAAAGGATCAGGCGCAGTGGGTGCAGATCAATGACAAGTACATGATGGTGATGATCACCAACGGGACGATTGTGGACATCACGCCGGTGGAGCGTTAGAGCCTATTGGCTGTGAGCCCGCACCGGGCTTTCGCCGCCCAACCGATACTGATTATTGCCACTGCGCTTGGCCTCATACATCGCCAGGTCCGCAATATGAATCAGCCGGTCCATGCTCGGCGCGTGGTCCGGGTACACCGCGACACCGAGGCTGGTGCCGATGTGGCGCTGGTCGTTGCCGATGGTGATGGGCGGTGACAGTTCGACGAAGATTTTCTGGCAGATGCTGCGCGCTTCATCCTGCAGGTTGATGCCTTTGGGCAACCCTTGAAGGATGACCACGAATTCGTCACCACCGATCCGGGCGACGGTGTCGGTTGAGCGCAGGATTTTCTTCAGGCGTGTGGCAGTGGTGATCAGGACGCGATCGCCGGCCGCATGGCCGTAGTGATCGTTGATGGCCTTGAAACCGTTGAGGTCGACAAACACCAACGCCACCCGGGTCGCGCCGATACGCGCCTGTTCCAATGCCTCGGACAACCGTTCTTCCAGCACCAGGCGATTGGGCAGGCCGGTCAACGGGTCGTAGTGAGCCAGGTGCTGGAGGTAACTGGCGGAGGCTTTTTCCTCGGTGATGTCGCGCACCACGCCCATCATCTTGATGGTGGCGTCGTGGTCGTTCTTGACCACATTGCCGGTCTCTCGCAGCCAGTGAATACTGCCGTCGGGCCAGACGACGCGGTATTCCTCGTCATGGTTTTCGCCGGTTTCCAGGCAGCGCAGCTCCCCGGCCCGCACGCTGGCGCGGTCCTCCGGGTGAACGCAGGCGCAAAACAGGGCGTAGGAGGGCGTCACTTCGCCGATCTTGAAGCCGAACATGCCGTAGATCGCATCCGACCAGTAGAGCTTTTCGGTGTCGACGTCCCAGTCCCAGGTGCCGATGCGGGCGAAGTATTGGCTGCGTTTGAAGCGTTCGGCATCGCCGTCCTGGCGCACGGACGGTCCCTCGGCCAGGCTGGCGATCAGCGCACGACTCTCGGCCAATTGCTGTTTCAGCGAGCGCACGCGACAGATCATCGCGATGAGCAGGGCAAACATGACTGAGCCGACGGCTGCGCTGGTCCAGACCAGATTCATTCAGGGATCGTCATTGGGCATTAAACCGAGGGATACGTTGGTGCTTATGTTAGTTCACCGCGCTGTTGGGTTGCAGTCGCTTTCTGTCTAACGAGCGCTAGACTTTCTGTGCACGCCATCTGCTTCGTGATCATCCGTCAGCCAGGAGATCCTCAGCATGACTCAAGTCAACCCGTCTGGCCCGACGCCCCCACCGCCTGCGCCGGAGAGTTCACAGTTGTCGGCGCACTTTGGTGGGCCAACGCTGCTGTTTGCGGCCTATCTGTTTTTCTATTCCTGGCTGCATTTGTTTTATTACTTCAAGACGTTCGGCATACCGCTGGTATCGCTGGATATCTCGCTCTATTTCTATCTGGCGTTTGCCTGGACTGCGGTGAAACAGTTCGGGGCCTGGATCCCCCTCATTCTGGGCGGCGGTGCCATCCTCTATGTTGCGCTTAACGGCGGCTGGTCTTCGGACCACAGGCTGTTTCGGCATTTTTTGCACAAAGCGCTATTCGCACTTTTTTTGGTCTTGGGACTTTGGGCCACGTCTGTCATGGCCGAGTACCTCGGTACGTTACAGGCCCAGCAAGTCCGCGATGGCGGTGTATTGCACCCGATTCGCCTGCACTTCGAAGAAAAGCAGGCGAAGAACTTTCCGACTGAGTTGTCGACGGCCACCGTTAGCAAGGATGGCGGGATTAAAGAAGCCGTGCTGCTGATTGAAACGGACGAGACGTACTACGTGCTGATTCAAAAGGTGCTGATGAAAACCGATAAGCAGCCGCAACGTTACGATTCATTTGGCACGGTGTACCAAGTGCCGAAGCAGCAGGTGATTTACGTTGAAATGGATGTGCCCAATATGCCGCGTGTTACCAGGACATTGTTTTTAGACGAGTTCCTGTAGTCACCACGCGGGACTGGACTAATGGCAGGTGCGCTATGACCAGATGGAAAACTGCCCTGACACTCGCTCTGTTTGTGGGTGCGGCGCAGGGCGAACAGATCTTGATGATGCCCAGTGGCGATCAGTACCTGGGCAACGAAACCGTGGACCATTCGGGCATTTTTGTTGATTGCGCAAAATTTCCCCATAGTTCGGCGGACGGCAAGATCCAGCCGACGAGCCAGCGGTGTGACAACAATGTCATCGTTGTCATGGCGCCCTCGTTGATCACTCGCTCACCGCTGGAGGTGGTCAGCGTGGACCCGACCGCCAAAAAAATCGAAGTGATGGAGGGCAATACGGTCCAGACCCTAGACTTGAAACAGTTCCCGGATCTGCATTGGTTTGATTTCACCAAAGGCGACCAGATCGGCATTGTGACTGACAAGAAAAGCAGTACAGGCAAGTGGATCCTTCCAGAAGCGATCTTCGGCAAAGACTTCGCGGTCGATGCGAAGCAGAAGGAAGACAAAAAAGTCGTGGAAATGTTGACCCACCCCGATAAAGGCACCTGAACGGTTGCCAACAAGTTGATTTTCTGGGAAAACCACGACCCTCGAATTCTGCAAACAGATAAACACCGTCATGAATAACGAACTGCAAATCATCGACCTCCAGCCAGGCGATGGCAAAGCCGCCGTCAAAGGCGCGCTGATCACCACTCAATACCGTGGCTGGCTGGAAGACGGCACGGAATTCGACTCTTCCTACAGCCGTGGCAAACCTTTTCAGTGTGTGATTGGCACGGGCCGGGTTATCAAAGGCTGGGATCAGGGAATCATGGGGATGCAAGTCGGCGGCAAGCGCAAGCTGCTGGTGCCTGCACATCTGGCGTATGGCGAACGTTCGATGGGAGCGATCACGCCGAATTCGAACCTGATTTTCGAGATTGAATTGCTGGAAGTGCTGACGCGGGATGATTGACTGAAAACCTACCCCCGCAACCCTATGAAAAGGTCCAACTCAGTCGGGAGCTGCTCATTGAGCGCTATGGCGATTTGTTGGACCTGCCCGGCCGTCAGTAAACAGTCCCCGTCCTCGCTTTGATCAAGGTTCTTCCAGCCCAGTACGCCCAGTATCACGACTTCTGACTCGGGCGGAACGGTGAGTTCGTATATTAGAAAGTCACCCTCCTGATCACCTTTTAAAAATCCGCTGATCCAAAAAAAATGAAAGGGCTCCTGAGTGGTTTTCGGGTGGCCGTGGTTGTTGCAGGCGCGGTACCCATCGTTGAACGGTGGATTTTGAATCTGAGACATGTCTGTTTCGCGAGCCATGGGTGGTCCTTGTTTCATCCTTTAGAAGCGATGCGAACGCTATCTCAATGGGCAATTGATAGATGTAGGACTGTTCTGAATTTATTGTCATTGTTTCAGATGAAGCTCCTCTCCATAGCTCAGCCTGTTGCGATGCTCTGAGCTCAAGTGAGGAAAACCTCAATGGTTGTCCCTTCGTTCTCCCGGTGGGTCAGGTGAATACGTCAATATCCTCAAGCGTGTCCTCAACAACCCCGTCCAGGGAAGGGAACTTGTGCTTCACCTTTTCGAGTGCTGGCAACACCGTTTCTCTGTCCACTTCGCCATGACGGCGAGCAATGTGGCCGAGAGCGGTGATAGCGGATGCTGTAACTGACTCGTTTTCACTGACGAGATATTTCAGGCAAATGCTCTGAGCCCAGATTCTGTTTTCTTCGTTCAGACCGATGGAAATCAATGCCGCAATAACATTCGCGTCCACGTCGCTGGCAAGAAGTCTCACAGCTTCATCGTGGCTTACTGATGGATCTTGATAAAGAAGGCTCACTTTTTCACTCCCGGAATTTTGCCCTTGTTGTCTACCTTCCTAGCTTTCATCAGAGCATTTTTCATATCTTGATGGAGTTTATCCCATGGCCTGACGTGGCTGTGGTAGAGGTCTCCTCCTGTACGGTCAAAGACTACAAACTCATTCGCCCCTGAATCGATGCCGATTCTGCGTGGCGATGTAGGCTTTACCTGAACTGAGTTCTCCAGCGCTTCTTGTCCGTTGGAGGGACCTTTACTTTTGACCGGGGTATCCGTCTTGCCATGGTAGCTAGCTGCATCGAATTCCAGCGCCAATACAATATAGAGAGGCTTGATACCAGAATCGGCCGGGAATACGAGAATGAAATCCCTGTATTCAGGCGGATAAATCGGGTTAACGATGATGTTATCTGCCTGTTCTGTAGGCGGATAAATCCAGATGTGCGGGGCTTGTGGGGCTGCCTCTAGCGGTGGAATTGCTGATGTGTTGGACGGGTCGACGGCGGGCGTCCAAATCAGTGTTGTCCCGTCGCCAAAGTCGGCAACTTGTCGGGCGCCTTCTGCTACGAACTGTATGACAGGAATCAACTCCCAATCGCTGCGTTTCTGGGTGTTGTATCCATATCCTTTCAGCGTGCCATCGGCTTGTTGTTCAAGATGAAGTCGAACACGTGTACGTCCTTCTTTAAGCGACTTGAGCTGTTCTTCCGTGTACAGGGAGCTGTCGCCGAGATTCGATGGCCACAGCAGTGCAACCATTCCCAGCAAGGCACCGGCTGCAACACTGCCCGTTACTGCAGCCGCACTACTAGCAGTATTTGTCACTGTAGCGACAGAACCTGCCCGACCAAGAAGAAGCGTTCCCAGTTCAGCAGGTAGTGCGCTGCCGCTGATTTTTTTGAGAGGTATGTTCCCCGCTGTATCGGTATCGCGGCCACCTAATAAGGAAAACTCTCCGTAGTCGGTCAATTTCTCAACAGGGACAAACCCGGCGGGATTGTCATGGTTGATCAAGCCGTCGGGAAGATTGCAGCTTTTGGCGAACACGCAACCTATGACGTCGGGGTGATCCTGGTGTTGGGGTTGCCTGAGGAGACGGTCTTCAAATTCCTGTTGTCGGGCCAACATGTCGTCATAAGATTTTTGCCTGGCGTCCCGCTCTGCCAGTTCGGCGGGGGTCATGTAGCGGCTGGTGACATGATGCCGGTCGCCGGACGGAGGGTTTTGAACCCGAGGGATGTCTGTTTTACGAGCCATGAGCGTCCTTGTTTCATCCTTTAAAAGCGATGCGAACGCTATAGCAATGGACACTTGATAGATGTAGGACGGGTCTGAAACTAAGGCCGTTGTAACAAGTCGGTGCTCTGTTACAAATGATGACTAACCCTCAACCCTGAAACGTCTCCCGATACGCATACAACCCTGGTGTACCGCCAGTCATCACAAACAACACATTGTCCCCGCGTTGGAAGCGCCCATGCCGGAGATCGGCCACTAACCCGGCAAATGCCTTGCCGGAATACACCGGGTCAATCAGCAACCCTTCAGCCCGAGCCATCAAGCGCACCGCCTCCTGCATGGCGGGCGTCGGCAGGCCGTAACCGTCGCCCAACTGACTGCCGTCGATAACAATATCCGAAGCCTGAACAACCGCGCTGCTCCCCAGCAACGCCAATACCTCCTGGGTCAATTGCCGGGTTCGGGCCGCTGACGACTCTCTGTCGGACAACACCGAGTACGACTTCACCAGCGAAGTCCCTCGTTCCAACAGCTCAAACCCCGCCGCAAGACCGGCGTGGGTGCCGGCGCTGCCGTTGGGCACCACGACCTGGTTGAAGGTGAGGCCGAGTTCGCGTTCCTGTTGCGCGATCTCCGCCGCGCAGCGCGCATAGCCAAGACTGCCCAAGGGTGTCGAGCCTCCCGTGGGAATCACCAGCACCTTGTGTCCTTCAAGCCGTAGCTGTTCGGCACGCTTCTCGGCTTCAGCCAGCGAATCGCTGCCGCCGGCCAACACGCGGAGGGCGGCGCCAAACAGCTGGTCGAGCAGGACGTTGCCGTTGAGTTCGTAGTCCACTTCCGTTTTGGGCACCGAACGGGTCAGGATCAGTTCGCAGGCAATCCCGAGACGAGCGCACACGGCAGCGGTCAGGCGCGCATGGTTGGATTGGAGGCCGCCGATGGTGATGATGGTGTCGACCCCGGCTGACAGCGCTGCGCCCAGATGAAATTCGAGTTTGCGCAGTTTATTGCCACCGTCGCCGATCAGCATGTGATCATCGCGCTTGAGAAACAGGCCGATGCCTTGCGCCTTCAAACCCAGTTGCTGTTCGAGGCGTTCGGCGCGCTGGATCGGTGTCGGGCTTTGCAGAAGGTCGGCGCGGGTAAAAGAACTCAGTGACGTGTCCAGTAGGGTTTGCATCAATGACGCCTCGTTGTTCAGTGTTATGACCGCGACTCTAGGGAGAAAGCCCCGACGGATAAACGCATCGCCGGTTATTACTCCTTTAACCTGATGTATTTAATGCAAGGCATGTTCATGAGCAAACTCAGGCAAATGGAAGTCTTCGTCGCGGTGGTCGAGGCGGGCAGCTTCTCCGATGCGGCCCATGCAGTCGGCATGTCGGCGGTGATGGTCGGGCGGCATATCCAGGGTCTGGAGAAAACCCTCAACACCAAGCTGATTCAGCGCACCACGCGGCGGCAATCGATCACGGCCGAGGGGCGGCTGTTTTATGACGAGGCCAAGCTGGCGCTGGAACAGGTGAAGTACGCGTTCAGTCGGGTCGAAGCGTCGAACCCTGAGCCCAGTGGGCTGTTGCGAATCACCGCGCCAATGAGCCTGGGCGTGTCGTTGGTCGGCCCGTTGGTGGCGGAGTTCATGCAGCTTTATCCGCAGATTCAGGTTGAGCTGATTTTGAGCAATGAAGTGGTGGATCTGTACGAAACGTCGTTCGACCTGGCCTTCAGGATTTCTGAGCTCATTGGGGTCAATCTGTTGGCCAAGCCCTTGCCGCCGTATCGCATGGTCATCTGTGCATCGCCCGGTTACCTGCAAAAATGGCAGGAACCCAAGTCCCCCGAAGACCTGCATCGGCATCGGATTCTCACGCATACCTCGTGGAACAACCGGTTTGCCTGGCCGCTGCGCAACGGCGCCAGCGAGGTGCCCTGGCCGGAAGGTGCGGTGTTGAAGAGCAATGACGGGCAGGTGTTGTTGCAAGCGGCGGTGGCTGGGGAGGGGATCTTGATGCAGCCGGATTTTTTGGTGGCGGCGGCGTTGGTCAAGGGGGAACTGGTGCGGATCATGGAGGACTATGGTCCGCCGCCCAAGCCGGTACAGATGGTGTATCCGCGGTCGAGGAAGTCATTGCCCAAGTTGAAGGCGTTTGTGGAGTTTGTGGTGGGGCGCTTGGTGATGTAGTGGTTCTTAGAACGCCATCGCGAGCAGGCTCACTCCTACAGGGGATCTCCAGTGTTCACAAATTCCTTGTAGGAGTGAGCCTGCTCGCGATGAACGATCACTCGGACTTAAGCCAGGTCACGAAACACCGGAATCCGCCCATTCAGCGAAGGCCGATACGCCCAGGCCAACCGCCCGAGCGCAGACCGGTGCAGCAGAATTTCCCGCAACGTCGCACTGGCAATCCCCAACGCCAACACTTGCCCCGGACACTGATGCCGCCCCGCGCCAAAGGTAAAACTGCGACGCTGCGGGCGATCCAGTAGAAACTCGTCTGGACGATCATTTAACTGCGGATCGCGATTGGCCGACGCCAACAGCAGCAAAATCACATCGCCCGATTGAAGGCTCACGCCCTCGATTTCACACGGTGCCGCCACAAACCGCCGTGTATTCTGTACCGACGGGTCAAAACGCTGGGTTTCGGCAATCAGATCATCCACCCGCGCCTCGTGTAGCAATGGATTTCGCATCACCGCCAACAGCGCATTGCCGATCAGCCCTGCAGTGGCCTCGAAAGTCTGGGAAAACAAGCCGATCAGATTGGCAATCAGCGTTTCGTGGTCACCGCTGAAGCGCCCGCGAATCCCGCCGAGCAGCGGGCTTTTATTGTCCGGGTCATCCAGCAATTCAACGAAGTAACCCTGTAAATGCTCAGCGGCCGCCTGTGCAGCGTCGAGTTGCGCCTGATTGCTAAGCGGCGACAGGCACGCCACGAACTCCGCCGTCAGCGCACTGAGCATCCGCCCCTGAGCCGGCGTGAACCCCAACAACGCTGCCACCACGCACACCGGCCCGCGAAACATGGCGTTGTACAAGCCGTCGGCGTCCGGCGTGATCAGCCGCGCGGCCACCAGCGCATTGGCTTCATCCCGATCAATCAACCCCAGCCCCGGCTCAATCGCCGACCTCGGGCAACGCTGCCGTTCGCCTTCATTCATCCGCATCAACTGCCCGAACACCTTGCCCGCCATGCCACCGGCAATCGCCTTGGGCACCGGTTCAGCGCAAGGGCGGACATGGCAATCAGGATGGGCCAGCACGGCGGCGACTGTTCGGGCGCTGCTGGCCACCCACAGGTTCAGTCCGGTGTGAAACATCAGACCTCCTTGGGCACGCAATTGCGCGTAATAGGGATAAGGGTCGGCATGAGTCGCAGCGATGATCGGGTCCATGGGTCGCAGCCTTGTTCGGGGTGGGGAAAGTGTTGCTACTATCTCCAGTCCCAAAGGCCCTTGATTCGTCCGGGAGCGAAATATGAACGCAGAACAACACGACATCCGCGTCTCTCAGGTCGCGGCCGCCATCGCGGAGCCGGCCCGGACGAAAATCCTCTGTTCGCTGATGGACGGCCACGCCCGCACCAGCACCGAGTTGGCGGCGATTGCCGAAGTCAGCGCCTCAACCGCCAGCGCACACTTGGCCAAGCTCAAGGAGCAGGCGCTGGTGCGGCTGCACGTGCAGGGCCGCCACCGTTATTACAGCCTGGCGGACAAGCGCGTGGCCCAGGCGCTGGAAGCGCTGATGGTGATCGGCCAGAACAGCGCGCCGGCGTACAACTCGCGCACGCCGGATCGCCTGCAATTCGCCCGGACCTGCTACGACCACATGGCCGGCACGCTGGCGGTGTTGCTGCATGACCGGATGCTGGAAAAAGGCTGGTTGCTGGAAACCGATGAGCAGGCGTATCGGCTGAGTGACAGCGGCGAGGCGCTGTTTGAAGGATTGGGTATCGAAGTCAAGGACCTGAGCACGCTGCGCCGCCGTTTCGCCTGCCCGTGTCTGGACTGGAGCATGCGTCGGCCACACCTTGGCGGCTCGCTGGGAGCTGCGTTGCTGCAATCGGCGATCAAGCGCAAATGGGTGACGCAGGATCTGGACAGTCGGGCGCTGACGTTGACGGCGGTAGGGCGCAAGGCACTTGGCGTGCAGTTCGATCTTGTGCTGCCATCTTCAAGTGGATCTACGGTTTCTATTGATAAAAAACATCAGGATATTGCTGTTAGTCATTGATTAATAAGACTGGCTGTTGCTGGCTCCAGGCGAAAAAAAGCCCGGTTATCCAATCGATAACCGGGCTTTTTTGCTCAAGCTCAAGCGAACAGCAGCGTCAGATCAAACCTTGACGATCCAGCCCGCTGGCGCTTCGATGTCACCCGTTTGTACACCGGTCAGCTCCTTGTAGAGCTTCTGGGTAACCGGGCCGACTTCGGTTTCGCTGTGGAACACGTGCAGGTGGTCGTTGTAGCTGATGCCACCGATCGGAGTGATCACGGCCGCGGTACCGCAAGCGCCGGCTTCCTTGAAGTCGGAGAGCTTGTCGATGAACACGTCACCTTCGATCACTTCCATGCCCAGACGCGATTTGGCCAGCTCGATCAGCGACAGGCGGGTGATGCCTGGCAGGACCGACGGCGAGTTCGGGGTGACGAACTTGTTGTCGTGGGTGATCCCGAAGAAGTTGGCCGAGCCGACTTCCTCGATTTTGCTGTGGGTCATCGGGTCCAGGTAGATGCAGTCGGCGTAGTGCGCCTTCTTGGCCTGGGAACCTGGCATCAGGCTGGCGGCGTAGTTGCCACCGACCTTGGCCGCGCCGGTGCCTTGTGGGGCTGCACGGTCGAAGCTGGAGATCAGGAAGTTGTGCGGGGTCAGGCCGCCCTTGAAGTAGGCGCCGACCGGGATGCAGAAGATCGAGAAGATGAACTCGGGGGCGGTACGCACGCCGATGTTGTCACCCACGCCGATCACGAACGGACGCAGGTACAGCGCGCCGCCGGTGCCGTAAGGCGGGATGAAACGCTCGTTGGCGCGGACCACTTCCTTGCAGGCTTCGATGAACTGTTCGGTGGACACCTGTGGCATCAGCAGACGGGCGCAGCTGCGTTGCATGCGTGCGGCGTTCTGATCCGGGCGGAACAGGTTGATCGAACCGTCCTTGCAACGATAGGCCTTCAGGCCCTCGAAGCATTGCTGGCCATAGTGAAGGGCAGTCGAGCCTTCGCTGATGTGCAGCACATTGTCTTCGGTCAGGGTGCCTTTGTCCCACTCGCCATTACGCCAGTGCGACAGATAGCGCTTGTCTGTCTTGATGTAGTCAAAACCCAACTTGTCCCAATTGATGCTTTCGTTACCCATGACACCCTCTATCACTGAACAACCGTCGAAACGGTTCAAGGCTTCTGACGTTTTTTGGATGGGGACAACAATACTTCATTCCGAGGTGGTTTCGCAGCCTGCAATTCGATCTCTGCGACCATCGATACGTCCCGTGTAGCAGCGGCCTCGCGGGGCTCGTCAGCTGCTACAGGGTTTTGTGTCCGGTCTTACAGGTGCAGCGCATGGCCCAAAGCACGCAACGCCGCTTCCTGCACAGCCTCGCCCAGCGTCGGATGCGCATGGATGGTACCGCCGATGTCTTCCAGCCGCGCGCCCATTTCCAGGCTTTGCGCGAACGCCGTGGACAGCTCGGACACCCCGACCCCGACGGCTTGCCAGCCGACAATCACGTGATTGTCCCGACGAGCGACCACTCGCACGAAGCCGCTTTTCGATTCCAGCGTCATTGCCCGGCCATTGGCCGCGAACGGGAAACTTGAAACGATGCAGTCCAGGCCGGCGGCCTTGGCCTCGTCCGGGGTCTGGCCGACCACCACCAGTTCCGGGTCGGTAAAGCACACGGCGGCGATGGCGGTAGGGTTGAACTCACGGGTTTTACCGCTGATGAGTTCGGCCACCATCTCGCCCTGAGCCATGGCCCGGTGCGCGAGCATCGGTTCGCCGCTCAGGTCGCCGATGGCGTACACGTTGCGCATGCTGGTCTGGCAGCGGTTGTCGATCTTGATCGCCGAGCCGTTCATGTCCAGGTTCAGCGCTTCGAGGTTCCAGCCCTGGGTGTTTGGCTTGCGGCCCACGGCGACCAGGACCTGATCGGTTTCCAGGTCCAGGGTGCCGCCATCCGGAGCCAATACTTGCAGGGAGTTATTCGAGGAATCAAAACCTTGAACGCTATGTTTCAAGTAAAGCTTCACGCCGAGTTTTTTCAGTTCGTCGTGGACCGGCTGAGTCAGTTCGGCATCGTAGGCCGGCAGGATGCGCTCCTGTGCCTCGACCACGCTGACATCGGCGCCGAGCTTGCGATAGGCAATCCCCAGTTCCAGGCCAATGTAGCCACCACCGACCACGGTCAGCCGCTTCGGCACGGAGGTAGGCGCCAGGGCTTCGGTGGAGGAGATGATCGGGCCGCCAATTGGCAGCATCGGCAGGTTCACGCTTTTCGAACCGGTGGCCAGCACCAGGTGCTCGCACTGAATGCGTGTGTCGCCGACGTCGACGGTTTTGCCGTCGACGACCTTGGCCCAGCCTTGAATGACCTGAACCTTGTTCTTTTTCAGCAATGCCGCGACACCGGTGGTCAGGCGATCAACGATGCCGTCCTTCCACTCGACGCTCTTGGTGATGTCGAGGGTTGGCGCCGAAACGCTGATGCCCAAGGCCGAATGCTGGCTGTGGTGTTGCGTCTGGTGAAACTGCTCAGCGACGTGGATCAGTGCTTTCGACGGAATGCAGCCGATGTTCAGGCACGTACCACCGAGGGATTCGCCTTCCACCAGAAGGGTTGCAATGCCCAGCTGACCGGCACGAATAGCCGTCACGTAACCGCCAGGGCCGCCGCCAATGATCAGCAGCGTGGTGTTCAAAGACTGTTGCATGACTTACTCCACAAACAAGGTGGCAGGTTGTTCGAGCAAGCCACGAACGGCCTGGATGAATTGCGCCGCGTCCATGCCGTCGACCACGCGGTGATCGAAGGAGCTGGAGAGGTTCATCATCTTGCGAATCACGATCTGGCCTTTGACCACCATCGGGCGTTCGACGATTTTGTTGACGCCGACAATCGCCACTTCCGGCAGGTTCAGCACCGGGGTGCTGACGATGCCGCCCAAGGCGCCGAGGCTGGTCAGGGTGATGCTCGAGCCGGACAATTCGTCGCGGCTGGCCTTGCCGTTGCGTGCAGCGGTGGCCAAACGGGAGATTTCGCTGGCGTTGTCCCACAGGCTGCGGGCTTCGGCGTGACGCACCACCGGCACCATCAAGCCGATGTCGGCCTGGGTGGCGATGCCCACATGCACCGCGCCGAGGCGGGTGATGACCTGGGCTTCGTCGTCGTAACGGGCGTTGATCTGCGGGAAATCGCGCAGTGCGACGACCAGGGCACGGACGAGGAACGGCAGCAAGGTCAGCTTGCCACGGGTGGCACCGTGTTTTTCGTTCAGGTGCGCGCGCAGTTCTTCGACGGCTGTCACGTCGATTTCTTCGACATAACTGAAGTGGGCGGCACGCTGGGTGGCGTCCTGCATGCGCTGGGCGATCTTGCGGCGCATGCCGATGACCGGGATTTGCTCTTCGTCGTTACGCTGGGCGTAAGCAGAGGACACGGTCGATGCAATCGACTGACCTTGCGCCAGATAGGCGTCGAGGTCTTCGTGCAGCACGCGACCGGCAGGGCCGCTGCCACGCACCAGACGCAATTGAATGCCGAGGTCCAGCGCGTGTTTGCGCACGGCCGGGGAAGCCAGTGGCCGTTCGTTGGCCTCGCGAGCCACCATCGGGCCCTGGCAAACAGCAGCTCGCGGCGCGGCGGCAGCTGCGACCGGTTTGCTTTCCACCACGGCTGCCACTTTAGAGGCTGCAACCGGCGCTTCTTTAACAGGAGCAGGCTGCGCGGACTCTTTAACGTTGCCCGCGCCTTCCACTTCAATGCTGATCAGGATGCTGCCCACCGCCATGACTTCGCCCGGCTCACCGCCCAGCGCAATCACCTTGCCGTGGACCGGCGAAGGGATGTCGACCATCGCCTTGTCGGTCATCACATCGGCCAGCACCTGATCTTCGACGACCATGTCGCCGACCTTGACGTGCCACACCGACAATTCAACTTCTGCAATGCCTTCACCAATGTCCGGCATTTTAATAACGTGCGTGCCCATTCAGACCTCCATAACCCGATGCAAAGCCGCGCCCACTCGGGACGGACCAGGGAAATACGCCCACTCTTGTGCGTGCGGGTAGGGAGTGTCCCAACCGGTGACGCGTTCGATAGGCGCTTCCAGGTAGTGGAAGCAGTGCTCTTGCACCAAGGCGACCAGTTCGGCACCGAAGCCACAGGTACGGGTCGCTTCGTGAACGATCACGCAACGGCCGGTTTTCTTCACCGATTTGACGATGGTCTCCAGGTCCAGCGGCCACAGGCTGCGCAGGTCGATGACTTCAGCGTCGATGCCGGTTTCTTCAGCCGCCACTTGCGACACGTAAACGGTAGTGCCGTAGGTCAGGATGGTCACGTCCTTGCCCGGACGGGTGATGGCGGCGACGTCCAGCGGCACGGTGTAGTAACCGTCCGGCACTTGAGCGGCCGGGTGTTTCGACCACGGCGTTACCGGACGTTCGTGGTGACCGTCGAACGGGCCGTTGTACAGGCGTTTTGGCTCAAGGAAGATCACCGGGTCATCGTTTTCGATGGAGGCAATCAGCAAGCCTTTGGCGTCGTACGGGTTGGACGGCATGACCGTGCGCAGACCGCAGACCTGGGTGAACATCGCCTCGATGCTCTGGCTGTGGGTCTGGCCGCCATAGATGCCGCCGCCGCAAGGCATGCGCAGGGTCATCGGGGCGGTGAACTCGCCAGCCGAGCGATAACGCAGGCGGGCGGCTTCGGAAATGATCTGGTCTGACGCCGGGTACACGTAGTCGGCGAACTGGATCTCGGCGACCGGGCGCAGACCGTAGGCGCCCATGCCCACGGCGGCACCGACGATACCGCTTTCGGAGATCGGTGCGTCGAACACGCGGGAGGTGCCGTACTTCGCCTGCAGGCCTTCGGTGCAACGGAACACGCCGCCGAAGTAGCCCACGTCCTGGCCGAACACCACGACGTTGTCGTCACGCTCAAGCATCACATCCATGGCCGAGCGCAGGGCCTGGATCATGGTCATGGTGGTCGTGGTCATGGCGGTTTCCAGCTCGATATTGTTGTTGTGGTCGTTCATGTCAGATCCCCAACTCTTGACGCTGGCGCTTCAAGTGCTCCGGCATCTCTTTGTAGACGTCTTCGAACATGGTCGCGGCGCTTGGAATCTGGCCGCCGGCGAGGGTGCCGTACTGTTCGGCTTCTTTCTGCGCGGCGATGACTTCGGCTTCCAGTTCAGCGCTGACGGCGGTGTGTTCCTCTTCGGACCAGTGACCGATCTTGATCAGGTGCTGCTTGAGGCGTGCAATCGGGTCGCCCAACGGGAAGTAGCTCCAGTCGTCGGCAGGACGGTACTTGGATGGATCGTCGGAGGTGGAGTGTGGGCCGGCGCGGTAGGTGACCCATTCGATCATGGTCGGGCCGAGGTTGCGGCGCGCACGTTCGGCGGCCCAGGCAGAGGCGGCGTAGACCGCGACGAAATCATTGCCGTCGACCCGCAGGGAGGCAATGCCGCAGCCGACGCCACGACCGGCAAACGTGGTGGCTTCACCACCGGCGATGGCCTGGAAGGTGGAGATCGCCCACTGGTTGTTGACCACGTTGAGGATCACCGGCGCACGGTAAACGTGGGCGAAGGTGAGGGCGGTGTGGAAGTCGGATTCAGCGGTGGCGCCGTCGCCGATCCAGGCCGAGGCTATTTTGGTGTCGCCCTTGATCGCCGAGGCCATGCCCCAGCCTACTGCCTGGACGAACTGGGTCGCGAGGTTGCCGGAAATGGTGAAGAAGCCATAGTCCTTGACCGAATACATGATTGGCAACTGGCGACCCTTGAGCGGATCGCGCTCGTTGGACAGCAGTTGGCAGATCAGGTCGACCAGCGGAACGTCACGGGCCATCAGGATGCTTTGTTGGCGATAGGTCGGGAAGCACATGTCGTCGACGTTCAAGGCCAGGGCCTGGCCGCTACCAATGGCTTCTTCGCCGAGGCTCTGCATGTAGAAAGACATTTTTTTCTGACGCTGGGCGACCACCATGCGGTTATCGTAGATCCGCGTCTTGAGCATGGCGCGCATGCCTTTACGCAGGATCTCGACCGGTACGCCTTCAGCCCACGGACCGAGGGCATTGCCTTGGTCGTCGAGCACGCGAATCAGGCCCTTGGCCAGATCAGCCGTGTCGGCCGGTTCAACGTCGATGGAAGGTTTGCGCACCGTGCCGGCGTCGGTCAGACGCAGGTAGGAGAAGTCGGTTTTGCAGCCAGGACGGCCCGATGGTTCGGGAACGTGCAGGTGCAGCGGTTCGTACGCTTGGTTCATGGCTTCTACGCTCGATCTTGTGAATTTCTTGTAGTGAGCTGACCGTCATTCTTCTGTGGAAGAAATCTTGTCCTACAACAATCATAGGCCCGGCGAAGAAGAATATTTATCTCTGTTTCGTTGCGCTGGCGATCATTTGAGGATAAAAAATCTGCATAAACATAAAAAACAGGTGGTTTTGTCTCATGCGCAAACTGGACCGTACCGATATCGGCATTTTGAACAGCCTTCAGGAGAACGCGCGCATCACCAACGCCGACCTCGCACGCTCGGTCAACCTGTCGCCGACGCCGTGCTTCAACCGGGTCAAGGCGATGGAAGAATTGGGGCTGATTCGTGAACAAGTGACGCTGCTGGACGCTGATCTGCTGGGGCTGCACGTGAATGTGTTCATTCATGTGAGCCTGGAGAAACAGGTGGAAGAGGCATTGCAGCATTTCGAGGAAGCGATCTCGGATCGCCCGGAAGTGATGGAGTGCTATTTGATGGCCGGCGACCCGGACTATTTGATTCGGGTATTGGTGCCGACCATTCAGTCGCTGGAGCGCTTCATGATGGACTTCCTCACTAAAGTCCCCGGCGTGGCGAACATTCGCTCAAGCTTTGCGCTCAAGCAAGTGCGCTACAAAACTGCGCTGCCGTTGCCAGCCAATGGCTTGACCCTTTCCAGCTAAACCCCGAAACCCCTGTAGCAGCTGTCGAGCAACGCGAGGCAGCGTTCGGCGGCGCAGCCGTCGCAAACCTGACAATCGGGTTTTGTCAGGCAGACCGCATTCGCAGCCTCGCGGTGCTCGTCAGCTGCTACGGAGAATGATGATCGCCTCAATGTTGTGGGAACGATCGAGATCTCAGAGTTTGTTGATGGGGATTTTCAGGTAGGTCACGCCGTTACTCTCGGCGGGTGGCAGATTCCCGGCCCGCACATTCACCTGTATCGCTGGCAGCAACAGGGTTGGCATGCCCAACCCGGCATCGCGTCGGGTGCGCATGTCGACAAACGCCGCCTCATCAACGCCGTCATGCACGTGAATGTTGCTTCGGCGTTGTTCGCCGACGGTAGACATGCACCGGGATTCCCGGCCTTCAGGTGGGTAATCGTGGCAGACGTACAAACTCACACTGGCCGGGAACGCCAGCAGTTTGCGAATCGAGGCAAACAACTGATTGGCGTTGCCGCCCGGAAAATCGCAACGCGCGGTGCCCACATCAGGCATGAACAGCGTGTCGCCCACCAGAATCTGCTCACCGTCAATCAGGTAAGCCATGTCCGCCGGCGTGTGGCCGGGCACATGCAGGGCGGTGGCCTTGAGATTGCCGATCATGAACGACTCGTCCGGTGCGAATAGATGATCGAACTGCGAACCGTCAACGCGAAACGCCGGCTCAAGGTTGAACAGGCTTTTGAACACCCCCTGAACCTTGCTGATCGACTGCCCGATCGCGATCTTGCCCCCCAGCTCGCGACGCAGATAAGGCGCGGCAGACAAGTGATCGGCATGGGCGTGGGTTTCCAGCAGCCATTGCACCTGCAACTGATGTTGGCGAACAAAGGCGATGATTTTGTCGGGCTGAACGGTGCCCGTTCTGCCGGCCGCCGGATCGTAGTCGAGCACCGGGTCGACGATGGCGCACTGGCCGCCATCGGCTTCGTAGATCACGTAGCTGTAGGTCGACGAGGCAGGGTCGAGGAAAGCTTCAATCAAGGCAGGCATGGTGAATATTTCTATCTGAACAAGCACTGAGGGTAGATTCATTCTCCCTGCATTGGCCAGCACTGCATCAATTCATTTGATGAAAAAATCTGCGCGGGCTCTATCCTGTCAGTCATCGAAACCGGGCGTTCCCGGCCTTGTTGAGCTGATTACGAGTGCTTTATGTTGCTGGCGAGTTTTTTTGGGGTGGTCATGGGCCTGGTCCTCGGGTTGACCGGGGCGGGCGGCGGGATTCTTGCGGTGCCGGCCCTGGTCCTGGGGCTGGGGTTGACCATGACCCAGGCGGCGCCCGTCGCCTTGTTTGCGGTCGGGAGTGCGGCGGCGGTCGGGGCGATTGACGGCTTGCGGCATGGGCTGGTGCGGTATCGCGCGGCGCTGTTGATCGCGCTGCTCGGCGCGGTGTTTTCACCGGTGGGCATTTATTTTGCCCATCAGTTGCCGGAAAAAATCCTGATGATTCTGTTCAGCCTGCTCATGGTCATGGTCGCCTGGCGAATGCTGCGTCGTGAGCGCCAGGACGAGGGGCCGAGCGATCACGGTCACGCCAACTGGGGGCAGAAAAACTGCATGCTCGATCAGCAGACCGGGCGCTTTTCCTGGACCGCCAAATGCACCGCGACGCTGGCGGCACTCGGCGCGGTGACGGGCGTGGTGTCAGGGCTGCTGGGCGTGGGCGGCGGTTTTCTGATTGTCCCGGCGTTCAAGCAACTGACCGATGTGCAGATGCGCGGGATCGTCGCCACGTCCTTGATGGTGATCAGCCTGATTTCCGCGATCGGCGTGGTCGGCGCGTTTCACGAGGGCGTGCGCATCGACAGCCTTGGGGCATGCTTCATCGGCGCCAGCATTGTCGGCATGATCATCGGCCGCAAGCTGTGCGCCCACGTGCCGGCGCGAGCATTGCAAATCGGCTTTGCCAGCGTCTGCCTTGTGATTGCCGCTTATATGCTGTTCAGGGCTGGCGTCTAAAGCAACACCTGCCTGTGGGCCGGGGCGGATCCACACCACCGCTCTCATCCCATTGAAGCGTCTGACTGCTACCCAAGTAGCATTCGTTGCACGCCACGGGTTTCGTAAACTCCCTGCTCAACCATACGCACCTGCGGGAGGCGACGATGCAGCAGGTCCAGGGTGAAGGTGTCGTCAGCGCAATGTCCCAGGCCACCGATGCCCGGCAAGTGGCGCAGGAACTGGCGCGTCAATTGCTGCATCCGCATCTGGGCTTCGTGCTCTTTTTCTGTTCCGCCGAGTATGACTTGCAGGCACTGGGGCAAGCCCTGCAAGACAGTTTCGGGGGGATTCGCCTGGTGGGTTGCACCAGCGCCGGGGAAATCACCCCGTTGGGCTATGGACGCAATTGCGTGACGGCGGTGGGGTTCGATCACCGGCACTTCTCCATTGCGCTCGAGTTGATCGACGAGATGGAGCGCTTCAGCCTGATCGATGCGCAGCAGATGGTCGAGCGTCTGGTCAGTGGCTGTCGCAGTAACACCCTGGCACCGATCAAGGGCAACAGTTTTGCCCTGACCCTGCTCGATGGTTTGTCCAGCCGTGAAGAAATGGTCCTTGCAGCCTTGAGTGCGGCATTGGGCGACATTCCGCATTTCGGCGGTTCCGCTGGCGATGACAATTACCTGACCCACACCCATGTCTACTTCGACGGCGAGTTCCACAGTGGCGCGGCGGTCGTCGTGCTGGTCAATACCTGGCTGGATTTCGAAGTGTTCACCACCCACCACATGCTGCCCCGGGCCGAAAAACTGGTGGTTACCGGGGCCGACAGCGCCTCGCGCCGTGTTTATGAACTCAATGCGGAACCCGCCGCCGCCGAGTACGCGCGGCTCATCGGCGTGCCGGTGAATGAACTGGATCACCGGATTTTCGCTGCGCACCCGTTGGCCGTGAGGATCAACGAACAGTATTACGTGCGGGCCATCCAGCAGGTGCACGCGGACCTGAGCCTGAGTTTTTACTGCGCCGTGGAGAATGGCATCGTGCTCACCGCCATGACGCCGGGCCCGATGCTGCCGAACCTGAAAAGCCTGTTCGAAGGATTGGAAGAACGCTTGGGTGAACTGTTGCTGACCATCGGTTGCGACTGTTTTCTCCGGCGTCTGGAGCTGGAGGACGACGGCAGTCTCGACGAGATCGGGACGTTTTTGCGCGAGCAACGGGTGATGGGTTTCAACACCTACGGAGAACAGTTCAATGGCATGCACATCAACCAGACCTTCACCGGCGTTGCCATTGCCCGCGGCCGTGCCCCAGGACATCGCTGAGCTGCAGGCCGAACTGGCCAGCCTGCGTCACGACAACCATAAACTGCAGCGCATCAACGCGGCGCTGATCGAGCGTATCGAGTCAGGCATCACTCGGGGCAATGACCCGTACGCGGCGTTCCAGCACTCGGTGGTGCTGGCCGAGCAGGTCCGTGAGCGCACCGATGCCTTGAACCAGGCCATGGCCGAACTCAAGGCCGGTAACCATTTGCTCAGCGAGGCCCGCCTGCGCGCCGAGACCGCGCATCGACACCTGATCGATGCCATCGAGAGCATTTCCGATGCCTTCGTATTGTTCGACGCCGAGCAGCGCATCGTCTTGTTCAACAGTCGCTTCAAGGCGTTCTGGCGCAACAGCCGGGTGCGGATCAACGCGGGCATGCGCCTGGCCGAGGTCAAGCGCCTGATGATGAGCAATGGGCTGTTCACCGAAGAACCGCGCGGGCATGCCGACGAGAGTCTGCTGTATCGCTTGCAGAACGGGCGTTGGCTGCAAGTCAGCGAGCGGCCGACCCAGGAAGGTGGGCGGGTGATTCTGTTCACCGACATTACCGAGGTCAAACTCAGTGAAACCGTACGCCGCGAACAGGCTGTGGCGCAGAAGTCGCATTTGTTACAGCGGGCGGTCGATAACCTGTCCCAGGGTGTGGCGATGGTCAATGCCGAGGGCATTCTGGAATTGTGGAACCGGCGTTTTCTCGAATTGAGCGGGTTGGCGCCCGTCGCGGCCCATCGACCGTTTGCTGAAGTGATGGTGGACAGCGAATTGAACCTGCTGACCCCGCTCAGTCACGATGGCAATGGGCGGCCAGTACAGGAATGCGAGCAACGCCTCGATGACGGACGAGTCCTGGAAATCCGCACGCACCCGTTGCCGACTGGCGGTTTCGTCAACACCTTCACTGACATCACCGAACGCTACCAGCACGCCCAGACGCTGAGTGAAAGCGAGCGCTGGATTCGCCTGATCACCGACCACGTGCCGGCGTTGATCGCTTACCTCAATGCCGATCTGGTGTACGAGTTCACCAATAAGGTCTATGAGGAATGGTATTGCTGGCCCCGAGGCGTGATGCTCGGCCAAAGCCTGCGCGAAGTGCACAGCGAACAGCACTACCAGCGTCTGGAGTCTTACGTGGCGAGAGCGCTGGCCGGCGAGAGCGTCACGTTCGAGTTCGCCGAGACCAACGTCAATAACCAGGAGCGCTACATGCTGCGCTCCTACGTGCCCAATCGCCTGGCCACCGGGGAAGTGGTGGGGATTTTCGTGTTGATCCGCGACATCACCGAGCGTCGCCGCACTGCCGAGGCGCTGCATCAGGCGTATCAGAATCTCGAGCTGCGGGTGCGTGAACGCACGGCGGAATTGACCACCCTCAATGATCAATTGTTGCGTGAAATCGAAGAGCGCCGCCAGGTGGAATCACGTTTGCGCGAGGCCAAGCTCGAAGCCGAGCACGCCAATCTGTCCAAGACCAAATTTCTGGCGGCTGTCAGCCACGATTTGCTGCAACCACTGAACGCCGCCCGTTTGTTTACCAGTGCGTTGCTGGAGCGACGTGAACCGGT
Source organism: Pseudomonas sp. URMO17WK12:I12 (assembly GCF_000514395.1). NCBI lineage: Bacteria > Pseudomonadati > Pseudomonadota > Gammaproteobacteria > Pseudomonadales > Pseudomonadaceae > Pseudomonas > Pseudomonas sp. URMO17WK12:I12. The sequence goes on from NZ_AZVV01000008.1 coordinate 31,659, forward strand.
CTGCAACGAGGTTCTGGTGCGTAATGTCAGTAATTCCCTGGAAGATGTAGAGAACCTGCTGGGCACGCTAGTGGACATTTCCAAGCTCGATGCCGGGGTCATCAAAGCCGATGTCGCGCCGTTCGCCCTGAGCGAACTGCTGGAAAATCTCGCGGCCGAATACACCCAGGTGGCACGCAGTGAGGGCCTTGAACTGCATTTCATTGCCTGTTCCGCGCTGGTGCGCAGCGACATCCAGTTGCTGGCACGCATCCTGCGCAACCTGCTGAGCAATGCGATTCGCTACACCTACAGTGGCCGGGTGGTGCTCGGGTGCCGGCGCCTGCATCAGCGCTTGTTGATCCAGGTCTGGGACACCGGCATGGGCATCGCCGATAATCGCCTGGAAGAGATTTTCCAGGAGTTCAAACGCGGTGACGTACAGCGTCCGGACCAGGATCGTGGGCTGGGGTTGGGCCTGGCCATTGTCGAGAAAATCGCCGGCATCCTCGGGCATCGGATTCATGTGCGCTCATGGCCGGGAAAGGGCTCGATGTTCTCGGTCGAAGTGCCGTTGAGCGCAACGGCCCCCAAGCCGTTGCCGGCCTTGCAGATGAGCGAGCCGATGCTTGAACGCCTGCGCGGGGCAAGGGTGTGGGTGCTGGACAACGACGCCACCATTTGCGCCGGCATGCGCACCTTGCTCGAAGGCTGGGGCTGTCGGGTGGTGACGGCGCTGTCGGAAGAGGACCTGGCGCGAAAAGTGGACAACTACCACGCCGAGGTTGACCTGTTGATCGCCGATTACCATCTGGACAACGATCAGAATGGCTTGGACGCCGTGGCCCGGATCAATGCCTGTCGCACGTCACCCATCCCGGCCTTGATGATCACCGCCAACTACAGCAACGAACTCAAACAGCAGATCCGCGAACTGGGCCACACCCTGATGCATAAACCGGTGCGGCCGATGAAACTTAAAACGGCGATGAGCCATTTGCTCGGCAGGCCTTGAGGCGCTTCTGCGTTAGTACCACCGTCGTCGCGGGCAAGCCCGCTCCCACAAGGGCAGCGCCGTACCTGTGGGAGCGGCGGTGCGGCGATCCGACTTGCCCGCGAAGGGGGCGCCAAAGTCTTGCTGTCTCAACGTCGCATGTAAGACCCGAAATCAATATCCCCGGCACTCAAGATCGCCTGCACTCGATTGTGCACATTGAGTTTGCGCAGGATCGCCGAGACGTGAGCCTTGACGGTGGTCTCGGCGATTTCCAGGGTGTAGGCGATCTGTTTGTTCGATTCGCCTTTGGTCATGCGTTCAAGCACCTGCAATTGCTTTCGGGTCAGGGCCTGGAGCAATTCAGGGGGAAAGCTCGGCGTGTCGTTCATCCGGCGGGGAGTGTTGGTTCGGGTAGTGCGGATAATGTCCGGCGGCAAATACACGTTGCCATTGAGGATTTGCTGGATGGCCTCGGTCATTTGCGTGCGCGGTGACGACTTGGTAATGAAACCCACCGCGCCGTAGGTAATGGCTTGCAGGACGATCTGTTTGTCCTGCTCGGCCGAGACAATCACTACCGGAATGGTCGGGGCTTCATTGCGCAGGTTGATCAAGCCATTGAGCCCATGCATGCCGGGCATGTTCAGGTCGAGCAGGATCAGGTCCAGGTCGTCGTGTTCCTGGGTCAGGGCCAGGGCACTGTCGAGGTCGGCGGTTTCCATGACTTCGGAGCCCGGGAAACCGTCGCTGATGACGTTATGAATCGCTTCGCGAAACAGCGGGTGATCGTCGGCAATCAAAATTTTGTACATAGCCTTTCACCTCATTATTTTGTTTAGGGTGTGGTCACAACACGCCAGCGTAAAGATCAGGGGAAAGGCTCGGGCCGGGCCGGTGTCACGGCAAGCCCGGCCGCTTGCCAGGCATCAAAGCCGTCGCGATACCAATACAGTGTCTTATAGCCCATGACGGACGCTCGTTTGACGGCGTTCCAGCTCAGCCAGCAGTCGGCGCGGCAATAAAAGACCAGCGGTCGTGCCGAGTCCCCGGCGGTCAATGCCTTGAGATTACGCGCAAAATAGCCTTGCCAGTCGGGCGTCAGGTCACCGTCACCGGTATTGGCCAGCCAGTGGCTGCCGGGCAGGTTTTCATGGGGCTGGTCTTCGATGAACTGGCCTTGCAGCCATTGGCGACGGTAGACATCGATCAGCACCGGTGGCGGCGTTTGACTGAGCAGTGTTTGCAAGGCCGGGGTGTCAACGATGGTCGCGCCTTGCAGGCTGTCCGGCGTCGGGCTGCGGTACAGGTTGATGCGATAGCCTTCCGCGGAAAACAGCGGTGATTCGGCGTGCGCAGCATTCAGCAACAGGCAGAGCGGCAGCGCTGCGAGAGAAGGGCGCAACAGACAACGTCGGGCACGCGGCATGGGTTCGATCCTTATAGTTATGGATCTATTACAGGCCAGGCGGGGTGCTTTGTGAATGCGACGATAGACAGGGAAACCAGTACTAAAGTAGTAATTTCTCCCCTGCTCATGGAGATCAATTGTAGGAGAGAGCCTGCTCGCGATAGCTATCCGTCATTCAACATCAATGTCATCTGATACACCGCTATCGCGAGCAGGCTCACTCCTAGAGTTGGATTTGGGTGGTCAGGTGGATTTGCGCAGGGCTGCGTGCTGAGGGTTGAAGGTGAGTACGGCGAGTAGCGCGAACACTACGGTCAACCCTGCACACACCGCCAGCGCCAGCGGATTGAAGCGTTCATAAAGGGCGAACCGCACCAATTCCACCGCATGGGTGAACGGGTTCACCGCGCACAACCAGTACAACCACTCGCTGGCTTCATGCATTTTCCACAGCGGATACAGCGCCGAAGACAGGAAAAACAGCGGAAAGATCACGAAATTCATGACCCCGGCAAAGTTCTCCAGTTGCCGAATGGCGTTCGACAGCAACAGGCCCAACGCGCTGAGCATCAACGCCACCAACAGTAATGCCGGCAACACGATCAATAACCCCATGGCCGGCGGTTGCACGCCATAGAGCCAGGCGATCGCCAAAAACGCATACACCTGCAACAGGGAAATCAGCGACGTGGCCAACAGCTTGCTGCACAGCAGAAAAGTCCGGGGCAGCGGGCTGGTCAGCAGCACGCGCATGCTGCCCATCTCGCGGTCGTAGACCATCGACAGAGAGCCTTGCATGCCGTTGAACAGCAGGATCATGCAGGCAAGACCCGGGATGATGTAGACCTCGTAAGGAATGTAGGTGTCATAGGGTTCGATAATGGCGATCCCCAAGGCTGCCCGGAAACCGGCCGCGAACACCAACAGCCATAACAGCGGCCGCACCAGGGCACTGAGAAACCGCGTGCGCTGCAACACAAAACGTAGCCATTCGCGCAGCACGATGCCGCTGAAGCAATGCCAGTACGCATTCATCGCGCCGCTCCTGAAGTGGTCAGGTGAGTGAAGGCTGAACCCAGATCACCGCCATGTTCCAGGCTCAGTGCATCGGCCTGTCCGCTGGCCACCAGCCGACCTTGATGGAGGATCAGCAAATCGTCGCTGGACTGCACTTCATCGAGCAAATGCGTGGTCCAGAGCACGCTGATGGCGTGGTCGCTGCACAAGGTGCGCAGGTGTTGATTGAGCGCCAGGCGACTGGCGGGATCGAGGCCGACACTGGCTTCGTCAAGCAGCAACAGGCGCGGCTCATGCAGCAGGGCCCGGGCGATTTCCACCCGGCGGCGGTGGCCGCCATTGAGTTCGCGCACCCGTTCGCGGCGGCGTTCGGTCAGGGCTTGACGGGCCAGTTCGGCGTCAACCCGGACACTGCTCTGGCGCCGGGACAGACCATGCAGCGCGGCGTGATACCGCAGGTTCTGCTCGACGCTGAGGTCCAGGTCCAGGGTGCTTTGCTGGAACACTACACCCAACTGCCTGAGCGCCGGTCGGGGCGCATCGCGCAATGAACAGCCGCCGACCCGGATGTCGCCGTGCTGAAGATCATAAAGCCGGGTCAACAGGGCGATCAGGGTCGATTTGCCGGCACCATTGGGCCCCAGCAATGCGGCGAAACGCCCCGGAGCCAACTCGAAGTTCACGTGACGCAAGGCTTCCCGAGTCCCATAGGCAAAACTCAGGTCGCTGACTTCCAGGGCGTTCATGGGGTCACCACCACGCCCCAGGGGTAGCGTCCGACTTTCACCGATTTGCTCACCTTGAGGCTGTCGACATCAATCACCGACACGTCACCGCTAACGCCGTTGGTGGCGAGCAGTTGCTTTTGATCGGGGGTGAACGCCAGCTGCCAGACCCGACGTCCGACCAACAGATAGTCGAGAATCTCGAACGTCCTGGCATCGATCACCGCCACATGGTTAGCCGGGCCCAGTGCGACGAAAGCGTACTTGCCGTCGGCGCTGAGCTTGATGCCCACGGGTTGGACCTTGTCCGGGTGCACGCCTTTGATCTGGAAGTTCAGGGTCTTGAGGGTCTTGCGGCTGGCGACGTCGAGAATCGTCACCGTGCCGCCGATTTCCGCTGACGCCCAGAGCTGTGAACCGTCCTGATTGAATTCGACAAAGCGTGGCCGCTGGTCCACCAGCGTGCTGTCGGCCAGGGTCTGGGTGCTGGTGTCGATCCAGTGCAGCATGTTCGTGGTTTCGCTGGTGTTCACGGCCCACTTGCCATCGGGACTGACGGCCATGCCTTCGGGCTCGACGCCGACGTTGATCTGGCTGAGCACCTTGGAGGTTTCGGTGTCGATCACCGTGACCAGCGCATCGTCTTCGTTGGAGACGTACAACCAGCGGTTGTTGGGGTGCAGGGCGAATTGCTCGGGGTCTTTGCCCGAGGGCAGTTCCTTGATGATCTTGCGGGTGGCCACGTCCATTACCTGGACCCGGTCCGAATCGCTGGCGCAGATGTACAGCAGCTTGTTGTCATGGGACAGCAACAAGCCGCGTGGGCGCTGGCCGACGGGCAGGGTGTCGGTGACTTGCAGGGTCTGCATGTCGATCAGGCTCAGGCTGTTGTCCTTTTCGTTGGAGACCCACGCGGTGCTGGCCGCGGCATGCCCGGCGGCGAACAGCAGGGCCCCGGAAAGCAGGGAGCGGCAGAGCAGGGTGCGGCGCATGGCAGATTCCTTTTTTGTTGTCGTTCTTGTGGACAGTTGGATCAGGGAAAGCGGCAGCTGACCTCGGGTTTGTCGTAACCCAGGCTGTCCATTTCGTTGAAGGGATGCAGAAAGCCGTCCTGCGGCGACGTGCTGACCAGGGCGCGGGGCTGGACGATGGGAATCGGTTGGCGCAACTGGCCGTTCCACGGGCGATAACTGAGCTTGCGTCCCTTGAAACCGTCCAGCGGCAGTTGATCGCTGAGTTCCAGCTGACGGATCGCCATCGGCTCGGTCTGGCGCAATTTGCTCACCGCGCTGGCGACGCTGCGCACGGCCATCCAGGCCGCGAAATCGCGGTCGTTCATCCAGCGACCGGTCAGGGCTTCAAAACGCTTTTGCAATTGCGCGGCGCCGTAGGTTTCCACGGTTTTGTGCCAACCCACCGGGGTCAGCCCTTGCGTGCCGGCGACGGGGCGCGGGTACCAGGTCTGGTAGGGCACGTATTCGCCGAAGTCGCCGCGTTCATCGGCCACCAGCACCACGTCATATTCGGCGGTCTGGGTGAACAGCGGCATGTCCGCCTGAGCACTGCGACGTTGGTCGTTATCAAAGCTCCAGGCCTTTTCCGCCACCAGTTGCAGGCCGAAGCGTTTTGCCGCGCGGCGCAGGGCAGCAGCGTAGGCTTGATCGTCGGCGGTCGGGCCAACGATCAGCAGCGCGCGTTGCCATTTGCGCACCACCAGAAATTGCGCCAGCGCATCGGCGAGCATCGCGCGACTTGGCAGGGTGTGCAGCACGTTCGACAGGCAATCGGTGGTCCGCAGGCGATCGTCGGGACTGCCGGCGTTGAATATCAGGCTGTCGGGCAGGGCGGCGCTGAGCTGGCGCAAGCTGTCGGCCGGGGCGTTCACCACAAACAGCCGCAGACCCTGCGCGTGCTGGGCGTTGGCCGCATCGAGCAAGGCTTCGGGGCTGTCGACGCTGGCGCTGACCAGCGCGTAGCTGTGGTTGAGAAAACGTCCGGTGCTGTTGCTGTCGGTGATCGCCAGTTCGGCGCCGCGCAGTCCGGCATCGCTCGGTTCGGGAATCACGTTCGACAGGAGCGGCCCAGGATCGGGCCGATAACCCAGGTAGCCGATCCGCACCTCCAATGGCGCCTGCGCAGCCTGGCTCTGAGTAGCCACGCCGGCGGCGCAGGCAATCGCCAGCAGGTAGAGCAAGGCGTAAGGGGCAAGCAGGCGCATAGGGCACTCCTTTACAGGTAGCGCCAGCATAGGAAGCCTGTGGAGCAGAGGAAATATGCAGAAAGTAGCGGAGAGCCAGTACCAAGGTAGTAACCCCTGCGTACCTGCGCGGTTTTAGCATGGAGCGACAACGGTCATCGCCCCGGAGGAGAACATCCGATTTCAGCGGTAACACAATTTTTGTAGCCGCTGGTGTTATGGCTTAACTGGCCGTTACTGACGCTGCCCGCTTCGCCGGGACACCAGGCCTGTTGGCGACGTACCCGAGGTGTGCATCCATCGCCTTACTACCAAGGGACTAGAAGGCGACCACCAAAGCAGCATGGGGTGTTGGCGATGCCGTTTCTAAGATGAGTGCCATAGCCTCTGCCAAGAGGTTTTGCGTGCAATCCTGAGGGCATAACAATGACAACAAAACGCAACGCCTTGCTCGTCGTCGGTCTGCTGGCCGGCTTTATCAGTGCAGGTTCCGTGTGGGCTCATGGCAACGTGGTGCCGCAAGCGGTTGAAACCCAGGGCCTGACACCGATCAAGGACGCCGGTGTAACGGTGGATGGCGATGGCTGGGCCGCGGCCAACCCCTATCGAGCCTCCCCGGAACACGACAGAGCCCTGGAAATCGGCTCGTCGGCCTACAACCAGAACTGCGCGGCGTGTCATGGCCTGGAAGCCAAGTCCGGCGGGATCGCCCCTGACCTGCGCCTGCTTGATGTCGGCGAGGCGGGTGACGAGTGGTTCGTCGAACGCGTGCGTCATGGCGCCGTGCGTGACGGTCGGGTCTACATGCCGAAAATGGCTGATTACCTGAGCCAGGAAGCGTTGTGGGCAGTGCGCACTTACCTGGACAGCGTTCACGTCGAGGAGTGATTCCATGCGTCTGCTCGCGGTGTTGATCAGTGTTGTGTGGCTGTGTTGCCAGACGGTGCAGGCGCAGGTTCGAAACTATGACGAAATGATTGCTGCCGGGGAGCTGAAAGTGGCGGTTTACAAGGACTTCGCCCCCTACAGTTTTGAGCAGGCCGGCCAGCCCCGAGGCGTCGATGTCGAACTCGCCGAGGCGCTGGCCAAGGCGCTCGGCGTACACCTGACGCTGATCTGGGCCCCCGCCGGGGAAAAACTCGATGACGATCTGCGTGATTACATCTGGCGCGCCAGTGCCTTGCACAACCAGCAATTGGCTGACCTGATGATGCGTGTGCCCTATGACCGTGACTACGCCCAGAAGCGCAACGAGCTTGGCGAAATGGAAAACGGGCATGTGGTGATGTTCGGGCCCTATCAGACCGAACAATGGCAGGTGGCTTACGATCAACGCCGATTGGACAAGGTCGGCAGCGTGGCCGTGTTCGACTCGCATCCGATCGGCGTCGAGGTCGACAGCGTGCCGTCGTTCTACCTGACGTCGGTGTTCAACGGCATGCTCGCGGGCAAAACCCACCACTACCCGGGCGTACCCCAGGCCTTTGCGGCGATGAAGGCCGGTGAGGTCGACGCGGTCATGGCCATGCGTGGCGAAATCGACTGGCAAGTGCATGAGGCGGCCGACCCGCAATGGGCGTTGGCGCAAAACGCCTATCCGAACATGGGCAAGCAACTCTGGGAGATCGGCATGGCCGTGCACGAAAGCAATCGGCAATTGGCGTATGCCGTGGAAGAGGCGCTGGAAGGCCTGATCCGCGAGGGTTCCGTGAAGACGATCTACAGCCATTACGGCCTGCGGTATGACGTGCCGGAGATGTACCAATAGGAGCGGGTGATGAGCTGGCGAATCAAGTGTCTGTTGGCCTGCTGGTTACCTTTGGCCGCGCACGCCGCGAGTATCGATCCGGGCAAAGACCCGGTGCCCTCGGTGATGTGGGCGTTCTATCACAAGCAAATGCTCGGCGACGCGCCTTTTGTCTTCGATGACCGGGTCAAGCTGCTGGCGCCGCCGTTCGCCGAAGATGCCCGGCAGGTGCCACTGGAAATCGATGCGCGAGCGTTCAAGGGCGAGGTGGTGAAAATCCTCGCCTGGGCCGAGCTCAATCCGCTGCCGAAGATTGTCGACTTCCAGCCGCTGGACCGCGTGTTGCCGTGGTTGTCGATCCGTATCCGGATTGAACAGGCCACCCCTTTACGCGCCGCGGTCCTGACGCGCGATGGGCTGTGGCATGTCGGTTCGACCCTGATCGATGCGGCGGGCGGTGGTTGCACCGCACCCAGTGTGGTGCGTACCCAGCCCGGCTGGGAGGAACACCTCGGCGAGGTTTTAGGCGCGCGCTATCCGCGCACTGACTTCAGCCGTTTGCGCGTGCAGGTGGCGCATCCGATGGACAACGGCATGGTCAACGGCATCCCGGAATTTTTCATCAACCATGCCGAACTGCGAAGCGCGGATGATCAGCTGTTGGCGCGGCTGGAGCTGTTTCCTGCCGTCAGTGAAAACCCCAACCTGGCCTTCGACATCGAAGGGGCAGGGCAGACGCGTCTGATTATCCGGGACAACAGCGGCAATGAATTTGATGCGTCGATTCCCTGAGCCGAAGGAGTATTTCATGCGCTGGATACTGCTGATGGTGTTGAGCGTCAGCCTGCCGGCCATGGCCGACCTTGAGTATTCGCTCAAGCCCCGGCAGATCGCCGAAGACACCTGGCTGCTGGAAGGCAGTACGGATAATTTCGCCAAGGCCAACGGCGGCAATATCGTCAACACCGCGTTCATTGTCACCGAACGTGGCGTGGTGGTCATCGACACCGGGCCGTCGAAACGCTACGGCGAGGCGATGCACCAGGCGATTGCCGAGATCACCGATAAACCCGTGGTTCAGGTGTTCCTGACCCACCATCACCCGGACCATGTGCTGGGCAATCAGGCGTTCGCTGACGTGCCCATCGGCGCGCTGGCGGGGACGACCGAGCTGTTGCATCAACAAGGCGATGCGATGGCAGAGAATATGTATCGAATGGTGGGTGACTGGATGCGTGGCACCGAAGTGGTGTTGCCCAATCAAGTCGTGACGCCAGGCGTACGCAGTTTTGGGAATCACGATTTACGCTTGCTGGGCCTGGGTGGGCATACGGGAGCGGATCTGGCTATTCTCGACCAGCGAACCGGCGTGCTGTTTGCCGGGGACCTGGTGTTTTATCAACGGGCCTTGACCACGCCCAACAGCCCCGGGCTGTCTGTGTGGCTGGCGGACATCGCGACCCTGCAGGGCTTGCCCTGGACGCTGATCGTGCCGGGTCACGGCCCCGTGTCCAGCGACCCACAACCCTTCGAACAAATGCGCGACTACCTGACCTGGCTCGACCAGTTGCTGCAAGCGGGTGCAGCGAATGGCAGCGACATGGCCGAGATGATCCGCAGTCCGATCCCCGAACGTTTCGCCGGGATCACGCTGAGCCGTTATGAATTGATCCGCAGCGTCAGTCATTTGTACCCGCGCTACGAGCGTGGGCAGATGACCCGGGTGGATTCCGGCGCAGCCAGATAATGCTTGAACCCATGCGACCCGCTACTAAGGGATTAGGAATCTCCATATTGCGGGTAATTGTTGTCGGGGCGACGGCGCCCAAGAATCTGCACTACGCCGGGAAACTCTCCCGCGAATAACAAAAAACCGCAGAGGTAGCCGTCATGACTCAACCCGCACGTCGCCAGCCCTTCGTCTTGAGCCTGCTGCTCAGTGCCATGCTGTTGTCTGGCCAGGCATTGGCCGCGGTCACCGACCAGGACATTCTCCAGGACCCGAAAAACCCGGAGCAAATTGTCACCAACGGCCTCGGCGTCCAGGGGCAACGCTACAGCCCGCTGGATATTCTCAACGTCGACAACGTGAAGGAGTTGCGACCTGCCTGGGCATTCTCCTTCGGCGGCGAAAAACAGCGTGGCCAGCAGGCACAGCCGATGATCAAGGACGGCGTGATGTACATGACCGGTTCTTACTCGCGGGTGTTCGCGGTCGATGCGCGCACCGGCAAGAAGCTCTGGCAGTACGATGCGCGCCTGCCGGATGACATCCGTCCGTGCTGCGACGTGATCAACCGTGGCGTGGCGCTGTATGGCGACCTGGTGTTCTTTGGCACGCTCGACGCCAAGCTGGTGGCCCTGAACAAAGACACCGGCAAAGTGGTGTGGAGCAAGCAGGTGGCCGACCACAAGGAAGGCTATTCGATCAGCGCCGCGCCCTTGGTGATCAACGGCAAGCTGATTACCGGCGTGGCCGGTGGCGAGTTCGGTGTGGTGGGCAAGATCTCGGCGTACGACCCGAAAAATGGCGATCTGTTGTGGGTCCGCCCAACCGTCGAAGGTCATATGGGCTACGTCTACAAGGACGGCAAGGCCATCGAGAACGGCATCTCCGGCGGTGAAGCCGGCAAGACCTGGCCGGGTGACTTGTGGAAGACCGGCGGTGCCGCCCCGTGGCTCGGCGGTTACTACGACCCGGAAACCAATCTGCTGCTGTTCGGCACCGGCAACCCGGCACCGTGGAACTCGCATTTGCGTCCTGGCGATAACCTCTACTCGTCGTCGCGCCTGGCGCTCAACCCGGACGATGGCACCATCAAATGGCACTTCCAGAGCACGCCCCACGACGGTTGGGACTATGACGGCGTGAACGAGCTGGTCTCGTTCAACTACACCGAGGGCGGCAAGGAAATCAAAGCGGCGGCCACGGCGGACCGCAACGGTTTCTTCTACGTGCTGGACCGTACCAACGGCAAGTTCATCCGCGGTTTCCCGTTTGTGGACAAGATCACCTGGGCCACCGGCCTGGATAAAGATGGCCGGCCGATCTACAACGAAGCCAGCCGCCCTGGCGCTCCGGGTTCCGAACCCAAGGGCAGTTCAGTCTTTGTAGCGCCTGCGTTCCTGGGCGCGAAAAACTGGATGCCGATGGCCTACAACCGCGACACCGGCCTGTTTTACGTGCCATCCAACGAGTGGGGCATGGACATCTGGAACGAGGGCATCGCCTACAAAAAAGGCGCGGCATTCCTCGGCGCCGGGTTCACCATCAAACCGTTGAATGAAGACTACATCGGCGTGCTGCGCGCCATCGACCCGATAACCGGCAAAGAAGTCTGGCGCCACAAGAACTATGCGCCGCTGTGGGGCGGGGTACTGACGACCAAGGGCAATCTGGTATTCACCGGCACGCCGGAAGGTTTCCTCCAGGCGTTCAATGCCAAGACCGGCGAGAAAGTCTGGGAATTCCAGACCGGTTCCGGCGTCCTCGGCTCGCCCGTGACCTGGGAAATGGATGGCGAACAGTACGTGTCTGTCCTCTCCGGCTGGGGCGGCGCCGTACCGTTGTGGGGCGGGGAAGTGGCCAAGCGCATCAAGGACTTCAACCAGGGCGGCATGCTCTGGACCTTCAAGCTGCCGAAAGACCTGGTGGCCAAGCACTAACCCCCAGTCCACCGCATAACCCCTGTGGGAGCGAGCTTGCTCGCGATAGCGGTGTCTCAGTCACAGCAGTTCTGACTGAACAGACGCCATCGCGAGCAAGCTCGCTCCCACAGTGTTTTGTGTGAAACCTACGACCAAATAACGAGAGCCCTCCTGCCAACGGCGCATTCGTCCGGCACGCGGGGCTCTCTAGTATCGGTTCATCGCTTGTCGGCCCGACAGGCATCGACCCAGACAGAGGCCCACCATGATCTACGCACAACCCGGAACCCCAGGCGCCGTTGTTTCCTTCAAACCGCGCTATGGCAACTTCATCGGCGGCGAGTTTGTCGCGCCGGTCAATGGCGAATACTTCACCAATACCTCGCCGGTGAACGGTGAGGTGATTGCCGAGTTCCCACGCTCCAGCGCCGCCGACATCGACAAGGCCCTCGACGCGGCACACGCCGCTGCGGATGCCTGGGGCAAGACCTCGGCCCAGGACCGTTCGCGGGTGCTGCTGAAAATCGCCGATCGCATCGAACAAAACCTGGAAATCCTCGCCGTCACCGAAACCTGGGACAACGGCAAGGCCGTGCGCGAAACCCTGAACGCCGACGTGCCATTGGCTGCCGACCATTTCCGCTACTTTGCCGGGTGCATTCGCGCCCAGGAAGGCGGCGCTGCGGAGATCAATGAACTGACCACCGCCTATCACTTTCACGAGCCTCTGGGCGTGGTCGGGCAAATCATTCCATGGAATTTCCCGCTGCTGATGGCGGCCTGGAAACTTGCCCCGGCCCTGGCCGCCGGTAACTGCGTCGTGCTCAAACCGGCAGAACAGACGCCACTGTCGATCATGGTCTTCGCTGAGCTGATCGCCGATTTGCTACCGGCGGGCGTGTTGAACATCGTCCAGGGCTTCGGTCGTGAAGCCGGCGAAGCGCTGGCCACCAGCAAGCGCATCGCCAAGATCGCCTTCACCGGTTCCACCCCGGTCGGCGCGCACATCATGCATTGCGCCGCCGAGAACATCATCCCGAGCACCGTCGAACTGGGCGGCAAGTCGCCGAATATCTTCTTCGAAGACATCATGAACGCCGAGCCGCAGTTCATCGAAAAAGCCGCTGAAGGCCTGGTGCTCGCGTTCTTCAACCAGGGCGAAGTCTGCACCTGCCCATCGCGGGCGCTGGTGCAAGAATCGATCTACGAGCCGTTTATGGCCGAGGTGATGAAGAAGATCGTCAAGATCAAACGCGGCAACCCGCTGGACACCGAAACCATGGTCGGCGCCCAGGCGTCGGAGCAGCAATACGACAAGATCCTCTCGTACCTCAAAATCGCTCAGGAGGAGGGGGCCGAACTCCTCACCGGTGGCGCCGCCGAACGGCTTCAAGGTGACCTGTCCAGCGGCTATTACATCCAGCCGACGCTGCTCAAGGGCCACAACAAGATGCGCGTCTTCCAGGAAGAAATCTTCGGTCCGGTGGTGGGTGTCACCACCTTCAAGGACGAAGCTGAAGCGCTGGCGATTGCCAACGACAGCGAGTTCGGCCTCGGTGCCGGCCTCTGGACCCGCGACATCAACCGCGCCTACCGCATGGGCCGGGCGATCAAGGCCGGGCGCGTGTGGACCAACTGCTATCACCTGTACCCGGCGCACGCCGCGTTCGGTGGCTACAAGAAGTCCGGCGTCGGTCGGGAAAACCACAAGATGATGCTCGATCACTACCAGCAGACCAAGAACCTGCTGGTCAGCTACGACATCAATCCGCTGGGGTTCTTCTAACCCTCGAACACACCGTAACCCCTGTGGGAGCTGGCTTGCCCGCGATGAGGCCTGCACATTCAACATTGATGTTGACTGTCACGCCGCCATCGCGGTCAAGCCTGCTCCCACAGGGGTACTTCGGTGAATTTGAAAGTCCCGTACACCCCCTACCAACGCACCCCGCCATCTCCTTCGAAAGTAGCATTCGGGCGCCCGATGCCCCGTGCATTAATGGCTTTACCGGAATCGCCCGGCACAAGAAGAGGATTGACCCATGTGGACTAAACCCGCGTTTACCGATCTGCGCATTGGCTTCGAAGTGACGATGTATTTCGCCAACCGTTGATTGCTCACCCGGCCAGCCGTCGGGTTGGCCGGGCCTGCCTTTTGGAGCCTCATCCATGCACATTCGCGTTCTCGGCTCGGCTGCTGGTGGCGGTTTCCCGCAGTGGAATTGCAATTGCCACCAATGCGCCGGGATGCGCAATGCCAGCCTGCGGTCACAACCGCGCACCCAGTCCTCGATTGTCCTGAGCGACAACGGTGTGGATTGGGTGCTGTGCAATGCTTCGCCGGACATTCGTGCGCAGCTTGCGAGTTTTCCGCTGTTGCAACCGGCTCGCCAGTTGCGTGACAGCGCCATCGCGGGTGTCGTGCTGCTCGACAGCCAGATCGATCACTGCACCGGCTTGCTGAGCCTGCGCGAAGGCTGTCCGCATGCCGTCTGGTGTACCGAACGGGTTCACCAGGACCTGAGCAGCGGCTTCCCGCTGTTCAACATGCTGCGCCACTGGAACGGCGGGCTGCAGTGGCAACCGATCGGCCTGGATCGTCAGCCGTTCAGCATTCCTGCCTGCCAGCACTTGCGCTGGCGGGCGATTCCCTTGGTGAGCAACGCACCGCCGTACTCACCCAATCGCGGCCATCCGCAACCGGGCGATACGATCGGCTTGTTCATTGAAGACCGACGCAGCGGTGCATCGCTGTTTTATGCGCCGGGGCTGGGGCAAGTCGATGACGAAGTGCTGGGCTGGATGCAGCGTGCCGATTGCCTGCTGCTGGACGGCACTTTGTGGCGTGACGACGAAATGCGCGTCTGCGAAGTCGGCCAAAGTCTGGGCAGCGAAATGGGCCACCTGTCGCAAAGCGGCCCCGGCGGCATGCTTGAGGTGCTCGAAGGTTTTACCCGCCAGCGCAAGGTGCTGATTCACATCAACAACACCAATCCGATCCTCGATGAAGACTCGGCCGAGCGGGCCTTGCTGGAACGGCGTGGAATCGAAGTGGCTTATGACGGCATGAGTATTGAGCTGTAGCGGATGGCCCCATTGCGGGCAAGCCACGCTCCCACTGTTGATCGCGTGAACCTGTGGGAGCGTGGCTTGCCCGCGATGAGGCCAGACCCGGCAGCACAAATCCATCGGAGAACCGCAATGACCGGCACTGCAATGACCCCCACCGAATTCGAAGCCGCCCTGCGCGCCAAAGGCGCCTACTACCACATCCATCACCCGTTTCACCAAGCCATGTACGCCGGCCGCGCGAGCCGCGAGCAGATTCAGGGCTGGGTCGCCAATCGCTTCTATTACCAGGTGAACATTCCGCTCAAGGATGCCGCGATCCTCGCCAACTGCCCGGACCGCGACGTGCGCCGTGAGTGGTTGCAACGGATTCTCGACCATGACGGCGTGCCCGGCAGTGAAGGCGGCATCGAAGCCTGGCTGCGTCTGGGTGAAGCGGTGGGGCTGGATCGCGAACAGATTCTGTCCCAGGAACGGGTGCTGCCTGGCGTGAGGTTCGCCGTCGATGCCTATGTCAATTTCGCCCGTCGCGCCTGCTGGCAGGAAGCGGCGAGCAGTTCGCTGACCGAGCTGTTCGCCCCGCAGATCCATCAGTCCCGACTCGACGCTTGGCCGACGCATTACCCGTGGATCGACGTTGCCGGTTATGACTATTTTCGCAACCGTTTGAGTCAGGCCCGACGCGATGTGGAGCACGGCTTGCGCATTACCTTGGCGCACTACGTCACACGCGAGGCGCAGCAACGCATGCTCGAGATCCTGCAATTCAAACTCGATGTGCTGTGGAGCATGCTCGACGCCATGAGCATGGCCTACGAGCTGGAGCGTCCGCCTTATCACACCGTCACGGCCGATAAAGTCTGGCACCGGGGGATTGCCCTGTGAGCCTGATCCAACGCGGGTGGTTGCCGTCGTTGCGCCAGGGCTTTCGTTTGCAATGGGAGCCCCGCCAGGACTGTCACGTGCTGCTGTACCCCGAAGGCATGATCAAACTCAACGCCAGCGCCGGGCAGATCCTCGATCTGGTGAATGGCCGGCGCAGTGTCTCGGCGATCATAGAGCGACTGACCGCGAACTTTCCCGGCGTACCAGGGATTGATGAGGATGTGCTGGCATTCCTGGAGGTGGCTCATGCGCAATTCTGGATTGAATGATTCACCCGTCGGCCCACCGCTGTGGCTGTTGGCCGAGCTGACCTACCGTTGCCCGCTGCAATGCCCGTATTGTTCCAACCCGCTGGATTTTGCCCGGCATGGCGAGGAGCTGAGCACCGAGGAGTGGATTCGGGTGTTTCGTGAGGCCCGCGAAATGGGGGCTGCGCAATTGGGGTTTTCCGGCGGTGAGCCATTGGTGCGACAGGACCTGGCCGAACTGATCAAAGCCGCGCGAGACATGGGCTACTACACCAACCTGATCACCTCGGGCATCGGCCTGACCGAGCAGAAAGTCCGCGACTTCAAGGTGGCCGGGCTGGACCATATCCAGATCAGCTTTCAGGCGGCTGACGAAGCGGTCAATAACATGCTCGCCGGCTCCCGCAAGGCCTTCGCCCAGAAACTGGCCATGGCCCGCGCGGTGAAAGCCCAGGGTTATCCCATGGTGCTGAACTTCGTCACCCATCGGCACAACATTGATCAGATTGCACAGATCATCGACTTGTGTCTTGAGCTGGAAGCGGATTTTGTCGAGTTGGCCACGTGCCAATTCTACGGCTGGGCCGAACTCAATCGCGTCGGCCTGCTGCCCACCCGCGAGCAACTACAGCGCGCCGAGCGCATCACCAACGAGTATCGCGCGCGGCTTGAGGCCCAGGGCCATCCGTGCAAGCTGATCTTCGTCACCCCGGACTATTACGAAGAGCGCCCCAAAACCTGCATGAACGGTTGGGCCAATCTGTTTCTCGACATCACCCCGGACGGTACCGCGCTGCCTTGCCACAGCGCCCGTCAGTTGCCGGTGCAGTTTCCCAATGTGCGAGAGCACAGCATTGAGCACATCTGGACTGATTCGTTTGGCTTCAACCGTTTTCGTGGCGATGACTGGATGAAGGAGCCGTGCCGCTCGTGCGATGAAAAGCACAAGGACCTGGGCGGCTGCCGTTGCCAGGCGTTCATGCTCACCGGCGATGCCGCCAATGCCGACCCGGTGTGCAGCAAGTCGCCGCGCCATGGCGTGATCCTCAAGGCCCGGGAAGAAGCCGAAGCCGTGGGGCAGGGCATGGAACACCTGACGTTGCGCAACGAAAAGGCTTCGCAGCTGATCTACCGCGGATGAATCTGGCAACACCAATCCCTTGTAGCAGTGAGCCTGCTCGCGATAGCGGTTTAACATTCAGCATCTTTGTTGGCTGACACTCCGTCATCGCGAGCAAGCTCGCTCCCACAGTGTTCTTTGGTCTGATTGCATTCGCAGCCGGATGGTTTAGTGTGGGTTCTATCTTCCAAAACAATAAAAACAGGCTTTCCAATGAGCCAGAGTCTCAGCCCGCTGCGTAAGTTCGTGTCTCCAGAAATCATCTTCGGTGCCGGCTGTCGGCACAATGTCGGTAATTACGCCAAGACCTTCGGTGCCCGCAAAGTCCTGGTGGTCAGCGACCCCGGGGTGATTGCCGCCGGTTGGGTCGCCGACGTCGAGGCCAGCCTGCAAGCCTTGGGTATCGATTACTTCCTGTACGCCGATGTCTCCCCCAATCCGCGGGTCGAAGAAGTGATGCTCGGCGCCGAGCTGTACCGGGAAAACCATTGCGATGTGATCGTCGCCGTCGGCGGTGGCAGCCCGATGGATTGCGGCAAAGGCATCGGCATTGTCGTTGCTCACGGACGCAGCATTCTCGAATTCGAAGGCGTGGACACCATCCGCGTGCCCAGCCCGCCCCTGATCCTGATTCCGACCACCGCCGGCACGTCGGCTGATGTGTCGCAGTTCGTGATCATTTCCAACCAGCAAGAACGCATGAAGTTCTCCATCGTCAGCAAAGCAGTGGTGCCGGACGTCTCGTTGATCGACCCGGAAACGACCCTGAGCATGGACCCGTTCCTGTCGGCGTGTACCGGCATCGATGCGTTGGTGCACGCCATCGAAGCCTTTGTCTCCACGGGCCACGGGCCACTGACCGATCCCCATGCACTGGAAGCGATGCGGTTGATCAACGGCAACCTGGTGCAAATGATTGCCAACCCGACAGACATCGCCCTGCGCGAGAAGATCATGTTGGGCAGCATGCAAGCCGGGCTGGCGTTCTCCAACGCGATTCTCGGCGCGGTGCACGCCATGTCCCACAGCCTGGGCGGGTTCCTCGATCTGCCCCATGGCCTGTGCAACGCGGTGTTGGTGGAACATGTGGTGGCGTTCAATTACAGCTCGGCGCCGGATCGCTTCAAGGTAATCGCCGAGACCTTCGGCATCGATTGCCGTGGCCTGAACCACCGTCAGATCTGCGCGCGACTGGTGGAGCATCTGATTGCGCTCAAACACGCAATCGGCTTCCACGAGACCCTTGGCTTGCACGGGGTCAGTACGGCGGACATTCCGTTCCTGTCGCAACACGCCATGCACGACCCGTGCATCCTGACCAATCCGCGCGAATCCAGTCAGCGTGATGTCGAGGTCGTCTATGGCGAAGCCCTCTGACGATCAGCAACGGGCACTGGCGGGGTTACTCGGGTTAGGCAGCCATTCGGCGCGCAAGAGCCATTACCCGGAACTGGCCGCGCGGCTCGACGAGCTGGAAGCCGAGCGCAATCGCTACAAATGGTTGTTCGAAAACGCGGTCCAGGGGATTTTCCAGGCCAGCCTGCACGAAGGCATGCGGGCCGCCAACCCGGCGTTGGCGCACATGCTCGGCTATCAGGACCCGCAAGAGGTGCTGTTTTCCCTGGCGGACCTGGCGAGCAACCTGTTTGTCGGCGGGGCCAGTGAGCTGGAAAACATCGGCGAAATCCTCAAGCATCAACGCAGCCTGCACGGCTATGAAACCCAGTTGCGGCGCAAGGACGGCAGCAGCCTCGATGTCTTGATGAACCTGTTGCTCAAGCCCGATCAGGAAGGCCTGGTTGAGGGGTTCGTCGCCGACATCACCGAACGCAAACAAGCCCAGCAGCGTTTACAACAACTCAACGATGAGCTGGAGCAACGGGTCGCCGCGCGCACCGATGAATTATTGGAAGCCAACCGCAACCTGCAACAGCAGATCACCCAGCGCAAGCAGATCGCCGAGGCTTTGCGCGATGCCCGCGACGCCGCTGAGGCCGCCAATCGCAGCAAGGACAAATACCTCGCGGCGGCCAGTCACGACCTGCTGCAACCGCTTAACGCTGCGCGCTTGCTGATCTCGACGCTGCGTGAACGAAAGCTGCCTGACGTTGAACAGGTCCTGGTCGAGCGTACTCATCAGGCGCTGGAGGGGGCCGAAGATTTGCTCACTGATTTGCTGGATATATCCCGGCTCGATCAGGCGGCGGTCAAACCCGACGTTGCCCTTTATCGTCTCGACGAATTGCTCGGGCCGCTGGTGTCCGAATTTCAGTCGGTCGCCGAAGCGGCAGGGTTGAACCTGCGCGTGCAGGTGGGCGAGTACGCCATCAGCACCGACCTGCGCCTGATGACGCGCATCCTGCGTAACTTCCTCAGTAACGCCTGCCGCTACACCGACGAGGGCAGCATCCTGCTGGGCGCAAGGCGTCGCGGCGAGATGCTGCGCCTGGAGGTCTGGGACACCGGGCGTGGCATCGCCGCGGACCGACTGGATTCGATTTTCCTGGAGTTCAACCAACTCGACGTCGGACGCGCCGCCGACCGCAAAGGTGTGGGGTTGGGGCTGGCCATTGTTGAGCGCATCGGCAAGATTCTCGGTTATCGGATTGGGGTTAAATCGGTGCCGGGACGAGGGTCGATGTTCAGCATCGACGTACCGATTTCCCATGAGGTGCCGCTGCCGATCAGTCAGGCTGCGCCTCAGTTGACCACGGGCAATCCCTTGCCGGGCCGACGCCTGCTGGTGCTGGACAACGAAGTCAGCATTCTCGAGAGCATGAGCGCGCTGCTTGGGCAGTGGGGGTGCGAGGTGGTCACGGCCACGGATGAATCCTCGGCGCTGGCGGCGCTGCGTGGGCAAGCGCCGGAACTGATCCTGGCGGACTATCACCTCGATCATGGCGTAGTGGGCTGCGATGTGGTCAGGCATTTGCGTGAGCATTACGGCCAGGTGATTCCGGCGGTAATCATCACGGCGGACCGCACGGATCAGTGTCGACGCTCATTGCAGCGACTCGGCGCGCCGCTGCTGAACAAGCCGGTGAAACCCGGCAAGCTGCGTGCGGCGCTGAGTCAGATGCTCGGGTAATGGCGTTATCCGAGCGCGCGATACTGCAGGCTGAACCCAAGCTCCGCCGACTGACCTTGCTCCAGCAACCGTAACCCTGGCCGGCCGGGCAGGTGATGCGCGTTGACGGGATGGCTCACCGGTTCGATGCAGAAAAACTCCAGACCGACCGGGCAGTAGAGCAGGTAGTAATCGCTGCCGGTGGCCTGGCATTCCAGCGCATAACCGAGGTCAGGTTGCTGGATCAGGCAATGGCCGTCCCAGTGGCAGAAACCGTTGTCGACCAGGGAGGCGGGTAAGGCGCGCGGTTGACGGAAATCCCAGTCAGTGGGCAACTCGATCAACTCGGTTGGCAGTTTCGAACCATCGCATAACCAGACTTTCTCGGCCTTGGCCTGTAGCTGCGTGTTCGACGTGCGCGGACAGTAGGGGTGCAAACTGAGGCCATGCCACGCGGCGCGGTCGGCCAGGTGGGTGACCTGTAATTCGATGCTCAACTGGCCCTTGCACAGATGAAACCGCTGCCGGGCGCGATAGACGAACGGCGTGCTGCTGTCGAGTTGCAGGACCACTTCGTTGGCCGATTGCGACACCACTTGCCACGGTTGCTGCCAGGCGCTGCCGTGAATGGGCAGCGGATCGGTGAGGCTGTTGGGCGTCAACGCCAGCCAGCCCTCGGGGCAATCGAAACCACCCTCGGCGATGCGGTTGGACCACGGCACCAGGGGATAGCAGCCGAGTTTGCCCGGCAGGCCGGTGTTCAGCGCATGGGCGTCAGTGTGACGGAGCAGCGGTTGGCCGGTGCTGCGAACCGTCCAGTTGACGAGGCTGCCGCCGAGCTCGGGGGCGAGGGTGAGGTGGGTCAGTTCGTCTTCGAGTTCGAGAAGCGTCATTGTCATTGTGAAATGCCTGGCTCAATGGGGACATTGTGGCGAGGGAGCTTGCTCCCGCTCGGCTGCGAAGCAGTCGCCAATACAGCTGCCTCGATACAAATGAAAGATTGTCGGGGCCGCTGCGCGACCCAGCGGGAGCAAGCTCCCTCGCCACATGGGAAGGCGCTTATTTTCTTCATTCAGTCAGGGAACATTGAACAGCGGTTCCGGCAACCCGGTAACACCCGGATCGAGGGCAAACACGCCACCGGCCAGGGACTGCTCATCTTGGTCGTCACCGGGGCGAATCGAGGTCACAAACAGCGTGTCCAGGCGGCTGCCACCGAAGGCGCACATGCTGGGTTTCTTCACCGGGACGGCGAGGGAGCGATCCAGTCGGCCGTCAGGGGTAAAGCGGTGAATCAACCCGGCGTCATTACCGCAGATCCAGTAGCAACCGTCGGCATCCACCGCCGCACCGTCAGGGCGACCGGGGAACTGGTTCATGTCGACAAACAGCCGCCGATTGGACGGCGTGCCGCTGTCGATGTCGTAGTCAAAGGCCCAGATTTTCTGAACGAGGGGATGCGAGTCGGACAGGTACATCGTCCGCCCATCCGGGCTGAAACCCAGGCCGTTTGGAACGATAAACCCGCCGAGTTGTGCCTCCAGCGGCCCTCGTTGACCGGCGCTGTAGCGGTAAAGCGTGCCGTCAGCCGCGTTGGCGCCCATGTTCAACACCATGCTGCCCGCCCAGAAACGCCCCTGACGGTCGCAACGACCATCGTTCAGGCGCATGTCCGTGCGGGCGTGGTCGACGTGGGCGAGCAATTGACAGTCGAGGCTGCCGTCGGTGTGCGGGTGCAGATGGAAAAAGCCGCTTTCCATCCCGGCTACCCAGCCACCGTCACGGTGGCGGGTGATGCACGCGAGCATTTCCGGCGCGGTCCACGTATCGACGTGTCCGCTGGCGGCACTCCAGCGTTGCAGGGCGCCGGCAGGAATATCGACCCAGTACAGGGCGTTTTCCTCGGGGACCCACACCGGGCATTCACCGACAGCGTTTCGGGCATCGACAATCAATTCGGCTTGCATGGCCACTCATTCCCTTGGTTTTTTGTTGTTGGGGGTCAGTCGCCGAACGGGCCCGACGCGACAAACGCACCACCTTGGTAAACCATCGCCGGGTCATCAGCGGCCGGCATCGGTTGGGTCTCGATTTTTTCGCGGAATACTTCGGAGTTGTCCTGTGGTTGATAACCCAGGCCGGATGCGAAACGGTTGTCCCACCAAACGTGCTTGTTGTCGGACACGCCATACACCACGGTGTGGCCGACGTTCGGGGCGTACAAGGCGCATTCCAGCAATTGGGTCAGGTCGCCGAAGCTCAACCACGTGCTCATCATGCGGCGGTTTTGCGGTTCCGGGAACGATGAGCCGATACGCACGCTGACGGTCTCGATGCCGTAGCGATCGAAGTAAAAACTGGCCATGTCTTCGCCGTAGGACTTGGACAAACCGTAGTAGCTGTCCGGACGACGTGGGGAGTGTGCGTCGATGACCTGGTCTTGCTTGTAGAAACCGATGACGTGGTTGGAGCTGGCGAAGATCACGCGCTTCACACCGTGGCGGCGCGCGGCTTCGTAGATGTGGAACACGCCGCAGATATTGGCGCCGAGGATCTGCTCGAATGAGTGCTCGGTCGACACACCGCCAAAGTGCAGGATCGCATCCACGCCTTCGACCAATTGATGCACGGCTTGCTTGTCTGCCAGATCGCACGGCACGATTTCTTCGCGGTCATCAATCGCCGGAGCGAGGTCGACGATGTCCGACAGGCGAATCACATTGGCATAGGGGCGCAGGGTTTCGCGCAAGACTTTACCCAGGCCACCGGCGGCACCGGTCAGCAGCAGGCGATTGAAAGGGAGGCGGGTGGTCGTAGTAGTCATGGGAATCCTGGACAAACAGTTGTTGTTATTGAGTCGTTGTAGGTTGTCGTACGACTTTGCTGAAGTATCGTAAGGGTCTCCGGGTCTTGTCAACGCGACGTTGGTTGAAATGGACGGAGGGTCAATTCCTGATCGGAAAACCATCCTTGCAGGAGTGAGCCTGCTCGCGATGGCGGTGGATCAGTCAACCAAAGTGCTGATTGAAAGATAGCTATCGCGAGCAAGCTCGCTCCCACAGGGTCGGTGTTACAACAGCGAAATCGGGTAGTTGATGAAAATGCGGTTCTCATCGAACTCGTTGGTGCTGAAGCTCTTGCGAATGCTCGCGTTGCGCCATTTCACGTTGAGGTTTTTCAACGGCCCGCTCTGTACGGTGTAGGCCAGTTCGGATTCACGGCCCCATTCTTCGCCGTCGGTGATCTTCCCGGTGTGCACGTTATCACCGCTGATGTAGCGGTTCATCAGGGTCAGGCCAGGAACGCCGAGGGCGACGAAGTTGTAGTCGTGACGCACCTGCCAGGATTTTTCCTTGGCGTTATCGTAGCTGGAGTTGTAGCTGTCGTTGGCCAGGGTGCCGCCGCTGGTCCCGTTGACGCGCATCCATTGATCGTCACCGGTGAGTTTTTGCAGGCCGACGTAGAAGGTGTTGCCGCCGTATTTGGCCGAGAGCAGGGCGAACGCGGTTTTGTTGTCGAGATCGCCGGCCAGGGCGCTGCCGTTTTCCTTACCGATGAAGTAACCAAGGTTGGCGCCGAGGGTCCAGTCGCCAAGCGGTTGGGTGTGGTTCAGGTTGAAATACTGTTGCTGGTAGATGTCGCTGAGCTCGTCGTACCAGACGCCGATCTGGGTGTGTTTGTCGTTGAACGTGTATTCGCCGCCGCCGAAGTTGAAACGATCTGAAGTAATGGACGCGGATTTACCGTTCATGAACATGTCTTCCATGCTCGAGTCATTGCGCGGGCTGTTTTTCTGGAACTGGCCGCCATACAGCGTCAGACCGCTGATCTCGCTGGACGTCACCTGGCCACCGCGGAAGGTTTGCGGCAGGGAACGACCATCATCGGAGCGCAGGATCGGTAGCACCGGCATCCAGTCACCGATCTTCAACTCGGTCTTCGACAGGCGGGTCTTGAACGCTACGTCGGTGCGACCGAAGGTGTCCGCCGGGCGGCCATCATGGTCCAGCGGCAGCAGTTGGGTACCGCCGGTGCCTTTACCGCCATCGAGCTTGACCGAGTACAGTCCCAGCACATCCAGGCCGAACCCGACGGTGCCCTGGGTGAAACCGGATTTGGCGTCGAGGATGAAGTTTTGCGTCCACTCTTCAGCCTTGCCCTGCGGATACGCCGGGTTGGTGTAGTTGCGGTTGAAGTAGGCGTTGCGCAGGTTCAGCGTGGCCTTGGCGTCGTCGGTGAAACCTTCGGCATGGCCGGCCATCGGCAGGGCGAGGGCCAGGCCGCTGCAACCAATGAGGCCCAGGGTATGACGGCGTTTGAACATCGGATGTGGGGTGCAGGCGGACGAATTGCGGACGAGCTTGCTCACAGTAACGCTCCCAGACTTCTTGTTGTTTTTATTTTTGTTATACGTCGTCGTACAACATTGGCGGCGATTATTTGCGAGGGTTTGAGGGCTTGTCAATCAGAAGTTGTACGATGACATGGTGCCATGGGTCAGGACGCCGAAAAACCTGTGGGAGGGCTCAGCTGGAGATCATGGGGGGCAGGGTGCCGAGGAGGGACACTGCTGCGACTGCACCCATCCCCAGCATCCATTCGAGGATTACACTGGTTTTGAGTGTCGACAGACGCTGCTCGCAATCGTTGATGCGCAGGCGATTGAACAGCGCCAAACCGAGCATCGCCGCAATCAGCGCCACCTTCATCAACAGGATCAACGCAAAACCAGTGAACAACGGCGTCGGCCAGAACACTCCGGTCAGGACCCGAACATTGATCAACCCGGTGATCAGCAGCCCCGCCACCAAGGCGTAACCGACACCACTAAAGCGCTGCAATATCGCTTTGACGGGCTGCTCTGCCGGTTGACGCAAGATCATCACCAACAGCATCAAACCACCGAGCCAGGCACCCACGCAGGTCAGGTGAACGACTTGATTGAGCATCAACAACTGGCCATTGAGCCCGTCCAGCATGGCGCCGTGACCGACCGGTGCGAGGGTCGCCAGCAACAGGCTGGCGAGGCCGATTCGCAGCGGCTTGTTGGCCCGCCAAGGGCTCATCAGCAACGCCACCAGCATCCCATTGAGCAACAAGTGCCAGCGCCAAACCTGGCCAAAAAACGTGTTGCCCAACACCAGGTGCAGGGTCGACGGATCGAATGCCGCTTCCCATGCTCCGGCCATGCTCGCGGTGATCAGCAGCAACCAGGCAACGCCGCTGGCCAATGCCACGGCGGCCAGCCAGCGACTGGTCAACGCCAGCTTGCGATCAAGGTGCTCAGCGTTGCCATTGAGCAGCAAGGGCCGAAACACCCACGCCCCGAACAGCATCAGCACCATGGTGAAATGCACAAAGCGACACAGCACCATCGCGCTCGTCATGAATTACTGGCCAACGTTGAAGCTGTAGGCGCCTTCGCTTTTGTGGGTGTCGACGGACACCGCGTGCCACTCGACTTTATAGGTGCCTGCGGTCAGCGGTGCGGCAGGCGTAACGACCAGGGTTTTCTTGTCACTGCCTTCGGTGGCGAGACTCTTCACCGGCACTGCGGCGCCGTCCTTGGTGAGCGTGACCTTGGTGAAGGTCGCTTCAACGCCTTCGGAAAACTCCAGGCGCAACTCCGCTGGCGCGCTCACGGTGCTGTCGGCGGCCGGGGTCTGGCCTTTGAGATGGGCGTGAGCCCACACCGATGAAGCGGCCAGCAGCGAGCCGAGGAGGGCGGTGGTGACCAGGGCTTTCTTGAGCATCGTGAATACCTCTGAGGCAGGTTCGAAGTGGCGCCAGTTTACCCGCCGACAGCTGAGTGTCGAAGTTTCGTTTTAGCCTGTCGCCCTGACGTGGAGCCGGATGCTAGTCTTGGTCAACGCTGGCGTCAGGGAGCCCTCATGGGCAATCACAAGATCGGGATTCGTCGCAGTAACGTCGAGAAAATTCTGCTGGGGGCGGAAAAGGTCTTCGCCGAAAAAGGCTTTGGCGGCACCGCCATGGCCGACATCGCTGCCGAAGTGCAACTGCCACGCTCCAACCTCCATTACTACTTCAGCACCAAGACCGAGCTGTACAGCGCCGTGCTGTTCGATCTGCTGGAAGTGTGGAAGCAGGACGCGTTGTGCTTCGAGATGTTCGACGATCCGCGCGTGGTACTCAGCAGCTACATCCGCGCCAAGATGAACCACTCACGCAGCCGGCCTTACGGGTCGAAAGTCTGGGCCAACGAAATCATCCACGGCGCGCCGACACTCGGTGAGGCGCTGGACGCCAGCCTGTATGACTGGGCGAAGATGAAAGAAGCGAAAATCCGTCAGTGGGTGGATGACAAACGCATCCTGCCGGTGGAGCCTTCGAGCCTGCTGTACATGATCTGGGCGTCGACCCAGCACTATGCGGACTTTGATCATCAGGTGAATATCTTGAATGATCACCAGCCGCTGTCGGACATGCAGTTCGAGCGGGCGGTGCAGACGGTGACCAGCGTGATTTTGCGGGGGATCGGGTTGGAGCCTTGAGCCTGTGGTGATGCTGCCGGCCCCATCCCGAGCAGGCTCACTCTTACCTTGGAACGCATTTCAACTGTAGGAGTGAGCCTGCTCGCGATGGGGCCAGTTCAGGCTCAGCAAATCTCAGACCGCTACATGGTACGGATTCCTCGGATCATGATTCCAATCCAGAAACGGCTTGCCCGTGTCCATCGGCACCATCTCGATGCAGTCCTGCACCGGGCAGGTGATCTGGCACAGGTTGCAGCCCACACACTCCTCATCAATCACTGAATACTGATGCGTCCCGTCCGCCTGCTTCACGCTGGCAATCGCCTGGTGCGACGTATCCTCGCAAGCAATGTGACAGCGACCACACCCGATGCACGCCTCCTGATCAATCTTGGCGATCACCTGATAGTTGATATCGAGGTACTTCCAGTCCGTGGTGTTGCCCACCGCCCGCCCGGAAAATTCCGAAATGCTGGCGTAGCCCTGACTGTCCATCCAGCGTGACAGACCGTCCTTCATTTCCTCGACAATCCTGAAACCGTGCAGCATCGCCGCCGTACATACCTGCACCGAACCGCTGCCCAACGCAATGAATTCCGCCGCATCGCGCCAACTGCCAATGCCGCCAATGCCAGAGATCGGCAGGCCCTGGGTCTGCGGGTCACGGGCGATTTCGGCGACCATGTTCAGCGCAATCGGCTTGACCGCCGAGCCGCAATAACCGCCATGAGTGCTTTGGTTACCCACGACCGGGTTGGCGACCATGCGCTCCAGATTCACGCTGGTGATCGAGTTGATGGTGTTGATCAGCGACACCGCATCTGCGCCCCCGCGATGGGCCGCGCGGGCGGCGACGCGGATGTCGGTGATGTTCGGCGTGAGCTTGACGATCACCGGCAGCGAGCAATACGTCTTGCACCAGCGGGTCACCTGTTCGACGTACTCCGGCACCTGGCCGACCGCCGCGCCCATGCCGCGTTCCGGCATGCCGTGGGGACAGCCGAAGTTCAGTTCGATGCCGTCGGCGCCGGTGGCTTCTACCAGTGGCAGGATGAATTTCCAGGATTCTTCGACGCAGGGCACCATCAGTGAAACGATCAGCGCGCGGTCCGGCCAGTCCTTTTTGACCTGAGTAATTTCCCGCAGATTGATCTCCAGCGAGCGGTCAGTGATCAGCTCGATATTGTTGAAACCCACCACCTCACGGTTGGCGCCGAAATGCGCCGAGTAGCGCGATGACACGTTGACCGCCGCCGGGTCTTCACCCAGGGTTTTCCAGACCACGCCACCCCAACCGGCCTCGAAGGCACGGACCACGTTGTAGGCCTTGTCGGTCGGTGGCGCGGAGGCCAGCCAGAACGGATTGGGGGCTTTGATGCCGGCGAAGACAATCGAGAGATCGGCCATTTACGCAGCCTCCACGTTGAGCATCAGTTGAGCGTTGATCGCCTCGGCGGCGCGTTTGCCGTGTTGCACCGCTTGCACGGTGAGGTCCTG
Source organism: Pseudomonas sp. URMO17WK12:I12 (assembly GCF_000514395.1). NCBI lineage: Bacteria > Pseudomonadati > Pseudomonadota > Gammaproteobacteria > Pseudomonadales > Pseudomonadaceae > Pseudomonas > Pseudomonas sp. URMO17WK12:I12. The sequence goes on from NZ_AZVV01000008.1 coordinate 59,757, forward strand.
ATCGAGGCTGGTGCAGTCGCCGCCGGCATACACGCCGGGGATGCTGGTGCGCAGCTGTTCGTCCACTTCAATCCGCTCGCCCTGACGCTTGAGCTCACGGGCCAGCGGGTCGGCGAGGGCGCTGCCGTCAAAGGCCTGGCCGATGGCTTTGAAGATGGCGTCAGCGGCCAGTTCGAAGGTTTGCCCGGTGGTTTGCAGGCGACCCTCCACCAGATGGGTGCGGGCGAAGCGCATGCCGCGCACCTTGCCTTGGTCGTCGAGCAGCACTTCTTCCGGCTGCGCCCATGTCAGTAAACGCACTTGATTGGCCTTGGCGATGTCCTGTTCGTGACCGGTGGCGCCCATGTCTTCCACGCCACGGCGGTACACCAGATTCACATCGCGAGCGCCGAGACGGGCCATTTGCACGGCCATGTCGATGGCGGTGTTGCCGGCGCCGAGGACGATGCAGTGGTCCGCCAGCGGCAGTTGAGTCAGGTCATCGGCCTGGCGCAGTTCGCGAATGTAATCGGTCGCCGCGATCAAACCGGGCGCCTCTTCGTGGGCCAGGCCGAGTTGTTTGCTGGCATTCAGGCCGAGGCCGAGAAACACCGCGTCGAATTGTTGATGCAAGTCGCTGAGGCTCAAGTTGTCGCCGAGCTTTTGCCCGTGGCGGATTTCGATGCCACCGATTTGCAGCAGGAACTCCAGCTCCTTCTGCGCGTAGTCATCCACCAGTTTGTACTTGGCAATCCCGTATTCGTTGAGGCCACCGGCCTTTTCCCGGGCTTCGAAAATCACCACGTCATGGCCGTGCATGGCGCTGCGGTGCGCACAGGACAAACCGGCCGGGCCGGCCCCGACCACGGCGATGCGTTTGCCGGTTGAGGGCGCACGCGAGAAAGGGTGTTCGCTGAAGTGCGCGTTGTCGACGGCGTAGCGTTGCAGCAAGCCGATCAAGACCGGTGCGCATTCATGGTCGTTGTTGCGCACGCAGGCTTGCTGACAAAGGATTTCCGTCGGGCACACCCGAGCGCAACTGCCACCGAGGATGTTCGCCGAGAGGATTTTCTGCGCGGCGCCCTGAACGTTTTCCTGATGGATATTGCGGATGAAAGACGGGATGTCGATCTCGCTGGGACAGGCGTTCACGCAGGGCGCGTCGTAGCAATACAGGCAACGCGAGGCTTCCAGATGGGCCTGGCGGTCGTTGAGCGGCGGCGCCAGGTCGGTGAAATGGCCGGCGAGGGCGGCGGCATTCTCGTAAGGATGCGGAAGGTGGTTCAGGGTCTTGATCACGGTAGTGGCCTCACGGTGATGGAGGTGCTGCCTCTGTCGGGCATTGGTTTTTTTGTTGTCAGGGCTGCCGCCATCGCGGGCAAGCCACGCTCCCACATTTGAAATGCATTCCCCTGTGGGTGCGTGGCTTGCCCGCGATAGGCTGAAGGCCGCTTTCAGCGTTTCACAGCAGTAGGCCTGTTCAACTCAGCCCGCTTGCTCAGCAAATCAAACACCGCCGGATACGCCGGCCGTTCGACATACCGCCCCGCCCCCCGCTCGGCGCGCAAGTCGCCATCGGCCCAGACCACGCGGCCCTGGCTGACGGTGTGGCTCGGCACGCCGCGCACGGTCTTGCCTTCAAAGATGTTGAAGTCGACCTGCTGGTGATGGGTTTTGGCTGAAATCGTCCGCGTGCCTTCCGGGTCCCACAGCACCAGGTCGGCATCGGCACCGACCCGAATCGCGCCTTTGCGTGGGTAGAGGTTGAAGATCTTCGCGGTGTTGGTGGACGTCAGCGCCACGAAGTGCTGCATCGACAGGCGCCCGGTGTTGACCCCTTCATGCCAGAGCACCGCCATGCGGTCTTCGATACCGGCGGTGCCGTTGGGGATTTTGCTGAAGTCGTCGCGGCCGGCGGCTTTTTGTTCGGCGCAGAAGCAGCAATGGTCGGTCGCGGTGGTGTGCAGATTGCCGGACTGCAAGCCATGCCACAGTGCCTCTTGATGGCCGCGAGGACGGAAGGGCGGGCTCATCACGTAACCGGCGGCGGTCTGCCAGTCCGGGTGTTGGTAAACGCTGTCGTCCAGCAGCAGATGCCCGGCCAGCACTTCGCCGTAGACTTGTTGACCCTTGCTGCGGGCGTAGGTGATTTCGTCGAGGGCTTCTTTGGTCGAGACATGCACCAGGTACAGCGGCGTGCCCAACGTCTCGGCAATGCGGATCGCCCGACTGGCGGCTTCGCCTTCAACCTGCGACGGACGCGACAGTGGATGCGCTTCCGGTCCGGTGATGCCCTGCGCCATCAACTTGCGTTGCAGGTGATAGACCAGTTCGCCATTTTCGGCATGCACAGTGGGCACCGCACCCAATTCCAGGCAACGCTCAAAACTCGCCACCAGCGTGTCGTCGGCGGCCATGATCGCGTTTTTGTACGCCATGAAGTGCTTGAAGCTGTTGACCCCGTGGTGGTTGACCAGCTCCGCCATCTCCTCGCGCACCTGCTCGCTCCACCAGGTGATCGCGACATGGAAGCCGTAATCCGACGCCGACTTCTCGGCCCAGCCGCGCCACTGGTGAAACGCTTCCATCAGCGATTGCTGTGGATTGGGAATCACGAAGTCAATGATCGACGTGGTACCACCGGCCAGTCCCGCCGCCGTGCCACTGAAAAAGTCTTCGCTGGCCACGGTGCCCATGAAGGGCAATTGCATGTGCGTGTGCGGATCGATGCCGCCGGGCATCAGGTACTGGCCGCTGCCGTCGAGCACTTCGGCACCTGCCGGAACATCAAGATTATCGCCAATGGCTTTGATCACGCCGTCGGCGCAATAGACGTCGGCGCGATAACTTTCATCATGGGTAACAACGGTGGCGCCACGGATCAACAGAGACATTCCGAGTTCCTCGCAGGCAATGACCGGCTTATGCCGGTTCTAGGTGTTTTATATGAAACTGTCGCCAACAGGTGTATTCCTGTCAGTGCTGTCAGGAATTGAAGCTAGTCTGAGTTTATGAATTCAGCAAGAATATTTTTTATAAGCTTATGACTGTTTTAAATAATTGATTAATAACGATTAAATCAATAATTCACCAAAATGGTGAGGCTTCTCACCATTTTGACGCACTTGACAGGTTCCAAAAATAGACGAGATTTTCTATGTGAAATCAGCCGCTTGAAGATGGTCTATGGTTGATGCGCAACGTTTCAAAAAAGTTTGATGCACCAGTTTGAGTCCTGACGGTTCGGACAACGTGGCTGGCAAGCAGCCTGAGTGAACAGGCATACCGTCCGGGACTTGCCGGATATATGAATAAAAACAGTTGGTTGTAACGTTTTATGGAACTGCCCGATGCGTAATCGAGTGGCCCGGCACGTTTATTGATGCCCCGGCTGCTTGATGAGCAAAAAATAATTCAAAGAACAGTGGAGCGGCCATGCAACAGATCAGATCGCAAGTGACCGAGCGTAACGGCTTGTATGAACTCGAAGCCGGTAGCGACGTTCTCGACAGTCCCCGTTACAACCACGACATGGCACCGACCAAGCTGCATGAGCGAACCTGGAACAAATGGCACATCACCGCGCTGTGGATCGGCATGGCGATTTGTGTGCCGACCTACACCCTGGGCGGCGTGCTCACGGCGTATTTCGGGCTGACCGTGGGTGAGGCGCTGCTGGCGATCCTGTTTGCCAACATCATCGTGCTGATCCCGCTGACACTGAACGCTTTCCCCGGCACCAAATACGGCATTCCGTTTCCGGTGTTGCTGCGTTCCAGCTTTGGCGTTCTCGGTTCCAACATTCCCTGTCTGATCCGCGCCCTGGTGGCGTGTGGCTGGTTCGGGATTCAAACGATGTTCGGCGGGTTGGCCATTCACCTGTTCCTGGGCTCGGTGTTCGAGGGCTGGAAGTCGTTGGGCGGCACCGGTGAAGTCATCGGTTTTATGGTGTTCTGGGCGCTGAACCTGTGGGTGGTGATTCGCGGCGCCGAGTCGATCAAGTGGCTGGAAACCCTGTCCGCGCCGCTGTTGATTTTGGTCGGTGCGGGTTTGCTGGTGTGGGCGCTGCCGAATGTGTCGATGACCGAGTTGCTGGCGATCCCGGCCAAGCGTCCTGAGGGCGCGAGCGTGGCGGGTTACTTCGCCGCCGGCCTGACCGCGATGGTCGGTTTCTGGGCCACCTTGTCGTTGAACATCCCGGACTTCAGCCGTTACGCCAAAAGCCAGAAAGACCAGATCATCGGGCAGATTATCGGCCTGCCGCTGACCATGTTCCTGTTCGCCTCGCTGGGTGTGGTCATGACCGCCGCGTCGGTGAAACTGGTGGGCGTGACCGTCTCCGACCCGGTGACGCTGATCGGGCATATCCAGAGCCCGGTCTGGGTGGCGCTGGCCATGGCACTGATCATCATCGCCACGCTGTCCACCAACACCGCGGCCAATATCGTCTCGCCGACCAACGATTTCCAGAACGTCGCGCCCAAGTTGATCAACCGTACCAAAGCGGTGTTGCTCACCGGGGTGGTGGGGCTGGTGTTGATGGCGCATGAACTGCTGAAAAAACTTGGGTTGATTGTTTCGGACCTGAGCCTGGAAACGGTCTATTCGAACTGGCTGCTGGGGTATTCCAGCTTGCTCGGGCCGATTGCCGGAATCATGGTGGTGGACTATTTCCTGATCAAGAAACAGCAACTGGATCTGGCCGGGTTATATCGCGATGACGTGTACCCGGCGTGGAACTGGTTCGGTTTTATCGCGTTCGGTGTGCCGGTGGTATTGACGCTGTTGTCGCTGGGCAGCGATGCGTTCAGCTGGTTCTACAGCTACGGCTGGTTTACCGGCTCGGCGTTGGGCGGGGTGATTTATTACGGGTTGTGCTCGTTGCGGCCTAGCCCATCCGTGGCGAAATCTGCGGTGTAAGTGATGGCCCCATCGCGAGCAAGCTCGCTCCCACTGGTTTTTTGTGAGCACTGAAAATTCCCTGTAGGAGCCAGGCTTGCCCGCGATGGCGGCCTTAAGAACACCCAGAAAATACCTGAATAACCTACAACAACTGCCTGAGGAGATCACCATGAACGCAGCCGTAGACGTTCTGCAATCCACCCATCAGCACATCAACCGCGACCGCCTGTGGCAATCCCTCATGGAGCTCGCCAAACTCGGCGCCACGGTCAAGGGCGGCGTCTGCCGCCTGGCCCTGACGGACCTCGACCGCCAGGCCCGCGACATTTTCGTCAACTGGTGTGAAGAGGCCGGCTGCACCGTCAGCGTCGACGCCGTCGGCAACATCTTCGCCCGCCGTCCGGGCCGCAACCCGAGCCTGCCACCAGTCATGACCGGCAGCCACATCGACACCCAGCCCACCGGCGGCAAGTTCGATGGCTGCTTCGGCGTGCTGGCCGGCGTCGAAGTGCTGCGCACCCTCAACGACCTGAACATCGAAACCGAAGCGCCGCTGGAAGTCGTGGTCTGGACCAACGAAGAAGGCTCGCGCTTCGCCCCGTGCATGATGGGCTCCGGGGTCTTCGCCGAAAAATTCACCCTCGAGGAAACCCTGGCCAAGGTCGACGCCGAAGGCATTACCGTGGGCCAGGCACTCAACGCCATTGGTTACGCCGGTCCGCGTCAGGTCAGCGGGCATGCGGTCGGCGCTTATTTTGAAGCCCACATCGAGCAAGGCCCCATCCTCGAAGACGAACACAAAACCATCGGCGTGGTGATGGGCGCGCTCGGCCAGAAGTGGTTTGACCTCAAACTGCGCGGCGTCGAAGCCCACGCCGGCCCGACCCCGATGCACCTGCGCAAGGACGCCCTGGTCGGTGCCGCCGTGATCGTCGGTGCGGTCAACCGCGCCGCGCTCGGCCACCAACCCCACGCCTGCGGAACCGTCGGCTGCCTGCAAGCCTACCCCGGCTCACGCAACGTCATCCCCGGCGAAGTGCGCATGACCCTCGACTTCCGTCACCTGGAGCCGGCACGCCTGGACTCGATGATCGCCGAAGTCCGCCACGTCATCGAAACCACCTGCGATGAACACGGCCTGACCTTCGAACTCACCCCCACGGCAGACTTCCCGCCGCTGTACTTCGACCCAGGCTGCGTCGACGCGGTACGCAACGCCGCTCAAGGCCTGGGCTTGTCGCACATGGACATCGTCAGCGGAGCGGGGCACGACGCAATCTTCCTCGCCGAACTCGGTCCCGCCGGGATGATCTTCGTGCCGTGCGAAGGCGGTATCAGCCACAACGAAATCGAAAACGCCGCGCCGGATGATTTGGCGGCGGGGTGTGCGGTGTTGTTGCGGGCGATGCTGGCGGCGTCGGCGGCGATTGCCAGCGGTGAACTGGCGGCCTGAAACACCTGACGTGCGCTGAAAAAATCAGCGCACGTCACAAACCCCAATCCTCAATCGTCATCCTGTTGAACCCTTTAAACAGTGGAGCAACACGATGTCGTCCAACACCCAACCGGTCAACTTGCTGCAATCGATCCCACAGGTTTTCGAAAGCCTGACTCAGGTCCACGTCACCCTCGATAACCACGACCTGGCACCCACCCTCAAACACCTGATTCATCTGCGCGCTTCGCAGATCAACCAGTGTGGTTTCTGCGTGAAAATGCACACCCGCGAAGCCCGTGAGGCCAATGAAAGCAACGAGCGTCTCGACCGCTTGATCGTCTGGCGCCACGTCAGTGATTTCAGCGCCGCCGAATGCGCTGCGCTGGCCTGGACCGAAGCCCTGACCGTGCTCGATGAAAAGACCGATTACGCCCGTTTGCGCGGTGACTTGCGTGAGCACTTCACTGACGCGCAGATCGGTGCCTTGACGGCCGAGATCGGCATGATCAACCTGTGGAACCGTTTGCAGGTGTCGAGGCACTGATCGATGAATTGCGCTGAAAACGCCGCCGCTGTGTTCGAGCAACGTCGGCCCTTTTTGCTCGGTCTGGCGTACCGCATTCTCGGCTCACGCGCTGAAGCCGAGGATGTCGTGCAAGAGCTGTTCATCAAATGGCTGGAGGCTGATCGGGCCTCCATTGCCACGCCGGCCGCCTGGCTCACCACAGCGTGCACCCGGCACTGCATTGATCTGCTGCGGTCGGCGCACAAGTCGCGGGTCGATTACATTGGCACCTGGCTGCCGGAACCGATTCACACCACCCATCAGGATTCACCCGAGCACATGCATGAACTGGCCTCGTCGCTGTCCACGGCGTTCCTGTTGTTGCTCGAACGGCTGACCCCCAAGGAGCGTGCGGCGTACCTGCTCTACGAAATATTCGACATGGATTACGCGCACGTCGCGGATGCGGTCGGGGTTCAGGAAGCGGCTTGCCGAAAACTGGTGTCCCGGGCCAAAACCAGCCTCGGCGCCGGGCACGCGCGCTACCAACCGGAGCCGATGCGTCAGGATCAACTGTTGAACGCCTTCCACAGCGCCATCGCCAGCGGCTCGACCACAGCGTTGACCGCGATGCTGAGCGAAGACGTCGAACTTTGTGCGGACAGTGGTGGCAAGGCCTCGGCCATCCGCGAAACCCTGCTGGGCATTACCCGCGTTGCTGATTTCATTGGCCAGTCGCTGCACGCCTATTGGCAGACCTGCGAATGGTTGCCGATGGAAATCAATGGGGCCCAAGGTGTGATCATCAAGGCTGACGGGGTTATCACAGCGTCAATGACCTTCGGTTTTGACGAGGCGGGGTGCGTGAGCCGGATTTTCATCATGCGTAATCCGGACAAGCTGGCGGGGTTACAGAATTCGTTGCACTTGCAATAACCGGCCCAACGGATACCTACAAAAACCTGTGGGAGCGAGCTTGCTCGCACACAGGTTCTTTGCACGATCCCGCTTCTGCGTGGTCGTAATCTTCACTGGGCGCCGTGCATGGGTGCCGCTAAATGTGTGGAGATCCAATGAGTCAGGACGTCCTGAGCACCGAAACCAATCGTCGCCAGTTGCAACAGATTATTGCCGGTTTGTCCGACGGCGTGATTCTGCTGGAACTCGATCAGACGATCCTCTGGGCCAATGACGCCGCGCTGGCCATGCACGGTGTCGAGCAGATCAACGAACTGGGCGCCAATGCCCGGGAGTACGCCAAGCGCTTCGCCTTGCGCTATCGGAACAATCACCCGGTGCCGAAGGACAATTACCCGGTCAGCCGCGTCGCCCGGGGCGAAACGTTCAGCGATGTGCTGGTTGAAGTGAGTCCGACCGACGATGAAGAGCACATGTGGGTGCACCGGGTGCGCAGCTTGGTGGTGGCCGACAGCGCCGGTGAGCCGGAGTCGCTGGTGCTGATCATGGACGACGTCACCGAATGGGCCAGCGCCGAGCAGCGTTTCGAAAAGACCTTCAACGCGAACCCGGCCCCGGCGGTGATTTGTCGCCTCAGCGATTTGCGTTACATCAAGGTCAACGGCGGTTTCCTGGAGATGACCGGTTTTACCCGCGATCAGGTGATCGGCGTGTCGACTTATGAATTGGACATCCTCGAAGGCGCCGAAAAGAAAGACCTGGCCATCGAGCGTCTGCGCGAGCACGCCACGATTCCACAGATGCAGGCCGAGCTGCGCTTGGCTGACGGTGGCAGCAAACAGGTGATCGTTGCGGGGCAGCCGCTGGAGTTGAACGAAGAAGACTGCATGCTGTTTTCGTTCGTCGACATGGAGCCCCGGCACAAAGCCGAAATTGCCCTGCGCCAGAGCGAGGAGCGCTTCGCCAAGGCCTTTCGCCTGACACCGGTGCCGACGCTGGTGTGCAGCGCGCAGGATCAGGTGGTGATCGACGTGAACGAGGCCTTTCTCGACACCCTCGCGTATCCCAGCGAGGAAGTGCTCGGCAAGACGCTCGCGGAGATCGACTTCATCGACGACAAGGCCGCACGCACGCAGCTGTTTGCAGCGCTGGAGAAGGCCGGAAGCCTGGACCGCGTCGATGTCAGGATCCGCAAAAAAGACACGCTCCTGATTGACTGCACGATCTCGGCTGACACCGTGAATATTCAGGACAGTCCTTGTTACCTGCTGGTGTTGATGGACATCACCGAACGCAAACGCACCGAGCTTGAACTGGTCGCGGCGATCGAGGAGGTGATGAAAGACGCTTCCTGGTTCAGCCGTACGCTGATCGAAAAACTCGCCAACGTGAAAAGCGTCAACTCGCCGAAGTTACCCAGCGTGTCCTTCACCGACCTGACCGCTCGCGAGCGCGATGTACTCGGCCTGATCTGCGAGGGACTGGCCGACAAGGAGATCGCCGTGCGCCTGAAACTGGCGCTGAACACGGTGCGCAACCACGTGTCGACGGTGTATTCCAAGCTTGGCGTTCACAGTCGCAGCGAGGCGATTGTCTGGTCCCGCGAGCGCGGATTGTTCTCCAGTGAATGGCGCCCCAAGGGCCAGCGCTAGGGTGCAAATGCACTAGTGGAGGCAGTGCAAATGGACGTGTTGGGACCAGACGCCAGTCCTTAGGCTGTAAGGGTGCGAAAAGGGGGCTTTGACCCCTTCGCGTCCTCTACGAAACAGCTCAAGGAATTGCCCTATGCGTCGCCCACTTAATTTCGTTTCTATCGACGAGGTTGCCAGCCAGCTTAAGGGGGAATCGCAATGATTTACCTGACGCAATTGCGTGCGCTGCTGGAGCAGCACTTTTCACCACGCGCCTGCGAATGCAGCGTGTCGGGAGACAACTCGGTGACGGTAAAGCTGTATCACCCGGAGTCGGGTGAGGTTGACCTGGTGGTCAGCGGGTTGAAGGTGTCGAGCCTAAATTCGCCACAAGCGCTGGCGTCGCTGATTGAAGAGCTGCGTTACGAGTTGCAGAGCAATAGTTTGCATCACCCAGGCGAGAATCAATAAGAGCTGTCGTTTTTCGGGGTAAAAATCGGCTTGAGTGGCTTATTTGCTGGCATTGGCCGGTGACTGGGCTATAAGAAATGCGAGGGTAAAATTTTCTGTGACCGGTCCGCGACTTCGCGGTGTTGTCGTCGAGTCGCGGAAAACATCGATTACTTACCGCAGGTCAGCCTATGAACAGTCTTGGAAAACGTGCTTTTTCGCCGCTGTCGCTTGCCTTCTGCATTGCGATCCTCAGCGGCTGCTCCAGTCCACCGCCTCCGCCGCCACCGTTACCCCCGGTAGAACGCCACTGCGAAACCATCGACAAGACCGAAGTGTTGGGTGATGCGAGAGCGGAGGGGGAAGTGAAGCGGATGACCACGACCACGCGCTGCATTACCCAATAGACCCCAAACACAGAACCTGTGGGAGCCGAGCTTGCTCCCACAGGGTTTGTGGTGTGCCAACCCTTAACAGGGTTGCTGACGAATCAAATCAGGACAAGTACCCACCGTCCACATTCAACGAAACCCCAGTGGTGTAGCTCGACGCCTCACTCGCCAGGTACAGCACCGCGCCGGCCATTTCACTCGGATCAGCAACACGCTTGAGCGGAATCTGCTGCAACGCGGTTTTCAGAATCGCATCGTTCTTGACCAGTGCCGAGGCAAACTTGGTGTCGGTCAGGCCTGGCAGCAGGGCGTTGCAGCGGATGCCGAACTGTGCGCATTCCTTGGCGAATACTTTGGTCATGTTGATCACGGCGGCCTTGGTCACCGAGTAGATGCCCTGGAAGATACCCGGCGAGACGCCGTTGATCGAGGCGACGTTGATGATGCTGCCGCCACCGTTTTCGCGCATGATTTTGCCGGCTTCCACCGACATGAAGAAGTAGCCGCGGATGTTGACGTCGACGGTTTTCTGGAAGGCGCTGAGGTCGGTGTCCAGCACGTTGCAGAACTGTGGGTTGGTCGCTGCGTTGTTGACCAGAATGTCGAGACGGCCGAACTGTTCCTTGATACCGGCGAAGACCTGGCTGATCTGCTCCATTTCACCGATGTGGCAAGCGACGGCGGTGGCTTTGCCGCCGGCGGCGATGATCGCGTCGGCCACATGCTGGCAACCGTCGAGCTTGCGGCTCGAGACGATGACGTGGGCGCCTTGCTGGGCCAGGAGTTTGGCGATGGCTTCACCGATGCCACGGCTGGCGCCGGAAACGAAAGCGATCTTGCCGTCGAGGTCGAACAACTGAGTCTTGGACATGGGGTTCTCTTATGGAAAGTCTTGTTATTGGGCCAGGCGCGTAATCAAAGGCTGGATTTCTGGATGACTTGCAGGCTCATTTGCTCCAGCAGTTTGTTCATGTGAATGAACTGCGCGAAGCGTTTGTCCTGGGTCTGACCATGGAAGAAGCGGTAGTAGATTTGCTGCACGATACCGGCCAGGCGGAACAGGCCGTAGGTGTAGTAGAAGTCGAAATTGTCGATCTGGATGCCCGAACGTTCAGCGTAGTAGTCGACGAATTCACGGCGGGTCAGCATGCCCGGTGCATGGCTGGGCTGGCGGCGCATCAGTTGCACCGGTGCCGGGTCGCTGGCTTCGATCCAGTAGGCGAGGGTGTTGCCCAGATCCATCAGCGGGTCGCCGAGTGTGGTCAGTTCCCAGTCGAGCACACCAATGATCTGCATCGGGTTTTGCGGGTCGAGGATCACGTTGTCGAAGCGATAGTCGTTGTGGACGATGCTGGACGTCGGGTGATCGGCCGGCATTTTGTCGTTGAGCCACGCTTTGACCACGTCCCACTGTGGCGCGTCCGGGGTCAGGGCTTTCTCGTAACGATCACTCCAGCCTTTGATCTGGCGGGCGACATAACCTTCGGGTTTGCCGAGATCACCCAGGCCGTAGGCGGTGTAGTCGACACGGTGCAGTTCAACGAACTTGTCGATGAAGCTTTTGCACAGGGCCTCGGTTTTTGCCGAATCCAGACCCAGTTCCGGCGGCAGTTCGGAGCGCAGGATGATCCCGTTGACCCGTTCCATCACATAGAACTCGGCGCCGATCACCGATTCGTCGGTGCAGTGCACGTAGGCTTTGGGGCAATACGGGAAGCCGTCCTTGAGCTGGTTGAGAATGCGGAATTCACGGCCCATGTCGTGGGCGGACTTGGCCTTGTGGCCAAATGGCGGCCGACGCAGGACAAATTCCTGTTCGGGGTATTCCAGCAGGTACGTCAGGTTCGATGCGCCGCCGGGAAACTGGCTGATCTGCGGCAAACCACTGAGGCCCGGAATGTGTGCCTTGAGGTACGGATCGATCAGGCTGGCATCAAGTTCTTCGCCAGAGCGGATACGGGTGGACTGGTCAGTAAGCGCCATGCTTATCCCTTCTGGTTATTTTGGAGGCCTGCGACTATTGGCTAATCTAATCCGCGCACCCGGCACCCACAACCATGAACGGCCCTTATAGGTGAGCGTGTTGCCGGGCAATCATTGCTTTTGATACACCTGTTTGAATGAACTTCAAATCGCAGCGCTGCTCAGCGATGACGGCAGTTCGATGGGGGTCAAGACCGGGTGGCCGGAGAAGAACGCCATCAGATTGCGTCCCACCAGTTCGACAGTGCCTTGAGTCGCCTCCGGGGACAAACCCGCCACATGAGGCGTCAGGATCACGTTGGCCAGCGACTTGAGCGCCTCCGGCACATGCGGTTCGGCATCGAACACGTCCAGCGCGGCCCCGGCAATGCGTCGTTGTTCAAGCGCACTGATCAGGTCGGTGCTGACGATCACGCTGGCGCGGGCGATGTTGACGAGGAACCCGTTGGGCCCCAAGGCGTCGAGGACTGGCTTGTTGATCAAATGTCGGGTGCCTATGCCGCCAGGGGTCGCGATGATCAGGAAATCCGAGGTGCGCGCCAGTTCGGTGGGCGTTGAGCAGAAGGTGTACGGCACATCGCTGCGATGCTGGCGGTTGTGGTAACTGACCGTCATGTCGAAGCCATTGGCGGCGCGTTTGGCGATGGCCATGCCGACGGCGCCGAGGCCCAGGATGCCCAGGCGCTTGCCGGCCAGGGAAGGGCGCATGATCTTCGGCCACTCACCACGACGCACTGCCGCATCACAGCGGGGGATGTCACGCACCAGCGCGAGCAGCATGGCCATGGCGTGGTCGGCGACTGATGAGGCATTGACGCCGGCACCGTTGGTCACCGTGATGCCGCGGTCAGCGGCGGCCTGCAGGTCGACGTGTTCGTACCCGGCACCGATGACGCAAATAATCTTGAGATTGGGCAAGGCGGCGATTTCATCGGCGTAAAGACCCAACGGGCCGCGTGTCAGCACAGCATCGATCTGCGCTCCATGACGGCTGATGGCCGCCGCGCGTTCGGCGGGTGTGGGGGCAAGAATCAGGTGAAAACCCTGATGTTCGAGAATCGGCAAGTAATCATTGATGGTTTCAACCAGTACCAGAACGGTTGCAGGCATGCTGCGCTCCTGTGGGCATCGAAATTGTCGGGGCTCGAACGTTGCTTCAGATTGCGGACTCCCGAACAGTTTAGCAACGGCCAACAGTCGCACACGCGGATGTTCAGTTTGATGAACCTTTTGACGTCAGAAAGGTGCGGGCGGCGTCGAGAATTTCATCCGATACGGCCTCACCGCGGGTGGCGCGGGCGAGGGTCAGGGCGCCCACCATCAGCGAGTACTCCACCAGTGCCTGTTGCCGATCGGCATCGACATCGCCCGAATCGAGCAGCGAACCATAGGCTTTCAGCAGCCGGTTGAGCCCCTCCATGAAGGTCTGGCGCAAACCACTGTCGGTCGCTTCGTGGCACATGTCCCCGGCAAAAGCCGCCACCGGGCAGCTGTCACCCGGGTTGTCGCGGCTGGCTGGCGACAGGTAAGGCTCGATCAGCGCACGACGGGCGGCGTCGTTGTCGTCGACATGGGCGGCGATCCGTTCCCGCCAGCGTTCAGCCGATTGCTCGAACGCCCGACCACTGGCTTCCTGCGCCAATGCCTCCTTGGACTCGAAATGCCCATAGAAGCCGCCATGGGTCAGGCCTGCGGCGCCCATGACGTCGACGACACTGATGCCGTGTACGCCTCGCTCGCGAAACAGCCGCGTGGCGGCCTCGACGATGATTTCGCGGTTGAGGTCGGCTTGCTTGCGGGAAACTCGCGGCATCAGTGGCTCACAGGTATGAAAGGTGGGGAATCAAAGGGCGTATTGGGCAATCCCGTTGCCGAACGACCAGTTCTCTTTTTTAACTTCCACCAGATTGATGAACACATCCTCCAGGCGTACCGCCAGCTCGCGATTCAGGCTCTCGGCGATGGTTTTGTAGAGCAGCTTTTTCTTCTCGTCCGTCCGGCCTTCGCTCAGCGTGATCTGGATGATCACCAGATTGTCGGTGCGGTTGATGCCCAGGTATCCAGGGTCGAAGATGAAATGGTGTTCATCGTGTTCCGTCAGGATCTGGAAGTTATCGTTCTCCGGTACGGCAATGGCGCTGTGCATGGCCGCGTAAATCAGCTGGCCGACGCGTTTGGCGAAGGTAGGGTCTTGGTGTTTTTTGATGTCGACACGAACCAGTGGCATGGGATGTCTCCAGAAAAAAGGCCGGTCAGTTAAAAATACATGACGGAGGTCCTTTATCAAGTCAAAGCTGTCATCTGGCGATGAAACATCCACAGGCTTGGCGTTGTTGGCATGTCGAGGTCGCCGGCCTGCTTGTTGGGTCTCGGCGCCAGGCGCCACTCGCCTCAAACACCGGCCGTGCGCCCCTCGACTTGCGGCGAGGGACCTTCGGCGTTTTGATCCATAAAAAGACCGTCCCGTGAACGGGAACGGTCAACACGAAGCGGTTCTACTATGGTGCGGGCGGTGCAGTTTGGGCTCAGCGCTGCCTGAGCATCTGCAGGGAGCGCGTCATGTCGACCGCCCAGCCGTCCAGCACGGCCTTGACGTCCTGGGCGTGCATCGTCTGGGCATCGTTCTCCAGGTCCTTGCCGGTGCCTTTGCGCACCACTTCGGCGACCGTGCGCCGACTACCGCCGTCGAGGAATGCCGCCTCGCTGGCCAGGCGGGTTTGTTGGTCGCGAATGCCGGTGGCGCTACTCACCTGGGCGGCCACGAACATCAGTGGCAGGTATTCGTACGGGCGCAGGTCCTTGTCCGAGGCTTCGACGGCGGTGATCGCGGGGCGCACCACCAGGGTGCCCGGCCCTGGCTGGGCGGCCAGCGGCAGGACCTTGGCGAGTTCGCGCTGCAGCGCCTGGTCATAGTAGCGGGTGATGTCCCGCAGCGTGTCCTGCGAAATCTTCTCGCTGGGCGGCGGTTGCGGGTAGAGCCGGCTCGGCTCGATGTAGACGCTGGTATAGCGCTTCGCGTCGAGGCCGTCGTCGAGCCAGTACAGCACCTCCGTGCCGGACGCCGACTTGCCCTGTTTCAGCACGCTGTAGTCCTTGAGGAACCCCGAATACTGCTCGGGCTCGACGTACTTGCTGGCGCAGCCGGAGAGGGCGAGGGCGGCCACACAGAGTGAGGCCGCCAGACACTTCGATTTCATGGTGTTGCTCCTTGGGGGCGATTACGGAAGGGCGTTGCGGGGTGGCTCAGAACAGCACCGAGAGGACGATGCGGCCGAGCCAGCCATCGACGCCATCCTCGTTACGTTCCACGGCCTCGCCATAGGTCATCTTCAGCGAGCTGGTGCGGTTGAGGTTGACGCCGGCGGTCACGCCGAGCGACAGCGAGCGCTGCTGGTTATCGTCGTCGACACCATCGGTGCGGGTTTCACCGC
Source organism: Pseudomonas sp. URMO17WK12:I12 (assembly GCF_000514395.1). Taxonomy (NCBI): domain Bacteria; kingdom Pseudomonadati; phylum Pseudomonadota; class Gammaproteobacteria; order Pseudomonadales; family Pseudomonadaceae; genus Pseudomonas; species Pseudomonas sp. URMO17WK12:I12. The sequence goes on from NZ_AZVV01000008.1 coordinate 75,386, forward strand.
CGCGCCAGAACAGCGCGTCGGCGGACGCCCAAAAGGCTGGGCCGAAGTTGTGGGTGAGGTGCGCCTCGCCACCGTATAAGGGCTTCTGGCTACTGCGGTCGGCGCCGTAGGGCGAGTCGTTGTCGCCATAGACAATAACCGCTGGTAGCAGCTCGAAGGTGGTCAACGACGGATCGAGATAGGACTCGCCCAGGGCATAGGACGTCGGCAGGCCCAGCTCGAGGGCATAGCGGTGGGTGCCGAGATTCACCGCCTTGTGCGAGTCGTACTCGCCGGTGGGCAGGAACAGCTTGCCGAGTACGCCCAGGGAGAAGCCCGGCCGTTGTTGGACGTACTGCTCCGGTGTCAGCGCAGGCGAACCGATCAGGCCGTAGGCAATGCCCAATTGCGCATCGCCCAGGCCCTTGCTGGTGCTCGTGATGTCTTGCCCAGGCAGCTTGACCGTCGCCTTCACCTCACCGTACGGGAGCACGCCGAACAGCGCCGTTGCATGGCCGCCCACATCGAATACCTCGGTGTACTGGACGACGCCCACCTGCACGTCGACATCGCTGCCGCGGATCACCGATCCGGGCATGGTGGACTGGTTGCCATGGGTGACGATGCCGTAGGCGGTGAGCATCTGCGTACCTACGGGGGCGAGCTGATAGGCGCGGGCTCCGTCGTCAGCGGCGTGGGCCGCGGCGAGCGGGAACAGCAGCGACAGGCTCAGCAAAGCGATCTTGGTGTGCGGATACATGCGTTTTCCCGGAGCCGTCACAGCTGCGATTTGGCAGCGGGGAAGGTCCAGCGACCGTCGAGGATCTCCGCGCGCGGCCGGTACAGGCGCACCACGTAGTTCCAGCCGGGTGTCACCGCCAGGCAGTTCGCCGTGGAGGGTTCGCAACCGCCGAACTGCACGGTGACGACGCCATTGGCGTCCTTGCGCGCGGTCAGGTTGTTCAGCGACACCGCGCCGGGGCCGTTCTTCTCGAAGTAGCCGGCGCCGTTGTACACGCTGATCGACCAGAAACCGTCTACCGGCACGTCGCGGACCCTCAGGCGGTGCACGGTGTGTCCGTCGTTGCGTTGGGGATAGACACTGACGTATTTCGCCGCGTACTCGGGGTTGCCGCCCCAGCCGGTGGCGGTGCCCAGCAGGTGGGCAATGGGGTTCACCTGCTCTCGCGTGCCGAAGCGCACGCCGTCGCCGCCAAGGGCGCTCAACGTGTTCAGCGCGTCACGCACCTTGTCCTGCGAGGCACTGTCCCAATGGGCTGGCTCGTATTGTCCCTTGCCGGCCTGGCGGACACTGATCGCGTCTTGCAGCTTCTGCGCGGCACGGATGTCGTTCTGGTCTTCGGGGTTGGCGAGGGTCCGCACGATCACGTAGACGTAGCGTGTGCCTACCTGGTCGCGATTGTAGGTATGCGGGCCGGGGGTATAGGTGACGTCGGTGACGTAGTGGTCCTGGGAGAACACCTGCATCGACATGAAGCGCTGGCCGGCGTCGGGCAGGGAAAGGGTGACGGGCCCGGCATCCAGGTCGAACACGCCCGAGGAGTAGAGGGTGTCGCGGTTCATGCGCACCACGGTCTGCTTGTCCTGCGGCGTGGGTTCGCGGTCGTGCAGCAACCGGCCGAAGCCGCCTTCGCGGACGGTCTTGGCGAAATACTGATCCGTTTCGGCACGGATGAAGTTGAGGGCATTGACTTTGGTCGGGGTTTCGCCGGCCTGTACAAGAGGGGCGCCCAGGCCGAGCACGAGGCTTGCGGCGAGGAGGGTGCGACGAGAGGGAAACCGCATGAATCGCTCCGTGAAGATTGGCGGAATAAAGCACGCGAGTTTGAGAAGCGCCAGATCGCCAAACAACTCCGCAGCGGACAAAAAGTTGACCCGGAGGGTGGCGTCAGGAATTCCCCGAGGCGGCCTCGGTAATCCCTGAGCGAGCCACCCCGCAGGTCAATTGCCGACGCTGGATTCGAGCGCCTGCAGCGCCTCGCGCAGTTGCCGGAAGCTATCCTCGACGGTGTCGAACGAGGGCGTCTCGGAACGGCTCTCGCGCTCCAGTGCCTCGCAGCATTCGACGATGGTGCTTGCCGCGATCATCTGCGCAGGCCCCTTGATCCGGTGCGCGAGATCGGAGATGGCGGGCAAGTCGCGCTGCTCGATGCGCGCCTGCAGCGCGAGCAGGTCGGCTCGGCTGGTCTGCACCATGGACTGCACCAGCGCACGCATGAGTTCGGCATCGTAGTTGGCGAAGGCAGGCTTGGGCGCGGGTGAGGGGGGCGAAGGCTCGGCGGGGAACAGGCGGGCCAGGCAGTCCTGCAGGTCGTCCAGACTCAGTGGCTTGAACAGGCAGGCATCCATGCCGGCGGCCAGGCATTTCTCGATTTCCTCCTGCTGCGCATTGGCGGTGTAGGCGACGATGGGGCAGCGCGGCGTGCCCGTCTCCGCTTCCCGTGCACGGACCTGCCGGGCTAAGTCGTAGCCATTCAGGTTGGGCATGTTGCAGTCGGTGATGATCAGGTCGACCGCGGCGCCATCAAGCACTGCCAGCGCGGCGTAGCCGTCCTCGGCCTCCAGGAGCGAGTGGCCCATGTGCTGTAGTTGCTGGGTGACCAGCAGCCGATTGGTCGGGTGGTCGTCGACCACCAGCACGCGCAACGGTCTGGCGGGGCCGGTCCGGAGGCTGGCCTGGGGAGCCGCCGTTGCTTCAATCTGCGCATCCGTGGCCAGGGGCAGCGGCAGCTCCAGGTGTACGACGGTGCCCTCGCCCAGGGTGCTTTCCAGGTACAACTGGCCGCCCATCATTTCGCTGATGGAGCGGCAGATCGACAGTCCCAGCCCGGTTCCGCCGCGCGCCGCATGGCCCGGGGCGACGACCTGGGTGAAAGGGGCGAACAGGCGGTCCTGATCGGCGGCGCTGATGCCGATGCCGCTATCGCGCACGCTCAGGTGCAGCAGGATCGCGTCCTGTCCGGCGGGGCGGGTACTGGCGCTGATGCCGACGCTGCCTTCGTCGGTGAACTTGATGGCGTTGCTCAGCAGGTTGGAAAGCACCTGCTTGAAGCGCAGCGCATCGACGGACACGCAGCGGCGCACGCTGTCGTCCAGCGCCAGGTCCAGTTGCAGGCCCTTCTGCTTGGTCAGCCCGTCGAAGACCCGGACCACCGAGAGGATCAGTTCGCCGAGGTGTTCCGCCGCGGGTTTCAGGGTCATGTTGCCGGCCTCGATCTTGGAGATGTCGAGGATGTCGCCAATCAGTTCGAGCAGGCCGTGGGAGGAGTCGTAGGCCACCTCGATCGCCTTGCGGTCGGTCTGGCCGGCATCCAGCTTGCGTAACGCCAGTTCGAGCATGCCGATGATGGCGTTCATCGGCGTACGGATCTCGTGGCTCATGGTCGCCAGGAAGGTGCTCTTCACCCGGCTGGCCTGGTCGGCCTGTTCCTTGGCCGAGCGCAGCGCGTCGACCAGACGCAGGCGCTCGCTGATATCGATCAGGCCGCCGATGATGCCGCGGATCTCGCCTTCGGCATTGCGGTATGGGTGGATCCAGTGGAAGAGGTGGTGGACGGCGCCATTCACGTGCAGTTCACGGTCGCTCTCCTGGGCCGCCCCGCTGGCGATCACCTGTTCGTACTCACGCTCGAGCATCCGCTGCTCTTCGGCGGGCAGCGTGGTGATCGCCCGGGTGGGTTGGCCGATCACCTGTTCCCGGGACATCTGAGTGAGCTCCAGGAGCTTGTCGTTGCAGCTCAGCAGGTTGCCGTCGCGGTCGCGGACATACACCGGCTGGGGAATGCCGTTGATCAGCGACTGCTTGAACGCCAGCTGCTCAGCCAGCGCCGCCTCGGCCCGTTCGCGCTGGCGGATCTGTCGGCGCAGGTAGATGGCCCAGAGCAGGGTGAGGGCGAGGAAGGCTGCCGAGGCGATCAGCATCTGCAGGAACAGCGGCTTGTAGCGTTGCCAGGTGGTTTCCGTCTGCGCGGCGTTGGTACGCCAGCGGGTGGCGAGGGTATTGATCTCGTTGGGCGGAACCTGCAGCAGGACCTGGTCCAGGACGCCGATCAGGGTCGGGTCCGGGCTGGCGAAGGCGAGCAGGGCATCGGGCGCATCGACCAGCCCGCCGATACGCAGATTCGGGCTGTTGAGGACATTGAGCAGGTACTGGGCCGTGGTGATGCCGGCGACGGTGAGGTCGGCATCGCCGACAGCCACCGCTCGCAGCGACTCGCGCAGGCTGTCGGTACCGACCAGTTGCAGATCCGGATGACGGGTGTGGAAGAAGCTTTCCAGCGGGTGGCCGCGAGACAGCGCCAGGCGCCGTGGCGTGCTGCCGTCCGAGTCTCCATCGGTGCGGCCGATGTAGACATAGGCGCCGGCGACGAACGGGTGGGTGTAGTGCAGGCCGGGTATGTGGCTGGTAGGCGAGGTGACGACCAGTTGGGTCTTGCCAGTCGCCAGGTCCTGGGTCATCTCGCTGGTTTGGGCATGCCGGCGCAGCTCGAATCGGATGCCGGTCTGCGACGTGGCTATGTTCAGCAGGTCGGCCACCAGGCCGCTGTAGCGGCCGTACTCGTCGTAAAAGGAAATGGGCGGCAAGTCCTCGACGGCGCCGAAGACGATCGATGGGTGGCGGGCCAGCCAGTTCGTCTGCAACGAGGTGAGGTGCAACTGGGTATCCGCGCCGAAGTCCACGCCGCCGATCCAGCGCCGGGCAATTTCCTCACGGCGGTCCTCGGTGATGCCGGCCAGGACAGCGTTGATTGCATGCAGCAACAGGCCGTCATCGTCGCGCACGGCGAAACCGATGCCGCGCAGCGGAGGTATCCGGTAGGCCAGCGGACGAATGTAGTTGTAGTAGCTGCGATTGATCACGTAGCCGGCGCTCAGTGAATTGCCAAAGTACAGGTCCAGGTTGCCGAACGCGACGGCGGCGATGGCCTGTTCATCGGTCTTGAAGAAATGCAGGTTGGCCCCGGGGAACAGCTGCTTCGCCTGGTCGGGGGGCAGGTAGCCGGCCCTCATCGCGATGGAGACGCCCACCAGGCGATCGAGCTGGCGCAGCTCGTTGGTGCGATTGAAGAGGTGGGGACTGTCCTGGCTGTAGGCGTCGCTGAGCCGGGCCCGGTGGCCGGCGACCTGCTCGGGCGTGATGGTGCTGAGCAGGTCGATCTCGCGCCCGGACAGTGCCGCGAAGGCGTCTTCGAGACTGTCGAACGGGCGTATCTTCACCTCGACGCCCAGGGTGTCCTTCACGATGGCCAGGTAGTCCGCCGACAGGCCTTCGTAGGCCCGCCCGTCGGTGGTGATGTCGAAGGGGCGGAAATCCGGCCGGACCACGCCGACGACGATCCGTTGCCGGGCGGACATGAGTTGCAGGGTCAGCGGATCGTTCAGCGCAAGGCGGTAGTGCGTGCGGGCCAGCAGTTCGAGTTCGTCGGCGCCGGCGAGGCTGGCGGCAAGGGCGACGGCGAGGAACAGAAGTGGGCGAAACAGTCGTTTCATCGTCAGTCCTACAGGCGAGCGAGTGGGAGGCTGTCGTCCGAGGCCATCGCTCGGCGAGCGAGCGCCGAAGCCAGCATCAGGCCAAGCCGTTGCGCCGTGCGCAGTCCACCAGTTCAACGTTGTTGCCCACGCTGAGCTTTTGCATGATCCGCGATTTGTAGGTGCTCACGGTCTTGTCGCTGAGCAGCATGGTGGTGGCGATGTCCTTGATCTTCACGCCGCGGACGATGGCCTGCAGCACCATCATTTCGCGGTCGGTCAGCGAGCCGAAGGCCTCTTTTTCGTTGTTGTGTTCGCGATCGTAGAGGGCGTCCCGCGGGAAAAAACCGTAGCCGGCGGCCACCGCCTTCACCGCGCTGACCAGCTCCTCCAGGTTGTCGCTCTTGTTGATGTAGCCGGACGCGCCGGCGTTCATGCAGCGGCTGGCGAAGAGCGAGGAGGGCCGCGAGGTCAGCACCAGGGTGTCGATGCGCAAGCCGATGCTGCGCATGCGGCCGATGACGTCCAGCCCGTCGAGCAACGGAATGCCGATGTCGATGATGGCGATGTCCGGCATCGCCTCGCGGGCCAGCTTGATCGCGTCGATGCCGTTGTCGGCCTCCGCGACTATCTGGTGACCCTCGCGCTCCAGGATCACCCTGACCGCCAGACGTACAGTGGGATGATCGTCGACAATCATTATCTTACTCATGGTTACCTCGAAGGCTGCACGCCAATTCAATTTAATCCAACTCACTTTAATCCAACCCGCCGCAACGGGTAGGGGAACACTGCATATTTTCTCGGATTATCCCGCGTGCTGAAAGGCGATTTCCCGGAATAGGGAAAACCCTACAAGGGCTTAGGGGAAGTCTGTTCCGGGTATTGTGTAGCTTTGCCGGCATGCAACCTATGGGGACAAATCATGCAAACCGGCAAGGTCATTCTGCTCGAGGACAATCGTTTTCAGCGTGCCGTCCTGCGCGCCACGCTCGGGTTGATCGGCGTTACCGACGCGCTGGAAGCGGGCGATGGGGCGGAGGCGCTTGCGCTGTTGCGTGCCTGTGGTGGTGTGCGTCTGGTGATCTGCGATCTGCAGATGGCAGGCATGGATGGCCTGGCCTTCCTTCGGCGCGCCGCGCAAGAGCGGCTGGTGGAAGCGGTGATCATCTGCAGCGATATCGAGCCCTCGCTACGCTGTGGCGTCGCCGCCATGGTGGCGGGGCTGGGGCTCGCCTATATCGGTGACCTGGGCAAGCCGTACACGCTGCGCAAGATCGCTGCGCTGATGGAACGTGCAGCGGCAAGCACCCCCCACCCGGCTGTGGTGTCTGGCGTACCGCCTGCACAGCCCGGGTTTGCCGAAGTGCGGCGTGCCCTGCTGGAGGATGAGTTCGAACCTTTCTTTCAGCCCAAGCGCGACATCCAGCTCAACCGCGTCGTCGGCGTCGAAGTGCTGGCGCGCTGGCGTCATCCGCAGCAGGGGCTGCTCGGCCCGGCGGCGTTCCTGCCGGTCATCGAGGCGTACGGCTTGCTCGACGAACTGTTCTGGGCAATGTTCCTGCCTAGCCTGAAGTTCCAGTGTTCCCTGCGTCAGCGCGGTATTCACCTGCCCATGGCGTTTAACGTTCACACCGCGCAACTGGAATCGCAGCATCTGGTCGAGCGCATTCGTGCCGCGCTGGCCGAACATTGGCTGCCGCCGGGCGCCATCACCCTGGAACTGACCGAGACCGGCGAGATCGCCGACCTGCCCGCCGCCCAGGAAGCGCTGCTGCGCCTGCGCATGCTCGGCTGCAAGGTGTCGATGGACGACTTCGGCTTGGGCTTTTCGTCGTTGAACCGGTTGTGCGAGCTGCCGTTCAACGAGGTGAAGCTCGATGCTGCCTTCATTCGCGCCAGCGATCTGCAGCCACGTAGCGTGGAGGTTATCCGGTCCGCGGTGGACATGGCGCGCGCCATGGGCGTCGAGCTGGTGGTGGAGGGCGTCGAGACGCCGGCGCAACTGGCCTTGCTGTGCTCGCTCGGTTGCCGCTATGCCCAGGGCTATCTGCTTGGTCGGCCGATGGCGGCGATCGATATCGCGGCGATGGCTGAATTGACGGCCGACGTGTTGCCCGAATTGCTCCAGCAGTGACGAGTCAGCCCAGCACCGGGCGCCCTGGCGCAAGGGGTGCGGCGCCCGGTCCTGGCACCTTTTTCCGCACTCGTGCCGGCGGTGCTGCCCGTCGCGAACCCGAGTGCCTTTGCAGATGAACAATGAATACCGATGCCGCGTATCCGTCGGCACGGCCATTTTCTTTAGGGCTCAGTTGGGCCGCAACCGAGGGGAATCATGCGTTTCGCAAAAACCATCATGGTCATGCTCTTTCTGTCCGGTGCCACGATCGTCACGGCCGAACAGGGCGGTCTTCAGGAGGACGCCGGAGGCGCTCGCGGGGAGCGTGAGGAGGGGCGGGGCGGGCAGCCCGACCTGTCCCTGCGCGGCGCGCTTGCCAAGCTACGGCGGGACGAAGCGAAGCAAAATCGGCTTCAGCGCCTGAATCGCCAGGCCGATGTCGAGGCGGGCTTCGCCCTCGGTCAGACGGTGGGCGCTACCGTCGAGTCCTCCTGGCAGGGGGGTGTCGATCTGCATGCTGACTTTCGTGAGGCGGATGCTATTCGTGGCATCGCTGCGGAGCAGGACGGCGCCTCCTCCTACCGGGGCTTCTGATGGGGCGGGGGGTGGAAGGGGTTGAACAGGCCGTCGGGTCGCGGGAAGGCGGACTGGGCTTTTTCCTGATGACGATAATGAGTTTTTTTCTGATGACGATATTGCGCGTTTTTCTGATGACGATATTGCTGTTCCTGCTGCTGTGCTGAGCGGTAATGCGCGGCGAGTTGCCCGCCGATCTCATCGGTTTCACATCGCCGGTGTCGATGGTTGTTTTATCCATGTTTTAGGCGCTGCGCAATCACTCCGCAGTCTGCTGGGGATGACGTTTTTTAGCGAGTGACCAACGGCTTTTCGAAATTTACAAGAAATGGGAGTAGGTATGCGTTTGTCGAAATTAATTTCCACGATTGTTCTGCTGTCCGGTTCGGCCTTTGCTCTAGCCGACAGCGGCCTGTTTGTCGGCGGCGGCATTGCCCGCTTCGAGGTCGACGAGCGCGAGCTCGACGATTCCGATGAGAGCTACAAGGTCTATGCAGGGTATCGCCTGAATGACTACCTGGCCTTCGAGGGCGCGGTGGTGGACTTTGGCGAACTAAGCGGCGGTCGCGAGAGTTTCAGCGGCCAATCAGCCCAGGCAAGTGCGCAACTGGGGTTCCCGCTGGGGCAGCGTATCCGTGTCTATGGCATCGCAGGGTTGCATGCCTGGCGCAGCGATGACGACGATGTTACTGGTTCGTCCGAGGACATGGACACCCTATATGGCTTCGGTGCCGAAGTGGATGTGGTCGGCGGACTGGGCCTGCGCCTGGAGCAGGTGGCCCTGAAGGTCGGCGATCTGGACGTCGACCAGACCACAGCGTCGGCCTACCTGCGCTTTTAACCGAGCGCAGGATGCTGCGCGGTTTCGTAAGAATGGTCATGCTCTTTCTGTCCGGTGCCACGATCTCCATGGCCGAACAGGGCAGTCTTCAGGGGGGGGCGGAGGCGCTCGCAGGGAGCGTGAGGAGGGGCGGGGCGGGCACCCCGACCTGTCCCTGCGCGCTTGCCAAGCTGCGGTGGGACGAAGCGAAGCAAAATCGGCTTCAGCGCCTGAATCGCCAGACCGATGTCGAGGCGGGCTTCGCGCTCGGCCAGGCGGTAGGCGCTACCGTCGAGTCCTCCTGGCAGGAGGGTGTCGATCTGCATGCTGACTTTCGTGAGGCAGATGCTATTCGTGGCATCGCTGCGGAGCAGTCGGTGCCTCCACCTTTTGGGTCTTCTGATGAGCCCGCGCGCGGAAGAAACCGCCCAGACCGCCCAGCCGCAGGAGGGCGGGTAGTGTTTCCTGTTGATGTCGGTGGTGCTGTTCCTGCTGCTGTGCTGGGTAGCGGACACTTCGCTCCGGCGAGGCCTCCGATGATTCGGATGGGGGGGGGGTTAGCGTTCAGTGGGGCGGCTCCCCATTGTCCGCTTTTTTGAGTACTTCGGATTTTTCGCGGTTGTCCGATTAGGGATTTCCCTACTTGTCATTCAGGGGGGCTGCACGGAGTGTTGTAGTAACTTCTGTTATTAAGACATGAACAGCTCTCGGGAGAGAATCAATCCCATGAAAAAAATGAAGAGAATACTACTGGTGGGCGCTATTGCTGTCGGGTATCTGGTTGAGTACGAAATAGTCCAGGCGGAGCCAGGCACTCCCAGAATTGAAGGGTCTGTACATGTAACCGGCGCGGTGCTGGACAAGGGCTGCGATGTTCCCGGCGACAGCAAGTCGCTGAGTATCGAGTTGGGGCAGCTGGATATTTCATCCTTCGGTGGGATGGCCGGCGCAACTTCCGGCGCCGGGGTGATCGAAATTCCGCTGATCAATTGTCCGGTAATGCCTGGTGGCGTCGGGATAGTATTTGACGGGCCGGCAAATCTGTCGGATACCCGTTTATTGGCGCTGCAGGGGAAAGATGCCGCCGAGGGAGTGGGTATTGCGTTTTACGAATCCGATTCCACGACACAGATCCCGTTGTATCGGCAGTCCGAATTCAAGCCCATCGCCGAAGGACAGACCGCCATGCTCTTGCGTTATATCCTGAAGTTCAAATCGACCTCGAAGGATATGGCGGCCGGAACTGCCGAAGCGGTTGCAAACTTCGCCTTGGTCTACAACTAGAAATTCATTGTTCTACTTCTCTGGATGGGGGGTAGTGTCGGGTCGTCTGCGACAGTCACCGCTTGCGAGGTTAATCATCATGTCAAAGTTTCCTGTTGTTTCTCTTTGTGCGTTGTTGGGAGTGCTGGGCTTTTCTTCCGTTCAGGCCGCTTCCGATGGCGTGATCAATTTCGATGGCGAGATCATTGCTGGTGGCTGTGATGTTGCGCCGGGCAGTGATGCGCAAACCGTGAACATGGGTATCATGAGTGTCAAATCGTTCAAGGGTGCCGGTTCCACCGTCGGTTCGGCGCAGTTCAACATCGAACTAGCCAACTGCCATCCTTCGCTGACCAGTGTGGGGCTGGTATTCGACGGAATATCCAGCGCGGACGACGATGCCATTCTCGCCCTACAGGGTGCCAACAGTGCGCAGGGGGTAGGTATCGCTCTCTATGAAATCGATGGGACGACACTGATTCCACTGCGAATGCAGGGGCGGGCGAATATCCTCAACGGTGAGTCGGGAACCACATTGCGCTATGTCGCAAAGTATAAGGCGACCTCCGAAACGGTAACGGCTGGTAAGGCCAGTGCTGTGGTTAATTTCACCCTGGTTTATAACTAAGGTGGTTCGTTCTATATCGCGTACTTTGTGCTTTGATAGTTAATGAGGGGAATCCCTACATGCGGCTAAGGATCGCCTTCTGGGTCGGTGCTTTTTGCATTGATATAATGATTCCATCTCGAGGAAGCATGGCTCGGGTATCAACGATGCATTTTATCAATCAAGTAGGTTTTGTTATGAAAAAATTTCTCCTGGCTTCTGCTGTCATCTTCTCTGGCATGCTGGCTGCACAAAGTTATGCCGCCGCCGGCAGCATCGCCATCACCGGCACGATCATCGACAAGGGTTGTGACGTCGTTGGCGGCGCCCAAGCCATGGATCTCGACCTGGGCATGGTCGACCGCACCGCCTTCGGAGGCGTGGTGGGTGCCACCTTGGGTTCGGCGCCGCTGAAGATCTCGTTGGCTAACTGTCCGACCGGCATCGGCAGCGTGGGCGTGGTCTTCGACGGTTCGGCCGATGCCGAGAACGCCGACCTGCTTGCGCTGCAGTCTGCCGAGGGTGGCGCCAAGGGCGTGGGTATAGCATTTTACGAGTACGACAGTACCACCCAAATCAAGCTGCACCACCAGTCCGTGTACAACCCGCTGGCGGAAGGGCAGACCGACTTGGTGCTGAACTATGTCGCCAAGTACATGGCTACCTCGAAGACCGTGGTGGGTGGTAAGGCTGACGCGGTTGCCAACTTCACGCTGGTTTACAACTAATCGGTAATCCCGGCTGAGTCTTTGGTTTGGTCGGGTTTTTTGTTGTCTGGGTAAATTCGATGTAATGGGGTGGCGGTGATGAGAAGGCTATTTCCTATTCTTGCTTTTTCCTTCGCTGTATTTGCGTTTCGCGCGGCTGAGGCGGCGACAGATGATTGTCAAGTTTATGATCTTTCTATGCCGTCACCGCAGATTGAGGTTGATCTTGCGCAGGATGTATCTCAGGTCGGGGTTCAGCTGGGGGGGCCGGTTTTTAGTGGACGTCAGATAATTACAAGTGCGGGGGGCTGTCCGCATGGAGATAATTACGTGGGGATGGCTAACGCAGTGGCTGATAGAGCTGGTGTGACGTGGAAGTATCAAGGGGAAAGTTATCCGCTGTATAAAACAGGAATTGATGGGGTTGGAGTTGCCATTGGACTAAAGGCTGTTGGTTTGGGTACTGCAGACTGGACTCCGGTTGACAGTTCTAATTATTTTTGGTCTTCAGAAAATAGTTATGACGATCCTGGTTGGTTGGAGGTGATGCTCATATATGTCTCGACTGGCCCGATAAAGCCCGGCACCTATGCCTTTCCTCAGACCAATTTGCTGAACTTGAGATATGCGCATCTCAGGACTCCATATATTGAGTATGATAGTGGCTATATGTATATTGGTGCGGGCAGCGTAACCCATGAAGGGCTCGGGTGCGATTTGGTCGACAGTGAGATCGATGTCAATCTTCATCAGGTAAGTGCGAGTGAATATTTAAAAGGTGTCGGCAGCGTTTCCCCGGCGGAGCATTTCTCCATACCTTTGCAATGCAATGGGGAAGTTGCAATCGACATGACGGTCAGCAGTTCTGGCGCTGCCGATGCCAGCAAGGGATTATTGAGAGTGGATTCGGGCGGGGCTTCGGGAGTGGCCATTCAGCTCTTGCAAGCGGATGGTGTGACCATCATGCCGTTGGGTGAGGAAGTTCGAATAATTCCCCAGGCCACGCTGGGGCAAAATACTATAAATATGGCGGCGCGCTATTATCAGAATGCAAGCAAGGTAGTGGTGGGTAAGGCTAAAGGTACTGCTCAATTTACACTTAAATATCGATAGTTAAGGCGGCGCGCTAGAGAGTTGCGCAGATAATTATTATATTAATATATGTAATTGTTTCTTGGGGTGGACCTGTTGGCGGTCCGTCGCTGTGTGCTTTTTAGGGAGATAAGGGAATCCCTACAAATCTACAATACATCCCTGATATGTTGTTGGATGGTAATTTTTTATATTTCTCTCAAATGAACTTCCTTCCATCGCCAGATGGGTTCTTTTGAGGGTAAATGTCGTGAAACATGTATTCATAGCGGCTTGTCTGTTGCTTGTCTCTTCCCTGCAAGTTGCCCACGCCGGTGTCGTCGTCGGCGGCACTCGCTTGGTTTTCAAGGGGGCGGTGAAGGACACTTCCATCGGTCTGGAAAATACCGACAAGAGCGCCTTCCTGGTCCAAGCCTGGGTCGAGGACGAGAAGGGCGGCGATGCCCAGTCGGTGTTTCTGGTGACGCCGCCGCTGTTCAAGATGGCTCCCGAGTCGGCCAGTCTATTGCGGGTGATCAAGATCGGCAACCTGCCGGAAGACCGCGAATCGCTGTTCTGGCTCAACGTGCGCTCCATTCCATCGGTCAAGTCTGGCGTCGATGCCAACCAACTGACCCTCTCCGTGCAATCGCGGATGAAGCTGATCTACCGGCCGCAGGCGCTGCTCGCCAACACCGTGGATGCCATGGCGGCCGGCTTGCAATGGCACTGCCGCGGCGCCAGCCTCGGCGTCAGCAACCCGACCAAGTACTACATGAATTTCGCCTCGGTGAAGGTCAGCGGCGTGGAGATCAAGACGCCCGGGTGGGTCGCGCCCGGTGAATCTAAGACCTTCGCCGGCGCGGTTTCCGGCACCGCCTGTGAGGTGAAATGGCAGGTCATCAACGACTACGGTTCGGCCGGCCAAGTCCATGCCAACACTGCGTTGAAAGGTAACGGATAATGGGCCTCGTGCGTCTCGGTCTCGTCAGCGTTGCCGGAGGGACGGCGCTGCTCATCATGGTGGGAGTGGGGCCCGTTCGCGCTGAGGAATACTTCGATCCGGCCATGCTGAACAGTGGCGGAGGCGCACCAGCGGTCACCGATCTGTCGGTATTCCAGGGGCAGGCCGGGCAGTTGCCTGGCATCTATCGCGTCGATGTCTATGTCAACGGCAAGGCCGTGGACAAGCGCGATATCCGCTTCGAGCCGACCGAAGGCCAGGTACTGCAGCCCTGCCTGTCGCTGGAGATGCTCGACAAGTGGGGCGTCGACTTGTCGCTCATACAGGGCGTGGGGCAGCTGTCCAAATGCCTGAGCATCGATGCCGTGCCGCAGGCCACCACCGAATTCGTGTTCGCCTCCCAGCGCCTCAATGTCAGCGTGCCGCAGGCCTCCATGGTCAAGCAGGCGCGCGGCAGCGTATCGCCCTCACTGTGGGACCAGGGCGAGAACGCCGCCTTCCTCAACTATGGCTTCAGCGGCTTGAACAGCAGCTCGCGCAAGGGTGGCGGCAATTCGTCCTCGCAGAGCCTGTCGCTGCTGCCAGGGGTAAATATCGGCGGCTGGCGCATCCGCAACTTCACTTCGGTGAACAAATCCTCGAGCAGCGCCGACATGCAGATTGAGTCGGTCTACAATTACGCCAAGCGCGTGTTCCCGAGCATCGGCTCGGAACTGACCGTCGGCGCGGCCACCACGTCCTCCGAGGTGTTCGACTCGGTGCCCTTCATGGGCTTCCAGCTCGGCACCGACGAGGACATGCTGCCGGAGAGTCAGCGCGGCTATGCGCCCATCGTACGCGGCATCGCCCGCACGGCCGCGCTAGTGACTGTGCGGCAGAACGGCTATGTAGTCTACAAAGACAGCGTCTCCCCCGGCCCGTTCGAGATCAGCGACCTCTACGCCACCGGCGGCAACGGTGATCTGATGGTGACCGTAGAAGAGAGCGACGGCACCCAGCAGGAATTCATCGTGCCGTTCTCCAGCCTGGCGATCATGCGTCGCGAAGGCGCCTTCAGCTACAGCGTGGCCGCCGGCGACTACCGGCCGTCGAGCGACGACGTGGAGAAGCGCAAGGTCGTGCAGGCCACCGCCATAAAGGGCCTGGCCCATGGCACGACCGTCTATGGCGGTTTCCAAGCCGCCGACGTATATCACTCCGTCGCCGCCGGCCTCGGCCTGAACATGGGTGACTGGGGGGCTGTTTCTGCCGATATCACCCAGGCCTGGTCGCAGGCCTTCAACGAGGAGAAGACCGGCGGGCAGTCGGCACGTATTCGCTACAACAAGAACTTCGTCGACTCCGGCACCGACTTTGCCCTGGCCGCCTATCGCTATTCCACTGAGGGCTACGCCGGCATGACCGAGGTGCTCGACACCTACACCGACGGCGGCTCGGGCTACCTGAACCGGCGCAAGAGCCGCTTCGAGGTGTCGATGAACCAGTCGCTGTCGCCGGAACTGGGAGCGCTGAACATGAGCCTTTACAGTGAGGACTACTGGGGCAACGGGCGTAAGGACCAGTCGGTTTCGGTCGGCTACAGCAACTTCTGGAAGGACGTCAGCTTCAGCGTCGACTACAGTCACACCCGCTCGATCACCCAGGATGAACAGGAAAGCGACGTCAGCACCGACAATGCGTTGTCGGTGAGCGTGAGCATTCCGTTCGACGGCTTCTTCAGCTCCTACAGCTATGCCACTAGCAAGAGCGGCAGCGCCAGCCACCGGGTCAACCTATCTGGCCATGCGCTGCAGGACAAAAACCTGTCGTGGTCGGCGCAGCAGGGCTATACCGAATCCGGCGGTGGCAACGATGGCAGCCTCAATGCGCGCTACATGAGCGGGGCCGGCGAGTTCGCGGCTGGCTACACCTACAACGACTCGAGCACCCAGATAAACTACAGCGCCCGCGGCGGCGTGTTGCTACATGGCGATGGCGTCACCGTCGGCCAGTACATGGGTGAGACCCCGGCACTGGTCGATGCCGGAGGTGCGGCGGGGGTGAAGGTCCAGGGTCAGTCGGGCGTCTACACTGACTCCCGCGGCTACGCCATTGTCCCCTACACCACGCCTTACCGGAAGAACTCGGTCGGCCTGTCCGTCGAGGCGGCTCCGGAGGACGTGGAAATGGTCGACTCGGTGAAAGACGTGGTGCCGACCCGTGGCGCCCTGACCCGCGCCAAGTTCGTCTCGCGCATCGGCCGCCGCGCACTGATTTCGCTGAAGAACCAGCTCGGCTTCGTGCCCTTCGGCGCCCGCGTGGATATCGAGGGCGAGCCGATCAATCCGGACAACATCGTCGGCAACAAGGGCCAGATCTACCTGACCGGCCTCCAGCCCACCGGCGTGCTCAAGGTCTCCTGGGGCGAGGGCGCGGGCAACAGCTGCAAGGCCAAGTACGAGCTGCCCGAAGACAAGAACGGCACCGGCATCGTCAACACGTCGGCCAAGTGTGAGTGAGGTGAAGAAAGATGCGAAAGCTGGCTTGTCTGCTGTTCTGCCTGAGCGGCCTGGGCCCGCTGCTGGCCCAGGCCGATGTGCAACTGGGCGCGACCCGGGTGATCTTCGCCGAGGGCAAGCGCGAGGCGGGCTTGCGGGTGCGCGACCGCACGACGGGCTCGCCGCCGCACCTGATCCAGTCGTGGATCACCGACGCGGCGGAGCGGGAAACGGATCTGTTGACCGTGGTGCCGCCGCTGTTCCGCCTGGACTCGGGCGTCAGTCGCACGCTGCGCATCATCAAGGCGCCGGGGGCATTGGCAAAGGACCGCGAGACGCTGTTCTGGCTGAACGTGAAGGTCATCCCTCCCTCGGAGAAGGACGCGGAGGATGTGCTCAAGACGGTGGTGGTATTCCAGCTGAAGCTGATCTGCCGGCCTGCGGCGCTGAAGCCGGAACAGGCAGCCAAGGCCTACCGCAGCCTCGCCTTCGATCGCGGCACGATGGGGCAGCTGAAGGTGAACAACCCGACGCCGTTCTACGTCTCGCTGGCGTACCTGAAGGTGAATGGGGTTGATATCCCGGAAGCGGCGCTGCTGGCCCCGCATGAAACCGCGAGTTATCCGATCGCCGCAACAGAGCCACGCAAGGTGGCCTGGGTCGCCGTGGACGACTTCGGCGTCATGACCGAGGAAGCGAGTTTTTCCTTCTGACGATCCTGGCCTCATCAGCTTTCGGTGGGTGCCGGGCGTCATCCTGTGGACTTTCCGTAGACCGGGAAAGCGCCTGAACAGCGCCATTTTTCCGCAAGGTTGAAATTCTAATGAGCAAGTTAGTAGTCACTGTTCTGCTTTTGTTTTCCGTATGGCAGACGGCTTGAAGTGCATGTAGACACGGATTGTGATCTGAAGAATTTATATGTGGTGCCGCCCGACGCAGAAACTGTCGAGCAGCCCGAAGACCACTGGAGTGCAGATATCACCATCTCGACCAACTCGAAACCCTCCGTGGAGGGGAAGATGTTCCAGTGTGATATCGGGGCGAATCGTCTCATGCGAGGGCGATGCTTCAGGCTCCGGTTCGACCTGGTCCTATGGTGGCCGGATTTATACCGACTTCCGCTTTTCAGTGTTGGGCATTGGCTATGCCATTGCGATGAGGGGCCCGAAGGCGAGTTCATATACCCCTGTGAATACGACGGGCTGGATCCAGATTTCCCCCTGCGGCGAACTGCAAAACTAAACCTGATCGCTCGGGCTCGATGTGCTGGTGTGGTATGTGGCGGCCGCCGAATTGAAGCTGGGGTTCTATCAACTGCCGAAGGAGCAACTGCTTGAATACAATGCGGATCGATGATGGCCTTGTTGCAGGGCGACCGGAAGATTTCTACATCTGCGTCTACGTAGGCGCCAACGCACTTACCCTTTCAGCAAGGTCCTGTACCTTGCTGGAGCCAGAAGTAAGTGTGGATCTGAGACGCGTTGATACGAGCAGTCTGGCAGGTGTGGGGAGCGTCGACCCCAATGTAGGTTTCACCATTGCGCTGAACTGCGATAGCGATATGGCGGTAGAAATGGTCGTGGATACCGTCAATGTTCAGGATGCCGCTGCCGGGATATTGAACCTGTCTTCAAGGTGTCGGGGTGTAGATGCACCCGCCCGATAACACTACGCCTGTTTACCTGGGGCAGCCGATGAGGCTGATTGCAATCACTCCCGAGGGGCGCAACGACCTGAATCTGGGAGGCGTTACATTCAGATTGGCGACCAGGTTGTCCCTGGGCGAGCGAGTGCGATGGCCCAGTTCGTTCTGAAATATCGCTAATTAGGCGAATAGCCAGCGCTCTGCGTCGCCATAGCCTGCGTCGGCGGCCGGCTGGGCGTCTTCCGGCCAATACACGGGGCGCATGTGCGCCTTTGTTTATTAGGGTGACCAAAGCCGGCCATGGATTTGGACGTGGCGCGCGAAGTAGCGGGGCGGTCGTCTAGGTTCAAAGGGCAATGAAGCGCCAGCGTTGGCCGAGGATTGGCTGCCCTGAGCGGCGCGCCCTTGGCGCTGGCCGGAATACCCTGCGGCGGAAAAGAAAACCGGCCCGCGAAGGGGCCGGTCGGTAGTGCTCGGGTCAGGCAGAGGCCCGCGGTCGTTACAACGGTTTGGTCGAGCAGCCCTGAGCCTGCGCCTTGCCGTCGAAACGTGCCTGGGTCCAGTCCATCAGCGGCTGCTCCAGCGGGGTTCCCGGGCGTACGATAGTGCCGTGGTCACGTTCGGCGACGGTCCAGTACTCCAGGCGCTGGCTGGCCTTGCAGCGTTCGTCGACGTAGCGCTGGGTGATCGACGGCAGCACCACCGGGTCGGCGAGGCCCTGGATGATCAGTTCCGGCATGGGGATCGGCTGGTTGGCAGTGTTCTGCTCCAGCCGGGCCGCAAGGGCCTTGTCCGCCGGCAGGTTCAGCGACGGACCTTCGAAGGTCGTGGTGAGCGCCTGGATACGCTGTGGATCCTGCGGTGGGAAGAAGCCGCAGAGCCCGGCGATCTCATGGGCGGCGACGCGCGCCTCGGGGCGGATTGCCTGGTCGAATTTGACGTCCGGGTAGAAGCGGCTGTAGGCCTGGGCGATGTACGGGCCGAGACGTTTGTTCACCGCAACGTTGTTTTCCAGGATGTCCTTCATGTTCGCCGCCGGGGCGATGCCGACCACGCCCAGCACCTTCACGTCTGGTGCGTAGCGCGGCGCGACTATGCCGGTCCAGAGCGCCGAGTGGCCGCCCTGCGAGTGGCCCCAGACCACGGTGCGCTCGTCCAGGCTCAATTCGGGCATCTGCCGTGCCGCCCGGGTGGCGTCGAGGGCCGCGCGGGCTTCGCCTTCGCCGATGATGTAGGGGTGCGGGCCGCCTTTTTCGGTGAACGAATAGTCGGTCGCCACCACGACCCAGCCGGCCTTGACGATCTTGTCGCGGGCGGGAATGCCCTCAGTCGGCACCGAGATCAGTGACGGCATGCAGCGTTGCACCAGGCCTGTAGTGCCGTGTTCCCAAGTGATCACCGGGCGCGGTCCGGCCGGCATCTCGGTCGGCGCGAAGACGGTCGCCACGGCGGTGGCCGGGGTGTGGTCGTCCACCGAGGTGCTGTACTGGATGCGCCAGCCGCGCATGCCGGCGGGAAGGCTTGCTTCGGCCAGGGGCTCGCTGCGCAGCAACACGCCGGGTTTGGCGGGTGGGTTGGCGGGCGGATCGTAGAAGCTGTCCGGTGCGCGCACCTCGACGGCCGGCGCCGTCGCGGCCAGCGTCTGCGGCGATGTGGACGCAGCAGCGATCAATAGGGAGGCCTGCAGCATGGCAAGGCTCAACAAGCGTATGGAGTGGGGCATGGAGTACCTCGGTCGTGTGAAGATCCAGGGATCACGAAAGGGCCTTGCGCAGTGGATTCGCAGCCTGGCCAGCCTCCCAGGGGAGGGAAATTCAACTGGCGGTGGCGGGTGCGCTTCTATGCAGGCACCAGTCTATCTGGCAATCGGAACAGGGTTTTCTGATCTTGCACCGATAGCAGTAAAAAACGATTAAACGCGCCGCGAATTCGCGGGCTGGCCGCGACGGACGGCCACCGCGCAGTGGTCACAGTGCCGCTCCCTTGGCCATCTGCGCTAACCGCTTCTCCCACATGTGCTGATGTTCGATACAGCGCTCTGCGATCGGCTGTGACAGCAGGCGCGCCAGGCCAATAGGTTCGTCACAGATGATGCACCAGCCAAAGTCCTTGCTCACGATTCGCTCACGGGCTTTGCGAATAGCACTCAGGTTGTTCTGGTCATGGTCTATCTGGCGCAGGATTTCAATGCGTGTTTCTTCCAGTACTGCAAGATCGACGGGGTCGGCCGACGACCCGAGCTCCAGAATGAGCGTTCGCGCTTCGGCGACACGGTCTTCCAGTTGTTCTTGCTGATCAGCAAGCATGGTCCAGTAGATCTTGAGCTGGTCCGGGTTCATGTACTCGTTACTCAACACTTGTAAATCCCTTCTCTCGGATATTCGATGCGTGACATTTAATGGCGGAGCTCCCCGTGGAATCGCCGCGCTGCGGGAGATAAGTTCTCGATTAATCACGGTCAATGATGTTCTGGTGCTCTTGGGTCTTGATCTTGCCGTGCACTTCTTCACGGTATATACGGACGTCCTTTGGCGCTGTGATTGCTAGCGTGATCTCCCCGTTCTGCATCCCGGTGACGGTCACCCGTATGCTGTCAATTCGGAACTCCTCGTTGATCTTTCGCGTAAATACAAGCATCTAATGCTCCGTAATCATTACCAACAGAACGTAACTTGCACCGTACGTGAACGCGTCAAGGGCACACGTCGGTATCCCCGCACAAAGTTACGTTATGGTCAGTTCAATTTTTATATAAGACTCGAGTCTGCACTCGCGTAGAACGGTGCGCGAAACTATTAGAAATTCGCGCCGATATGTCCCAGGGTGAAGTTCAGAAAGGTCTTGCTGCACCCTCTGCCGGTAACGGCAAGAAAACAGCTCGCCGAATAACGGCTCGAGAGGCCACCCACCGGCGGCAGAAGTTTACCGTGGGGCGTGGAGCAGGCTTTCCGCAAGCTCGAGTAAGAAAATCCTTAATGCAGCACTACGGTCAGGGCTCGCCCTCTGCCGACAACTCTGTCGGTACACGCCCTGTTAGCCACTAACACATGCACAGGTACAAATGTGGCACATGGAGGTGCGTGGGAAGCCTGCAGGCCCCGATATTGCTGCACTGCAGAGACTCTCACTTCGGGCATAAACAAAAACGCCGACCATTCCATGGTCGGCGTGGCCTTGCCATGACGGTCAAGGCCGGTTTCCCCTCTGTTACACAAGGATCAGCCGAGCTTGATCAGCTTCGGCCCCTCCCAACGCAACTCTTTCATCAGGCCACGGGGCTCATAAGCGCGCACCATCAGCCAGAAAATATCGCCTCTTTTGACCGGCAACCAATTGGAACGCTTGTCCTCTCCCGGGTCTTCGGCCTGGACATAAATGTCCAGACTGCCATCGCCGCCATACTTCAGGCTGGTCGTGCGATCACCAATGGCGTATCGATTGATCGGATTGTCGATCACCGTGTATTTGCTGTTGTACGCATGCAGCGACCAGAACGCCTCGGCATCGGGAATCTGGTCAGCCGGGAAATGCAGGCTGTAGCGTGAGTCGCCATTGAGGAGGGCGCCGGAGTCATCCATTTGCAGTAAGTGATAAGGGTTCTCGGTCACCGGCAATGCAATGGTGCCGGCCAATGCCACCGAAGCGCGATAGAGATAGTCGCTGTCGGTGTAGTAGCCCAGGCTGGGTTTCGGTAAGGTCCAACCGTTGGCCGTGTGCTGCCCGGCGAGCGCCCGCGAAGCCTTGATCACTGCCTGGCGTCCATCCTGTTCGGCACGTTTGAGACCTTTCTGGACTTCTGGGGTGAGCTGTTCGAAGCCGTGCTGCCCTGGAGCCAATCCCAGGCGGGTAAAACGGTTGGCGACGGCAGCATCTTCTTTCGAAACTGCGCACTCCTGCCACATGTCCTGCAGAACCTTGAAATCGGCCAGCGGATCTTCCGCCGGCAGGGGAGGCCTGGAGAGTTCGGCAGCCACGCCGGGAACGGCGTCCCGGCCGGCGAGGAAATCCGACAGAGGCGCGACGACAAAGCGTTTCTGATAGTCGATGGCCTTCAGGCGGTCGTCGTTATTGGCGAAGAACATACGCAGGACATTGAATGTCTGCGGGATTTTCGCTCTGAGCACAAGATCGATGCCAACAGGCAGCAGCCCGTTCCAGTCGGGACCGACCACTGCTACGCGCCCGCCTTTGGAAAAGCTGCGGCGGCTGGGTAGGCCGAAGGTCGACCCGAAAAAGTCGCAGAACTGCATGCTCCAATAGCGATCGTCCATTTGCGGAATGGTAACGATGTAAGGCTGCGCACGCAGATCCAGCCACAAGGTTGAGTACAGCGTATCGGTTTGCGGAGCTCCGGGGATTTCAGGCGTCACGGGTACATTGCGATGTAGCCACTGCCCCCGGTTTTGTCGGATCTTCATCATCGGATCGCCTTCCATCATGCGCGTGTAGCGCAGGCGGGCGAAGTAAATCAATGGATAGCCATACACGTAGGCTTGCATGCCAAGCTGATAGGCCGCGTCCTCATCCAATGTCAGGGCGTTTGCCCAAAGATTCGCAGCGGGCAGGCTGGCCGAGACACCCGTTGCCCCCAGGACCGCCAGCGCCTTGAGCATGTCGCGCCGGCAGAACATGCTCGGATTGAGGTTCATCCAGTTACTCGAATCCATCTTGCCCTCCACAGAAAATCAATAGGTTCGTTCCGTCCGCTCACAAGTGGGCGTCGGCTGAATTAAGTGGATGGTTGTGGTTGGGAATGGCGCGAAGGCGTGCCGGTCCCACCTGAGGGCAGCAAGTTGATTTATGCTTCATTTCCTTGATTCACCTGTTATTTTTGTTTGGGCGTGAAGGGAGTGAGTCCCCGAGGTCCCGCAGTCGCGCGACCCTGAAGCAACATGCAGGCAATAGACGAGCAACCATGAATCCCTGGCTGACAAATAATTATCCCAATCACCGAAAACGCCTCTCGCTTTCACCTTCAACGGTTCTGGCCGGCATCCGCCTGCTGGAGTCGCGCGGGATACCGTTGTCCGAGTTGCAGCAACGCTGGAACTTTCCCCTGTCGGCGTTCCGCCAACCCTATCTGCGTTTGCCAGCGTTCCTTTCCCGTCATTTTTGGGTGTGCGCGCGTACGTTAGATAATGACCCTGCCATCGGCCTCGCTGCCGCAAGGCCCGCGGATCTCGGTCAGCTGCTCGGTTTGAACTACCTCATGCAACTGGCACCGACACGCATGGAGGCCCTGCAAACCATGCAACGTTTCTGGCCATTGGTGGCCAGTCACATTGATCTTCGTTTCGAGCAGCAGGGCGACACGCTGCGCTTTGGCCTGCAAGCACCGGCGAAGCTGCGACCGGCTGTGGAGGAGGTGGACTACTGGTGCGCCAGGCAAATTCATCACCTGCGCAGTTGGGTGTGTGCACCGAACCCGATTATCGAAATTCATCTGCGGCGTCCGCGTCCGGTCGATCCCGGGCCCTGGGAGCGGTTAGCGGACAGGCCGGTGTTTTTCTCGGCGCAACGAGACGAAATGCTTTTGGATGTTCAAGCGCTGCATGTCGATCGCCCGGCGGGCCCCTCTAGCGTGCGCCTGGCACTGGAAGAGTCCATGGAGGACTACGCCTGCCAGACCGCCAGGGGCAGCCTGATAGAAATGGCCAGCAGTGCCATGCTGCAGGAGTTGCGCGGTGGACTTAATCTGGAAGACATGGCCGATCGCTTGCACATGACCGCCCGCACCCTGCATCGGGCTTTGCTTCGCGACGGCTGGAATTTCAGCGACCTCATCGATATTCATCGACGCTATCTGGCCCATGACCTGCTGCTGGACAGCACGCTGTCCGTTGCCGAGGTCGCCGATAGTCTGGGGTATAGCGAAGTCAGCAGTTTCACCCGTGCAATCCGTCGCTGGTATGGCACCACGCCCAGCGAACTGCGCGAAGAAAACCCGCGGCTGGGTTAATTTTCGTCAGTTACCGACTCACGCTGATACGGGGCGAGCATCATCCTGCTTGCTCGAGGATGGCGGGCGAATCCCCGGCTGACTTCTGCGGAATTGACCTGACACTTGAAAGAAATGACACCGCTTGTTTATCGCAAGGCGCTATTCGAATCCTGAGCCGTCTGAACCGGTTTGAGGGGAGGGGAGACATGCCGGCGTCAGCAATGCCTGCTGGCGAGTGCGTTGTATGGCGACCAGATCCAGCCTCGACTTCAGAGGATCGGTTCCCACGACAGCCCCCTCGTTGGTGAAGTGCATCAATTGATCAGCGGCCGGATTGTACTGAGGCCAATGCAGTCTGCCTTCGCCATTCGGATTGCCGTTTTTGCCGAATGCGGTCCAATAGGCGCTGGCGAGGTTGCCCATGGCTTTGTCATCGGCCGTGACGGCATTGCCGACCAAGGCACTTGGTAGGTTGAAGGTGGAGGGGATTTCCATCGCATGCAGCGTGCCTTTGCTCTTGCCGCGCAAGCTTTCAGCGAGATACCCGAAGCGATACAGCCAGACCGGCTGACCGGTTTTGGCGACCTCGTCCGCGAGGTGCCTGGCGGGTTCGACCAGGGTTTCGTCGGCCAGGACATCGCTCTTCAATTCTTCCAGCGTCTGCTCGCCAGTGGGGTCGTACACGTGCCTTGCCTCGGAGGCATCGCTACCGAAGCGAACAAACAGTTCGTCCTTGCTGGTGGCAGCGCCGATTCCCAATTCACGATCGGTCGTACCAATCAGTACCGGAACCCTCGCTTGGTGTCCTGCAGCCAACGCCTGCTCCGGTGTCTCAACCACCATTCGCCCATCGAGAATCGAACCGACCACGCCGTTGACGGAGGCATTGTTGGAAAGTCCGGCCAGCACTTGGGGTAACGAAGTGCCTTCCACCAGTGTTTCCGCCGGCACCTCGCGCAGCGCGGCCAATGCTTGCGGGCCGTCACCGTTAATGCCCAATGAGCGGGTGTATTCCTGAGCGCGCTGTTGGGCATCTTCAAGGGAGGTTAATGGCACGGCCGCTGCGCGTGCCGTTGGAATGCCCGGCGATTGCAAAATGGCGCGCTGGAACAATCCTTTCGACATAGGCGAGGTGAGGTGTACCAGGATCGAACCGCCTCCGGCCGATTCGCCAAAAAGGGTGACCTGTTTGGGGTCGCCACCGAATGCGCCAATATTGCGCTGCACCCACTCAAGCGCGGCTCGTTGATCGAGAAAGCCGTAGTTGCCGTGCGGCTCATCGGGGGCCTCGTTTTCTTGCGCGGGGTGGGCGAAAAATCCAAGGCGTCCCATGCGGTAGTTCAAGCTGACGACAATCACGCCCTGTTTTGCCAGGGCATCAGCGGGATAAAGTGAGCTGGCGCCGTGAACTAGCGCGCCGCCGTAAATCCAGACCATGACCGGCAGCGGTTCGCCGGTATTGCTGGCTGGGCGCCAGACGTTTACCGTCAGGCAATCTTCCGACTTGGCCACCTTATCGACCTGCATGCACTCGGGGCCGAACTTGTCGGCGTCTCTCACGCCCTCCCAAGCCTTGGGCGGTTGCGGCGCTCGCCAGCGCAATTCACCGATGGGCGGTGTGGCGTAGGGGATGCCTTTGAAACTGAGCACATCGTCACTCACGACGCCTCTCAACAACCCGGTCTCGGTGTTCACGAGCTCGGGAAACACGGGCATGTCAGTTGCCCCTGTTGCCAGTAGGGGTAGCAAGCCGCCCACCAGCACTGCCGAGACCCAAAATGGAGTTTTCATTTCCTGCCTTTCCTTGATTCAACAACGACTGACGAAATACTGGGCTGCTTCCCATCAGTTGGCACGTCATTACCTGACAAAAACGATACCGGCATGAAGCGGCGACCGTTGTTAATCGAGTTGTTTTCGGTAACTCAGAGGGGTGGTGCCTTTCCATCGTCGGAACGCCCGAATCAAGCTGCTCTTGGAGCTGAACCCCGCGCGGCTGGCGATCTGGTCCAGGGTCAAGTCGGGCATGGCCAGCAGGTTCAGGGATTGAGCCTCTCGGGTTTGATCGAGCAACTGCGCGAAGGTCGTATTTTGTGCAATCAAGGATGACGTCACGCAGTCCACAGGCAGTGCCAGGGTGTTGGCGAGGTGTTGCGCACTGACCTCTTGCCCGAGTATTTCGGCCAGGCCCGCGCGCAGGGCACTCAGCGGCAGAGGGGCGCCAAGCCGGGCCAGGTGCTGCAGGATCGGTTGTTCGACCCGGGCAAGCCAGCGGGCATTGGCACCCGGCAGGGGGCTATCCCAGGTCTCGCGTTTGAAAACCAGTGTCGCGCATTCCTGTCCGAATAGAACCGCAATGCCCAGCTTGAGCCAGGGTGTCGGGTCGGATGGCTGCGGGCGCGGAATTTCAAGGCGCCGCAGAAACTGCGGGGCTTTCAATCCCGATTGGCGTTCGAACAGTTTCACATTGTGATAATTGAAGCAGTCGCGCGCCGCATCGGCTGGCACGCGAACGCCTGTGAGTCGGGTTTCCATTCGCCAGTCACCCGATTCGTCCTGGACCAGCCGCATGCGGGTAACGGTTGTAATCAATGGAAGAAATAGCACGTAACGTCGAACGGCATCGCCAATCGTAGCGCTGGTGTAGAGCGCCAGATCAATGCCGTAGAGGTCGGCGGGGCCAAGGTTTCGGGCCACGCAAAGACCAAAGTTCGCGTCACCACTGAGTTCGACTGCACGAAGCCACAACGGAGTGATATCGGTCAGATCCAGGCGCAACTCATTATCGTGCAGGATGGCCGGGTCGAAACCCAGACCCGTCAGCATGGGTAACGGATCGATGTCGTATTGCGACTTCAGCGTTTTGGCAATGGCACGTGCAATCGAAGCCAGGGTGGTTCTGGCTGCGGTGGCGGGGTTGGTTGGCATGGTTTGCATCGCTTGCGCCTGCTGATAGCGACAAAATTCATGATCAGCATGCCGGGCCGCGTTAGCGTGCGCAATCAGCAATGGATGAGATCAAAGCGCTTGCAGGCTTGATAAAAAAACACCCCAGGCAAAAAGGCGAGGGGCGATATAGAGCAGCGCTCCAGTCGATGATGCTTTTGTCATAGAGCACTCGGGCTCTACAGCGCGTGAAAGCCGGCTCAAGATGCGCTCATTTGCCTGCAGCGGGTGAGTCATTGACTGACAAATAGTTTCCCCGTAACCCGGTCATCGTCTGGCCGCCCTGTGCTTTGTCCACTCCCCAGCGTCCATGACCGGATCGGCAAATACATTTCGGCCGTCTGATCGCGGCGGGGAAACTATTTGTCAGCCAATGACTCATGCACGACCCCTGTTTACTCACATGGTGGCCGCCGAGCATTCGCTTCAGGCGTAGCTCACGCCTGCCATCGGGCAACGCCAAGTGCCCGGTGGATTCGCGAAAGCCTCATCGCCAATAAAAAAATAACAGGTGAGTCAACACATGAAGCATGTCTCAACCATCCGTAGTGCACGCCGTCAAACACCGATTCTTTACCCGCATCTGCTTGCTTTGGGGGTCGCAGTCGGCTGTCAGTCCGCCCATGCCACCACCTGGCAGGTCAACGACGAGTGGGGGCTGACCACCAACACAACGCTCAGTCTGGGGACAAGTTGGGCGCTGCAGAATGCCGACAAATTTCAAATGACGGCTGCCGACGCAGCCAGCATCGGGAAAACCGGCACTGGCGTTAACTACAACGCCGACAACGGCAAGCTCAACTTCAACAAGGGCGACACCATTTCAACGGTGTTCAAGGGGCTGACCGATTTTGATTTGAACGATGGCTCGCAGGGGGCGTTCGTTCGCTTCAAATACTGGTATGACCACGCTCTGGAAACCGGAAATGGCGACTTCGAGAAGTTCAATGACTCCGGCTGGCAGGACCTGGCCCGATTCCAAGGGTTCGAAGTGCTGGATGCGTATGTCTGGAAGGACTTCAACGTGGCCGACCACTCGTTGAACGTCAAAGTCGGCAATCAAGTGTTGAGTTGGGGCGAAGCGCTGTTCATCCAGAACGGTGTGAACGTGATCAACCCCCTGGATGTCTCGGCTTTCAACCGGCCGGGGGTTGAACTCAAGGAAGGGCAGTTGCCCGTCGAGATGGTCAGCTTCAACTTTGACCTGAGCGACTCAGTCAGCCTGGAAGGGTTCTGGCAGTACAACTTCCGTCCTTCTGTATACGATGGCTGCGGCACGTTCTTCAGCATTGCCGACAACCTGCAGGAAGGTTGCCAGAACAATTACTTGATCGCCGGTGGCACCGGTACCACTGCTCAAAGCCTGCAGGACTTCAATCCCGCCGCAGGAGCGGCCAACGCACAGCGCGAACGTTACCTGCAACGCACCTCAACAGACTACCCGAGCGACACTGGCCAGTACGGATTGGCCATGCATTACACCATCGAGTCGCTGCACGACGCCGACCTTGGGTTGTACTACATCAACTACCACAGCCGTACACCGCAGCTTCAGGGGGTTATTGCTCGCCAGGCGCCTGTCGGGGCTAACGTCAACATCAATACCGGCGATTACTCGAACGTTTACCCGGAAGACATCAGGCTGTTCGGCGCGAGCCTGAGCGGCGTCATTGGCACCACCGCCACCTTTGGCGAGCTGAGCTATCGCCCCAACATGCCGCTGGCCTTCAACGGCGCAGACTTCGTCGGGCTGCTGGCCGGTTCCGGGACCACACCGATCATGCCTTTGACCCCAGCCCAATTGGCGGCGGCCCGTGGCTCTGAGGTCGAGGGTTACGCACGCAAACCGATCTGGCAATTCAGCCTCGGTGCGGTTGATACGGTATCCAATGTGATGGGCGCCAATCGTCTGTCGCTGACCGGCGAAATGGGTTTCAACTGGATTGAAAACATCGACGGCGATCGTTTCGGTCGTGCCGGAGGATTCGGTCGCACCTTGCCTGCCACAGGTGTTGCAACGTCTTGTGTCGGCGCTGGGGCAGGGGGCATGAGCGCGGCCCAGGTAGCGCAAATGAACGCCGATTTCTGTAACACCGACGGCATCTACACCGATTTTTCCTGGGGCTATCGCCTGCGTGCGGGCCTTTCCTACGAGCAATTGTTGCCGGCCACCGTCATCACGCCGGCCATCAACTGGCGACACGACGTCGAGGGCTACGGGCCCAACTTCCAGGAAGGTCAACAGGCGCTCGGCCTGACACTGACCTTCGACTATCGCAACGATTACTCGTTGGAGTTCGCTTACAACGAATTCCTCGGTACCAACAAATTTTCCACGATCGATGATCGCGATTTTGCCTCGGTGAACCTCAAGGTGAGCTTCTAATGAAAAACTTCACAAAAACATTACCTCTCGTCATGGCAATGATGGTTGCCTGCACCATGGCGCAGGCCAAGCAGGACGACCCTGGTTTGATTGGCTCGAAACTGACACCCATGGGTTCCGAGAAAGCCGCCAATGCCGACGGCAGTATTCCCGCCTGGACTGGAGGCATCGCCGCCAACGCCGCCATCGTCAGCTCGAACGGTGATTACGCCGATCCATTCGCGGGCGAAAAACCGCTCTATACCGTGACCAAGGACAATGTCAGTCAGTACAAGAACGTTCTGACGCCAGGCCAGGTGGCTATGTTCGGGCGCTTTCCCGACTACCGCATGCCGGTGTATCCCACTCATCGTACCGCCAACCTGCCCAAGACCGATCAGGATGAAGCGAAGGCGAACCTGGGTAAAGTCGAGCTGGCCGACGGCGGCTATGGTCTGAAAAATTACAGTTTCGGCGTTCCTTTTGCCGAGCCCACAGAGCCACTGGAAGTGCTCTGGAACCACCTGACCCGTTACCGTGGTGGTTCCTTCGTACGTGAGATCGCCTCGGCAACCGTTCAGGATCAAGGGCAATCCACGGTCGTGACGTACAATCAGGTCGCCGCTTTTCGCGACCGGATCAAGGACCTTGATCCGCAGGAAAACCTGCTGTTTTTCTATCGTGCCCAAACCCTGACGCCTTCCCGTTACGCTGGCGAAGTCACCTTGATTCACGAACCGATGAACCAGGTGACAGAAGCGCGTGCGGCCTGGCAATACCTGCCGGGGCAACGTCGCGTGCGGCGGGCGCCGACCGTCTCCTATGACAGCAGCGCGCGCTATAGCTTTGGCCAGATCACCAGTGACGGCACCGATGGCTTCAACGGTGCACCGGACCGATATGACTGGAAACTGATCGGCAAACAGGAACTGCTGGTGGGATACAACGCCTACAAACTCAATAGCAAAACCTTGAAATACGCTGACCTGCTCAAGCCCGGTCACCTGAACACGGATCCGTTGCGCTACGAAAAGCACCGCGTGTGGGTAATCGAGGCGACGCTCAAGCCTGACGCGCGCCATGTCTATGGCAAGCGCCGCTTCTATATCGATGAAGACTCCTGGCAGATCCTCGCTTCGGACATGTATGACAGTCGCGGTGAGCTGTGGCGTCTGTTCGAGGCGCACTACGCGATGCTGTACGACGTACAAGTGCCGACCACTGTTGCCGAGACCACCTACGACCTGATTTCGGGCCGCTACGGCGTTTCGCAGATGACCAATGAGGTCAACCAGAAGGTCGCCTATGGCGCGCCGATGGTCAAAGCCGATTTCACGCCGGCGGAAATCAGACGTCTGGGCAAGTGAAAAAACAGCGGGCTTACCCAGGTGAGCCCGCTGTTTTCGATCGCCTGTCGGTAGCGATCCCCGCATCGGGGAGGCAAGTCACTCGGGAGCCGAACAGCAACAGGTCCACGGGCCATGACCACAACCTGATTGGCCTTCCTTCCCAAACCCGAATAACTGCGCTCAGTACCATCCCCGGATCCTTCCTCCGGCACGGCGCCGCGCGCCTTTGCGATTGCTGCTTTATAGACATATGAATCTACAAACCAGGAACAGTAGAAATGAAAGTAGCCAACACTTCGAGAGCGATTCAGTACGCGCTGGTTGCGATAGCCGCGACGTTCTCAGGTCTGCTGTACACCTTTGTGGCGCTCAAACAGGCGGCCCAGGAGGCACGCGAGATCAGCGAGAGGCGTTACCAGTCTTACTTGCTCGCCGATGAGTTGCGCCAGAGTTCCGATGATTTGACGCGTCTGGGCCGCACCTATGTGGTGACGACGAACCCGGAATACGAGCGCGAATATCTGAAGATTCTGGATATTCGCAATGGCAAGGCACCCCGCCCGAAGGAGTATCACCGCATCTACTGGGATTTTGTCGCCGCGGGTAACGAAACGCCTCGCCCTGACGGCGAGGCTGTGGCCTTGGAAACGCTGATGAAACAGGACGGCTTTACGGACAGGGAGTTTGCCAAGCTCAAGGAAGCGCAGGCCAATTCCGACAGCCTGGTACAACTCGAAGTCAAAGCCATGAACGCGGTCAAAGGCAAGTTTGTCGATGCCCAGGGTCAGTACACGGTCAATGGCGAGCCTGATCTCGCACTGGCGCGCAAGCTGGTGCACAGCGAGCAATACCATGCCTTCAAAGCCCAGATCATGAAGCCGGTGGACGAATTCTTCGAGTTGATGGAGCAACGTACTTCGCAAGAAGTACTGCTGGCAAACAACGCGCTGAGCTTTGCACAGAACCTGTTCGTCACCATTTTGCTGATGTTGATCGGTGAGATTGGCCTGCTGGTCTATCTGGGGCGCAAGCAGATCCTTCAACAATTGGGCGGTGCACCGGCCGAGCTCGATCGGGTCCTGAATGAAATTGCCGGCGGCAATCTGGGCGTGTCGATTCCCCAAGCGCCCGATAAAAGTGCCTTGGGTAGCGTACGGGTAATGACCAATAGGTTGCGAGCACTGATTGGAGCGATCACTCAAACCAGCGAGCAGTTGCGGGTTGCGGTGGTCCAGGTGGCCCAGGTGGTTGAAGACACCGCCGTGCGGGCATCTCAACAGCATGAAATGACTGATCTGGTGGCCACTGCGGTACATGAGATGGGCCTGACCGTTCAAGAAATTGCCCGCAATGCCAGTGGTGCGGCCGAAGCTTCTCAAGTGGCAAAAGACGAAGCCCATCAGGCGAGCGGTATCGTCGGTGAGTCTACGGTACACATCGAACGCATGGCGGAGGAAATCGGCATAGCGGACCATTCCGTGGGGGAACTGGCCGATCACGTGTTGTCCATCGATCAGGTGCTGGCGGTGATTCGCGGCATTTCGCAACAGACTAACTTGCTGGCGTTGAATGCGGCTATCGAAGCGGCACGAGCCGGTGAGTCGGGCAGGGGATTTGCGGTGGTGGCGGATGAAGTCCGGACATTGGCGGGGCGCACCCAGAATTCGACGGATGAAATCCAGCACATGATTCAGGGGCTCAAGCTGGGGGCGGAAACCGCCGTCAACTCGATGCGGGCCGGCCAGGCGGCGACGCAAACAGGCGTACAGGCCAGCCAGCGGACCAATCAGTCGCTGGAGGCCATCGCGTCGCAGATTGAGCGGATCAGCGATATGAACAGCCAAGTGGCCACTGCGACGGAAGAGCAGTCATCGGTCACAGAGGAAATCAATCGTAATGTCCAAGGGATTGCCGACCTGGCCCATTCCACATCCAGTGACTCCCATCGTTGCCAGCAGGATTGCCAGACATTGCGACGAGTGTGCGATGAGCTGACGCTACAGATTGGCAATTTCCGTTTGTAGTCGGCAGCTACGGTTCAATAGCACCCAGACGGTACATGCCCGGAAGACTTCCTGGCGGTATCGGGGATTTTAAGGGGTAGCAGGCCAGAGCATTGCCGTGATTAAACAATCGCATTCTCTCGAAGCAGATTTGTGAACGTTTGTATTTTCTTTATGACGCGATTACCTGAAGGTCACATTCGATGATAGGGGATAAAAACAGTGCCTCGGCCGGCAGGACAGAAGACTCCCCAATAGTCCTGGACTTGTCCATGTTCGACGCCATTACCGATGCGTCGCCCAATACAGTTCTGGTCATCGATGAGCGCGGCATCATCCAGGCCGTAAGCCGTTCTTCATTGCAGAACTTCAACTTTGCTCAGATGGAGTTGCTGGGGCAGAACATCTCCCTATTGATACCCGAGGCGTACAACAAAAACCAACCCGGTTACCTGGAGTCTTTTCGCAATGTCGGTGAACACCGGAACATGGGCGGCGGGCGTGAAGTGGTCGGGCAGCGCAAGGATGCTACCTATTTCCCCATGCAATTTAACGTCAATGAGTTCCGATTGGGCGAACAACGTGCCTTCGTCGGCGTTTGCTACGACATCAGCGAGCACCATCGACTCAATAAACGCATTACCCAATTGGCTACTTATGATGATCTGACCGGTTGTATCAATCGCCGTCAATTTGTGGAGATGCTGGAAAAAGCCTTGCTCAGTTGTCAGCAGGCGGAGGGTCGACTGGGGTTGCTTTTTATTGATCTGGACGGTTTCAAACATATCAACGACAGCTATGGCCACGGTGTTGGTGATCGACTGCTCAGAAAGGTAGCCGAACGTTTGCGCGTTGCTCTCAGGGGCACTGACATGCTCGGGCGGGTGGGGGGGGACGAGTTCGTGGCGTTCCTTATGCTCAACGAAGACGACAAGGCCGATCTCATTGCAGAGCGCTTGATCGAAAGCCTCAAAGAACCGTTCAGCATCGATGGCATTCCGTTATTGGCGTCAGCCAGCATCGGAATCAGCATGTTTCCGGAGCATGGCAGCTCGGCTGATAAGTTGATAAACGCCGCAGATATCGCCATGTATCGGGGAAAGGCGGATGGCGGAAGCGGAGTCTGTGTGTTCAGCCAGGAAATGCGCGAGGAGAACGAGCGTAGCTATCGCCTTGTCTCTTGCTTGCGTGATGCGCTTGAACTGGGGCAACTCGAGCTTCACTACCAATTGCAGTTCGATACGCGGACGTATCGGCCTTCGGGTATGGAGGCGTTGTTACGCTGGCGCAATGGAGATGAACTGGTAATGCCTGACCAGTTCATCTCCATTGCCCTGAAGTATCGTCTGATGCCGGCTATTACTCGCTGGGTCATCAACCAGGCCTGCATTGACAACGCCTGGCTTATCGAGCTGGGAGTAACTGGACGTGCCGGTAGCGGTGAATGTCTGTGTTGACTCTTTTGTGGATGAGAACTTTGCCCAAATGGTTGAGCAAATTATCAAGGATACCGGACTACCTTCCGGGAGATTGGTACTGGAAGTTACTGAAGATGTGGCGATGAAAGGGGCGGAGCAGGTGATGCGCAATTCGTTGGCATTACGGAGTGCGGGCATTCATCTGGCCATGGATGACTTTGGGACCGGTTACTCTTCACTGGGACGTCTGCGGAGTTTGCAGTTTCATAAATTGAAGATTGATCGCTCATTTATTGCAATGCTGCCCGGCAGCACGGCCGAACAGGAAATTGTCCGTGCCACGCTCAGCATTGCACGTGCATTAGGCATGGAGGCAATCGCTGAAGGCATTGAAACTCAGGCTCAGTTGGCTTTTCTGCAGGCCGAAGGCTGTAACGAAGGGCAGGGATATTGGTTTGCCAAGCCGATGCCTCTGGAAGCACTCATTACATGGCTCGAGGTAGGGGGCCCAAAGTTTCGAGAGGTACTCTAAATTCAAAAAATAATGAAAAACTACGTCATCCCTGCTCCTGCGTAACACCCTGAACACTGATCCGCACAACCATTCTTCAGCTAAGTCTTTGCTTCTGTTGATTAATCCCGGACAATCGCGCCCCTGTTTCGGCCAGGGCGCTGCCTGTCGGGTTTTTCCGACTCGTCCTGGCCGGGTAGCAACTGACCGGAATGCGGAGATCCCACCGGATGAATGATCAGGCCAATAGCGTCGACAAACGCTATGTAGCGGCGGCACCAGCGACTCTTTCGAGCTGGAATCGTCATGACACCACCTGGATGCTGGGCCTGTTTGGCACGGCCATCGGGGCCGGCACGCTGTTTCTGCCGATCAATGCGGGGCTGGGCGGCTTCTGGCCGTTGCTGGTCCTGGCGGTGCTGGCGTTCCCCATGACTTTCTACGCGCACCGTGGCCTGACCCGCTTCGTGCTGTCCGGACGCGAAGGCGCGGACATCACCGAAGTGGTGGAAGAACACTTTGGCATCAAGGCCGGTGCGCTGATCACCTTGCTGTATTTCTTTGCGATCTTCCCGATCCTGCTGATCTACAGCGTGGCACTGACCAACACCGTGGGCAGTTTCCTTGAGCATCAACTACACATCATGCCGCCCCCGCGCGCGGTGTTGTCGTTCGTGCTGATTCTCGGTCTGCTGGCGGTGGTGCGTTGCGGCGAACAGGCGATCGTCAAGGCCATGAGCCTGATGGTGTATCCGTTCATCGTTGCACTGCTGTTTTTGGCGGTGTTCCTGATCCCGCACTGGAACGGCGGCATTCTGTCCACCGCCAGCACGCTGCCTGAACCGTCGGCGCTGCTGCACACCTTGTGGCTGGCGATTCCGGTGATGGTGTTCTCGTTCAACCACTCGCCGATCATCTCGGCGTTTGCGGTCGACCAGAAGCGTCGTTACGGCGAACACGCCGAAGAGCGCAGCTCGCAGATCCTGTCCCGCGCCCACCTGTTGATGGTGGTGATGGTGCTGTTCTTCGTCTTCAGTTGCGTGCTGACCCTGTCGCCAGCACAACTGGCCGAAGCCAAGGCGCAGAACCTGTCGATCCTGTCGTACCTGGCCAACCACTTCAGCAACCCGACCATCGCCTTCGCGGCGCCGTTGATTGCCTTCGTGGCCATCTCCAAGTCGTTCCTGGGCCACTACATCGGTGCCAGCGAAGGTCTTAAAGGCCTGATCGTCAAAAGCGGCAAGCGCCCGGCACCGAAGACGCTGGACCGCATGACCGCTGCGTTCATGCTGGTGGTGTGCTGGATCGTTGCCACGCTCAACCCGAGCATTCTCGGGATGATTGAAACCCTCGGTGGCCCGGTCATCGCATCGATTCTGTTCCTGATGCCGATGTACGCGATCCGCAAGGTGCCGGCGATGGCGCGTTATCGCGGGCAGGCGTCCAATGTCTTCGTGACGGCGGTGGGCCTGGTGGCGATTACAGCGTTGATCTACTCGCTCACCGCGTGATCGTTCGGCCTGCTCGCGCAGCGCCGGATTGACAGCTACAGTGGCCGCTGCGCGTATTGCGCGCAGCGGTTTTTTTTCGCCTGGAGACACCGGATTGCCCAGCGCCTCACCCCAAAATTTCACTGAACAACCCAATCGCTGGCAGGACCTGCTGGCCGGGTTGTCGATTGCCGGCCTGTTGTTGCCGGAAGCGGTCGCGTATTCAAGTATTGCCGCCGTGGCGCCGCAGGCCGGGGTGATCGCCTTGTTTGCCGGTTTGCTGTGTTACGGGCTGTTCGGCACCAGCCGTTTCGCCATTGTCTCGGCGACATCGTCGTCGGCAGCGGTATTGGCTGCCGCCACCGCGACGCTGGCCAACGGCGATCCGCAACTGCGCTCTGCCCTGGCCATCGGCCTGGTGCTGGTGACTGGCGCGTTCTTCCTGCTGGCCGGGTTGTTCAAGCTGGGCAGCGTGACTTCGTTCATCGCAAAACCGGTGCTGCGTGGCTTTGCCTTTGGCCTGGCGCTGACCATCATTCTCAAGCAAGTCGCCAGTGTGGTCGGGGTGCCCCTGACCAACGGCAATCTGGTGCACTTTCTGCCGCAATTGCTGGAGCAACTGCCGCAATGGAATTGGGTGGCAGCGGGTGTCGCCGCCGTGGCGTTGGCCTTGCTGGTGCTGTGTGCAAGGTTCCGGCGCTTGCCGGGCGGCTTGCTGGTGGTGGTGATTGGCATTGCGGCGAGTCAATGGCTGAACCTGCCGGCGTATGGCGTGAAGCTGATCGGCGTGATCGATCTGAGCCTGGAGGTGCCGAAGCTGCCAGAGTTGCCTTTCACTGACTGGTTGCGCTTGGGTGAATTGGCCTTTGCCATGGTGATGATCCTGTACGCGGAGTCTTACGGCTCGATCAGCGCCTACGCGCTCAAGCACGGCGACCGGATCTCGTCGAATCGCGATTTGCTGGCACTGGGGGCGTCCAACCTGTTGTCCGGGTTGTTTCATGGCATGCCGGCGGGGGCAGGGTACTCGGCAACGTCGGCCAATGAAGCGGCCGGCGCCACGTCGCGATTGGCGGGTGGCGTGGCGGCGCTGGTGGTGTTGCTCATCGTTTTGACCGTGTTGCCCTACATCGCCCTGACCCCGGAGCCTATTCTCGCCGCCATCGTCATCCATGCCCTCGCCCGAGGCCTAAGCCTGCAACCGCTGGGACGCTATTTCATCTGGCGACGCGATCGGTTGCTGGTCATTTGCGCGGTGGCCGCCGTGCTGGTGCTGGGTGTGCTGGACGGGTTGCTGCTGTCGGTGGCGATCAGCGTGGTGTTGATGCTCAAGCAAATGTCGGCAGCGGACATTCAGATCCTCGGGCGCATTGATGGCGGTCACGACTTTGTCGACCTGCACCTTCATCCGACGGCGCAAACAGTGCCAGGGGTTTTGATCGTCCGGCCGGGGGAGGCGTTGTTCTTTGCCAACGTCGAGCGGATTCTGGGCAGCACGTTGCACTTGATCCGTCATTCGCAGACGCCGATTCATTCGGTGGTTCTCAGCCTGGAGGAGTCGCCGGACCTGGATGGCACCAGTATTGAGGCATTGCAGGAATTTTTTGTGCGGGTGCGGGGGGAAGGGAAGCAGCTGGTGCTCGCCCGGCTCAAGGATTCGGCGCAGGCCGCATTGGCGGCGTTGCCGGAAGTGCAGGATACACAGGTGATCCTCAGCGGTTTGAGCGTGGATGGCGCGGTGCAACAAGCCCTCAGGACCAGCGCATAACCCTTGTAGGAGTGTGTAAGGGCATAGCCATCGCAGGCATAAAAAAACGCCGCTCATCTCACGATGGGCGGCGTTTTCTATTGCGTTGCAGCGTTAGGCTTGAACGACCGGAATGTTGGCGTTCGCAGCAGCTTCACGGAACTCGGCGATCTGGTCGAAGGACAGGTAGCGGTAGACATCAGCCGCCATGCTGTCGATCTTGCCAGCGTATTCCATGTACTCCTCGACGGTCGGCAGGCGACCCAGGATGGAAGCCACGGACGCCAGCTCAGCCGAAGCCAGGTAGACGTTCGCGCCGTCACCCAGACGGTTCGGGAAGTTACGGGTCGACGTCGACACCACAGTCGAATTCGGTTCTACGCGAGCCTGGTTACCCATGCACAGCGAGCAGCCCGGCATTTCCATGCGTGCGCCGGCCTTGCCGTAGATGCCGTAGTAGCCTTCTTCGGTCAGCTGGTGAGCGTCCATTTTGGTCGGTGGCGACAGCCACAGACGGGTAGGAAGCTGACCCTTGACCTGATCCAGCAGCTTACCGGCCGCGCGGAAGTGACCGATGTTGGTCATGCACGAACCGATGAACACTTCGTCGATCTTCTCGCCAGCAACGCTGGACAGCAGACGGGCGTCGTCCGGATCGTTTGGCGCGCAGAGCACAGGCTCTTTGATGTCGGCCAGGTCGATTTCGATGATTTCAGCGTATTCGGCGTCAGCATCGGCCACCATCAACTCAGGGTTGGCGATCCAGGCTTCCATCGCTTGAGCACGGCGTTCCAGAGTCCGTGCATCGCCGTAGCCTTCGCCGATCATCCAGCGCAGCAGGGTGATGTTGGAGCTCAGGTACTCGGTGATCGACTCTTTCGACAGCTTGATGGTGCAACCGGCAGCCGAACGTTCGGCCGAGGCGTCGGACAGCTCGAAAGCCTGTTCGATGCTCAGGTTGTCCAGGCCTTCGATTTCCAGGATGCGACCGGAGAAAGCGTTCTTCTTGCCTTTCTTCTCAACGGTCAACAGGCCAGCCTGAATCGCGAAGTAAGGAATGGCGTGAACCAGGTCACGCAGGGTGACGCCCGGTTGCATCTTGCCTTTGAAGCGCACCAGGATCGATTCCGGCATGTCCAGCGGCATAACGCCAGTGGCTGCGGCAAACGCCACCAGGCCGGAACCGGCCGGGAACGAAATGCCCATCGGGAAACGGGTGTGCGAGTCACCACCGGTACCGACGGTGTCCGGCAGCAGCATACGGTTCAGCCAGCTGTGGATGATGCCGTCGCCCGGACGCAGGGAAACGCCGCCGCGGGTCATGATGAAGTCTGGCAGGGTGTGGTGGGTGGTCACGTCGATCGGCTTAGGGTAAGCCGCGGTGTGGCAGAAGGACTGCATCACCAGATCAGCGGAGAAGCCCAGGCACGCCAGGTCTTTCAGTTCGTCACGGGTCATTGGACCGGTGGTGTCCTGGGAGCCGACGGTGGTCATCTTCGGTTCGCAGTAGGTGCCTGGACGCACACCGGCTACGCCGCACGCCTTGCCGACCATTTTCTGCGCCAGGGTGAAGCCCTTGGTGCTTTCGATCGGGGCATCCGGTTTCTTGAACAGGTCGAACGCTGGCAGACCCAGTTCGGCGCGAGCCTTGTCGGTCAGGCCACGGCCGATGATCAGCGGAATACGACCGCCGGCACGGACTTCGTCCAACAGCACCGGGGTCTTCATTTCGAAGGTGGTGATGACTTCGTCGGTACCGTGCTTGCAGACTTTGCCTGCGTGCGGGTACAGGTCGATCACGTCGCCCATGTTGATGTTGGTCACATCAAATTCGATCGGCAGGGCGCCGGCATCTTCCATGGTGTTGTAGAAGATCGGAGCAATTTTGCTGCCGAAGCAGAAACCGCCAGCGCGCTTGTTCGGCACGTAAGGAACGTCGTCGCCGAAGAACCACAGCACCGAGTTGGTCGCGGATTTACGCGACGAACCGGTACCCACTACGTCACCGACGTAGGCGATCGGGAAGCCGCTGTTGCGCATTTCTTCGATCTGCTTCATCGGGCCGATGGAGCCTTGTACGTCCGGCACGATGCCGTCGCGGGCCATTTTCAGCATGGCCAGGGCGTGCAGCGGGATGTCCGGGCGGGACCAGGCGTCCGGAGCAGGGGACAGGTCGTCGGTGTTGGTTTCGCCGGTGACCTTGAACACGCGCAGGCTGATCTTGTCGGCCAGAACAGGGCGGTTTTTGAACCACTCGCCGTCAGCCCAGGATTGCAGCACGCCTTGTGCGTGAACGTTACCGTTCTTGGCGCGTTCAGCGACGTCGTGGAAGGCGTCGAACATCAACAGGGTGTGCTTGAGTTCTTTGGCAGCCACTGGCGCCAGTTCGGCGTCGTCCAGCAGGTTGACCAGGGTCACGATGTTGTAGCCACCCTGCATGGTGCCGAGCAGTTCTACAGCGCGCTTCTTGTCGATCAGGGGGGATTTGGCTTCGCCTTTGGCGAGGGCAGACAGGAAGCCGGCCTTGACATAGGCTGCTTCGTCCACGCCAGGTGGAACGCGATTGGTGATCAGGTCAACGAGGAAAGCTTCTTCGCCAGCCGGAGGATTCTTCAGCAGCTCGATCAGGCCTGCAGTTTGTTCGGCGTTAAGCGGCTGGGGAACGATACCCAGTGCTGCACGCTCTTCGATATGTTTGCGGTAGGCTTCAAGCACAGTTATTACCCTCATCAGTGGTCCCAAATGGGTGTCCGGGACGCTCATCCCGAAATTGCCGTACTCATGCGCTGCGTGGCGTTGTGGGCCACTTAGCCAGAATTACCGACAATTCCTTACAGAAGCTGCTTTCAAAGTTTTACGCCTGCAGAACGGGAGCTGATGAGGGTTGGCGTTGGGCTTTTCCCCGCTGGAAAAACCCTTCGCCAACACCGCTCTGAAGGAACGACTGTGCTCGTGACGCTTTGAAAACAGCTTCTAACGGACATTGGCGCCTTAAAAGGCTGGCTGATTCTACGGCAAAAAAAAATTAAAGGTAAGTTAGCCCCCGAATTTTGAGGGGTGATCAATGTTAGACAAAGGGCTAACATGCCGACCTGTTCTGCTTTCCCGTGTTTTGCCTACCTATGCCCAATCAGACCATCAAGACTCCCTGCGTCGGCCTCTGCTCCACCGTTTACGGTGACCTGGTGTGCCGCGGCTGCAAGCGTTTCCACCACGAAGTGATCAACTGGAATGGTTACAACGAGGAGGAGAAGCGCGCGGTATGGCTGCGTCTTGAGCAATTGCTGTCCCAGGTGATGGCCAGCAAGCTGGAGGTTTTCGATCCCCAGCGCCTGCGCTTGCAACTGGAGCAACGCAAGATTCGCTTCGTGCCGCATCAGTCGGAGTACTGCTGGGCGTATCAGCTGATTGCCCGTGGGGCGCGGGTGATCAATAACCTGGAGGCTTACGGGATGGTGCTGATGCCGGAGTTTCGTGACTGGAACCTGCCGGAATTGCGTGATGCCATTGATCGGGAATTCTTTTTGCTGTCTGAGGCGCATTACCAACGGTACATCGCACCGGGCTTTTTAAAAGACGCCTTCGGCGCCTGAAAGCATCGTCGGAACGCCGCCCGGACCCAGCCCGGCTCCTACAGTCAAGCTCCGGTGCCCACAAAACCCTGTGGGAGCCGGGCTTGTCCGCGATGGCGTCCGACCAGGCGCCACAGATTTCAGTGCTGAGCCAACTCGTCAAGGTGATCCTCAATCTCCTGCGGTTTGAGCACCAACACATCACTTTCCACCGAATCGAGCACCACTTCCGCCGTATTGCCGATCAACGCCCCCGACACCCCCGACCGCGCCACGGTGCCGATCACGGTCACCGCCGCCTGCAGCTTGTGCACCATGAACGGAATCAACACATCCGCCGGACCTTCCTCGATATGCAAATGCGCATCGTCGATGTCGAACTCCGCCTGGAACGCCTTGCATTGTTCGCGATAGCGCGCCTCGATGGTTTCGCTGAGTTGAAACGTCGGGTCGGCCGCCGACAGCATCGGCGATGGATGCGCGCTGATCACGTGCAGATGCGCCTTGGCCAGACTGGCGATGTCATAGCCGTAATCGATGATGGTGTTGTGCAGGTGACGGTGCTCACCGTCGGTGTTGCCCACATCAATGGCGGCCAGAATGACTTTGTCTTTCCAGGAACCGGCCGTTTTCACCAGCAGCACCGGTGTCGGGCATTTACGCAATAATTTCCAGTCGTCCGGGGTCAGCAAAGCTTTTTTCAGCGGGCTGTCCGGGTAATGCTGCTTGATCACCAGCCCGCAGCCTTCGGCTTGCTGCACGTCGATGATGGTTTGGTACAGGCTTTCGTTCCAGGCCTGTTCGGTGGTGACGCTAAAGCCGTCCGCCAACAAGGCTGTCTTGAGCACGCCCAACATAGCGCTATGGTCATGTTTGCGGTCACCGACCAGCAGGTGCAAGTGGGCCCGGGTCACTCTGGCAATCAATTTGGCCCGTTTGAGCGCCAGGCTCTCCGAGTGTTCGGGTTCGAGGACCACCAGGATGCTGCGAATGGCTTGCATGAGCGGGATCTCCATAAACGGCTAAAAAGCACGGCGTTGCACAACTATAGTTCCTGCTCGCCAACCAGGTACTTGATGCATATCAACGGTTGGCGACTGGTGGTCTGGCGGCAGGCCGGTATAATCGGCGCCCTTCGTTTTGACCATTTATCCGTGAGCCCCATGATCCTTCCCGAAATTCACGAGTTCCTCGGCTGCCGCACCCCTGACGGCTGGGTGCAGGCCGCACTGGCTGATCAGGAAACCTTGCTGATCGACCACAAGAACTGCGAATTCAAGGCCGCCAGCACCGCGCTGAGCCTGATTGCTAAGTATCACTCCCACGTCGACCTGATTAACCTGATGTCGCGCCTGGCCCGGGAAGAACTGGTGCACCACGAACAAGTCATGCGCCTGATGAAAAAGCGCAAGATCGAGCTGCGCCAGTTGTCCGCCGGGCGCTACGCCTCGGGCCTGCGCAAAGTGGTGCGCAGCCATGAGCCGGTGAAACTGGTCGATACGCTGGTGGTGGGGGCCTTCATCGAAGCCCGCAGCTGCGAACGTTTCGAGGCGCTGGTGCCGCATCTGGACGAAGAACTGGGCAAGTTCTACTTCGGCCTGCTGAAAAGCGAAGCCCGGCATTTCCAGGGTTACCTGAAGCTGGCTTACCAGTACGGCGACGCCAAGGACATCGCCCACGTGATCGACAAGGTGCGCGCGGCCGAGCAGGAACTGATCGAGTCACCGGACGTGGAATTCCGTTTCCACAGCGGTGTACCGGCTGCGGCCTGACACAACCGGAGAGGCGCTTTAGCAGCTCAAACCCAACCGTTCGTGCCATTCGGCAATGGACTCCTCGGGATAAACCTCGAACTGCTGATCACCCGCGTGCGCCTCAACCTCTACCCACGGTGCTTTTGAACCGAGCATCAAGTGCGTGTGCTCCGGTGGTACCGGCAGCGCAGTGTCGATGGCGGAGGCGAACGGGTGGATCAGCTCCGGCCATTCCGGGCTGAACAGCCACAGTCCCGTCCCGCACAGCGAGCAGAAATGCCGCTCGGCGCTGCTGCTGTGCGCCCGTTTATCGCCTTCGTCCTTCAGGCGCGCATGATAGATCGCGATGTGTTTGCGACCGCGAACCTTGAGGCTTGCGGCCTCACCGCCGAGGTTGATCGCAAACCCGCCACCGCCCTGGGTCTTGCGGCAGATCGAGCAATAGCAACGCTGATAAGGGTAGGGGTGGGCACTGTTCAAACTGAACGACACCGCGCCGCAATGGCAGGAACCTTCGAGTTGCATGGCAACCTCCGACTGGTCTGGGGTTTATCCAGACAGACTAGACCGGCACCAGAATCGCATCCCCCGTCGCCACCAGCTTGAGTTGATCACCGCTCTGGGCAAACAGCTCGGCGCGGGCGAATACCTGTTTCTTGCCGGCCTTCACCACCCGGCCGCGAGCGAAGAACACTTCACCGACAGCGGGCGCCAGGCAGTTGACCGAGAAGTGCGAGGCCAGCACGTTGCCGGCGACCGTGCCAGCAGCAAAACCGCAAGCGGTGTCGAGCAGCGCGCCGATCAGGCCAGCGTGCAGAAAGCCTGCGTATTGCGCCATATCGGTGTCGCGAAAAGCCATGCTCAGCTCGGCTTCGCCGCTGGCGGCATGGGTCACCTCAAAACCGGCCCAGCGGTTGAAGGCTGAGGTTGAGTTGATCTGTTTGAGTGCGTCGAGCATCGCGAATCCCTCCAGTTGAGGCACCAACATGCGCCCGGTCTGGAGGGAAGTCATGGTGGATAAGGGAGGGTGATGGGCCTAGGGAATTGTGGTGAATGGGCTGCCGCCATCGCGAGCAAGCTCGCTCCCACAGGGGATTTTGTGAACGCCCGAGGTCCCCTGTGGGAGCGGGCTTGCCCGCGATGAACGATAACGCGGTCTTGCTGGACGCCCGCGAATGGCCAAGGCAGCATGGGCGCCTCCATCACCGGGGCTGAATCATGCGACGACTACCCTCTCTGGCCGCACTGCGAACCTTCGAATGCGCCGCCCGCCACGCGCATTTCGGCCGGGCCGCCGCCGAGTTGTGCGTCACCGACAGCGCCGTCAGCCATCAAATCCGCCAACTCGAAGAACACCTCGGCGTTTCGCTGTTCATCCGCGAAGGCCGGCAGATTCGCCCGACCATGGCCGCCGGCCGACTGATGCAAAGCTTGCAGCAAGCCTTCGAACTGATCGGCGAGGCCTGCGATGAGCTGCGCGATCCGTCATCCCTGGCGGTGTTGCGCCTGGCCGTTACCGCCGAGCTGGCGCAAAAATGGTTGATGAGCCGCCTCACGGATTTCTATGCGCGCTACCCGCACATCACCCTGCACCTGTACGAACAACCGATTGACGGCACGGCGCCGGGTGAAGACATCGACCTGGCGATTACTTACGGCACCGGTCCGGTGGACAGCAGTGCGTACTTCGTCAGGCCCTTGCCGGCGTTGCAGTTTTTCCCGGTGTGCAGCCCAGGCCTGTTCAATCAGGGCACGCTGAAAACGCCAAAAGATCTGGCGCGGCATTGCCTGTTGCACGACGATCAGGACGGCAAGACCTGGACGGCCTGGCTGACCAGTCATGCCGGTGATCAACGTCCCGAACGGCAGCTGTATTTCGCTCATGCCGGCCTCGCGCTGGAAGCCGCGGCCCAGGGGCAGGGCGTCGCGATGGGCGATAACCTGACGGCGCAGGAAGATTTGCTCAACGGGCGTCTGGTCCGGCCTTTCACCTCGAGCATGACTGCTCTTGGCCAATACGCACTGGTGTGCGAGCGGGTGCGGCTGGAGCGTCCGGCGGTGGCGCAGATGCTGGAGTGGTTCAACGATCAGTTGATCGATTGATGAGTTGAATTCAACTATTCCGAAATAATCATCGTTGGCGAGGACGGCGCCA
Source organism: Pseudomonas sp. URMO17WK12:I12 (assembly GCF_000514395.1). Lineage (NCBI taxonomy): Bacteria > Pseudomonadati > Pseudomonadota > Gammaproteobacteria > Pseudomonadales > Pseudomonadaceae > Pseudomonas > Pseudomonas sp. URMO17WK12:I12. The sequence continues at coordinate 120,355 of NZ_AZVV01000008.1, forward strand.
GCGACCTTAGCCTGTGGTCATTCCAATCCCCGCTGACGAGGTTTGACCATGGCACGTTTGCTCGATTCCACCCCCAAACAAGACGGTTTCCGCTTGCCCGGCGAATTCGAAACCAAGTCCGGTTGCTGGCTCGGCTGGCCGGAGCGCACCGACGTCTGGCGCAACGGTGCCAAGCCCGCGCAGAAAGTCTGGGTGCAAATCGTCACCGCGATTTCCCACAGCGAACCGGTCACTGTTTGCGCCTCGGCCGCGCAATTCGCCACTGCCCGCCGCCAATTGCCGCCGCAAGTGCGCGTGGTGGAAATGACCTGCAACGACACCTGGTTTCGCGACAGCGGGCCATGCTTCGTGGTCAATGACCACAGTGGCGAAGTGCGCGGTGTCGACTTTGAGTTCAACGCTTACGGCGGTCTCGATGGCGGTTTGTACTACCCGTGGGACAAGGACGATCAGATCGCCAGCAAAATCCTCGAAATCGAACGTTTCGACCGCTATCGCGCCCCGCTGATCGCCGAGCTGGGCGGCATCCAGAGTGACGGCCAGGGCAGCATCCTCACCACCGAACAATGCCTGCTCAACCGCAATCGCAACCAGCATCTGGGCAAGGAAGAAGTCACGCGGCGCCTGACCGATTACCTCGGTGCCGAGCAAGTCATCTGGCTGCCACGGGGCTGCAAATTCGACGAAACCGACGGCCATGTCGATGACCTCGCGTGCTTCGTGCGCCCCGGCGAAGTGGTGCTGCAATGGACCGACAACCGCAATGACCCACAATGGGAAATCTATCAGGAGGCCTACGACATCCTGCGCAGCACCCGCGACAGCCGTGGCCGTGAATTGATCGTGCACAAACTGCCGCAACCGGACGTGCTGGAGTGGACTGCTGAAGAAGCCGAGGGCCTGGATCAGCAGGACAGTACACACACGCGTCAGGCCGGGACGCAAATCTGCGCGTCGTACATCAACTACTACGCCGGCAACACCTCGATCGTGGTGCCGCTGTTTGGTGATCGCAACGATCAGGCCGCCATGGCGACCCTGGCCGAACTGTTTCCGCAGCACAAGATCGTCGGCATCGAAAACTCCCGGGAAATCCTCCTTGGCGGCGGCAACGTGGCTTGCATCACCATGCCTCAGTACGCCGCGCCTGCCAGCCACAAAAAGGGGGTATGAACATGGGCCTGCACAAACTGACTCAAGCGTTAATGCTGGTGCTTGCACCCCTGTGTGTGCAGGCCGCCGACACCGCCAAACCGGTGGTCAACCTGTACATCTGGGGCGAGTACCTGGCGCCGGATACGCTGAGCAATTTCGAGAAAAAAACCGGCATTCATGTGGTGGCCGATCACTTTGATTCACTGGAAACCGTCGAAACCAAATTGCTCACCGGGCGCAGCGGCTATGACCTGGTGCTGACCGCCGGGCAGCATCTGTCCAGAGCGATTCAGAGCGGCGCGATCCAGACGCTGGACCGCAAGCAAACGCCGCACTTTCAAGGCGTCGGCGAGGAGTTCCGCCAACACATGGCGGTGTTCGATCCGGGCAACCGCTACGCCGGCATTTATGCCTGGGGCACGACCGGCGTCGGTTACCAGGAAGAAGCGGTGAAGCAGCGCCTGGCCGACGCGCCACGGGACAGTTGGGCGATGCTGTTCGACCCGGCGGTGGTGTCGAAATTTGCCGATTGCGGGGTCAGCCTGCTCAACGATCCCAACGAAGTCTTCGCAGCGGTCATGAAGTACATGGGCCTGGACATCAATCGCCAGAGCCTCGATGACCTGAAACTGGCCGAGCAGCAATTGGCCAAGATCCGGCCGTACATTCGCTACTTCGACAATGACCTGAACATCAGCGACCTGGCCAACGGCAACACCTGCGTGGCGATGTCGTGGAACGGCAACGTGGCCATCGCGGCGGGGCAGGCCGAGGCGGCGAAGAAACCGTTCACGCTGAAGTACCGGATACCCAAGGAAGGCACGTTGATCTGGTTTGACGCCATGGTCATTCCCAAGGATGCACCACACCCCGAGGCGGGGCTGGCGTTGATGGATTACCTGATGACGCCTGAAGTGATTGCGCCGATCACCGACACCATTCACTACGCCAATGCGATTACGGCCGCGGACGGGCTGGTTGATCCGGCGATTCGCGATGATCCGGGGACGTATCCGTCGGCGCAGGTGCGAGCTTCGTTGTATAGCAAGAATGACAATGGAAAGGCGTTTAACAGGGCGTTGATCCGGGCGTTTAGCCGGTTGAAGTCGGGGTTGTGACATGAGGTGGATGTGATTCCGCCATCGCGAGCAAGCTCGGCTCCTACATTGGATCTTCGGCGTTCACGAAATCCTTGTGGGAGCCGGGCTTGCCCGCGATGAACGATAACGCGGTCTACCGGCTAGGCACCCGCCACAAATACCACGCCGCCACCGTCCGGTACGGGCTCCACCCCAACCCGATCTCCACCATCTGCTTGCGCGTCGGTTGCACCTCCAGCCCCTTCATCCGCCGATAGCCCTCACGTACGCCAAAGTCATCGGCCGGCAAAATATCCGGCCGTTCAAGGCTGTAAATCAGCAACATCTCAACCGTCCAGCGTCCGACCCCGCGCAAGGTGATCAAGCGCTCGATCAACGCCTCATCGTCCATGGCCAACGCCGTCGCATAATCCGGCACCACGCCGTCCAGCGTCGCTTGGGCAATCCCCTGAATGGTCGCGATCTTGCCCGCCGAAAACCCGCAACTGCGCATCTGATCAAACCCGGTCGCCAGAATCTGCTCCGGTCGTGGAAACGCCACTGACGGAAACAACCCCAGCAAGCGACCGACAATCGCATCCCCGGCCTTGGCATGCAGCTGCTGGTAGGCAATCGCCCGCACCAGCGACTCATACGGATCGCGAGCCGCATGGGGTTGATGCAGGCACGGGCCGACGGCGGCGATGTGGCGCGCCCAGTCGGCGTCGAGGGACGCCAGAAATTCGGTCGCGGGCCGATAGGGATCGGGCATGGCGATCAAGCGTTCCCGGCCGTTTTCAGCAGGGCGTTGACTTCACCGTACGTAAACGCCTTGAGGTGGCTGCTGTCGAGTTTGCCGGTTTCCAGAAAACCCTTGGCCAGCCCGGCCATGGCGCCATACAAAAACTCGGCGATGCCCGAACCGGCACTCAAGCGCCGCACGCCCAAGGCTTTCAGCGTTTCGGGCGATGGCAGGCTCGCAAGCCCCAGCACGTTCACCGGCAACGTCGTGCCCTGGCACAGTGCGGCGATTTCGTACTCCGCCGACACGCCCGCGGCGAACAACCCGTCGGCCCCCGCCGCTTGATACAACGCGGCACGCTTGAGGGTCTCGGCAACACGGTCCTCGGCCGGCACCAGTCCCTTGAGGTACACATCGGTGCGCGCATTAATGAACAGCTGCACATTGCGCTGATCCGCCACCTTGCGCGCCACTTCGATCTTGCGCACCAGCAACTCGGGCGGGGACGCGCCGTCCTCGATATTGATCCCGACCGCACCGGCAGCAATCACCGCTTCAATCACTTGCGCGACCCGCGTCAGGTCATCGGAATAACCGGCCTCGACGTCCACGGTCAACGGCACGGAAATCACTCGCGCGATGGACTCGACGGTTGAGACCAGACGGTCGAGGGGCAGGGCGTTGCCGTCCGCGTAACCATGGGCCCAGGCCACCGCCGCGCTGCTGGTGGCGACGGCTTTGCAGCCCAGTTGCTCGACGATGCGCGCCCCGGTGGCATCGGCGACGTTGGTGAGGATCAACAAGCCTTCGTGGTGCAGTTGGTGGAATTGCTTGTCCATCGAATGTCCTTCCTTATGACGATTGAGGCAATCAGAACGCCAGTTGTTGGGTCATCTGCAGCGCAGCGTTTTCCAGCCGGAGCAGAAACGCCTTGCGCGGTTGTCCTCCACCATAGCCGGTCAATGAGCCGTCTGCACCGATCACCCGGTGGCACGGCACCACGATGGCCAGGCGGTTGTGCCCGTTGGCCAAACCCACTGCGCGACTGGCGCCGGGCTTGCCCAATAACCTGGCGATGCTGCCGTAGGTGCTGGTCTGGCCGTACGGGATCTGTGCCAGTGCAGCCCAGACCTGCCGGGCGAACTCGCTGCCGGGCGTGTGCAGCGCGACCGTGAATTCGCTGAGTTTGCCGGCGAAGTACTGCGCCAGTTCGGCTTCGATTTGCTGCAAGTGCGCGTTATGCCCCGGCGCGACCGCGTAGCCGTAACGGTTCTGCAGTTCTTCGACTTCACGGGTCAGTGCCGGGCGGTCGAGGAACTCCAGCAGCACCAACCCGCGACGCTCGGCCATGGCAATCATCGGCCCCAGTGGCGTGGTCAGCCGGGTGAAGAGCAGGGGTTCACTCTGTGCGGCCCGGCCCGGGGTGATGTGGAACGACTTCTGGAACGCGTCACGAAAACCGCTGAGGGATTCATAACCCGAGTCGAAGGCTGCGCTGTCGATGGAATCGCCCTGTTTGATCCCGCCCAGCGCCATGCCGAGACGGCGGGTGCGCAGCCAGGCGTGAAACGTCATGCCGAAATGCTGTTTGAACCAGCGCCGCAACTTCAGCGGCTCGATGCCCTCGGCCAGCAACTGGGCGTCGGTCCAGCGCTGCTCGGGGTCGGCGTCCACCGACTTCAGCAGCGTCTGTACCCAGTCGGGCGCGATGGCGGCTGCATCCAGCGGTTTGCAGCGCAGACACGCGCGATAACCCGCCGCCATGCATTCATCGGCGTGCGCAAAGAACTCGACGTTCTCCGGTTTCGGCGAACGCGCCGTACACCCGGGGCGGCAGAAGATCCCGGTGGTTTTCACGGCCGTGAAGAACACGCCTTCATAGGCAGTGTCGCGTTCGAGCATGGCGCGAACCATTTCGGCGTGGGGCGGCAGCACAGCGGTTTGTATGTTCATGGGCTGAGCATAAAACCCTGCGGGCGGTGACTCCACCGGAAAATCGACAGTGAATTTTTGTGGCGCTGGACTACAGTGTCCGGGTTACCGGTCATGCAACCCTTCAGGAACTGATTTCATGCATCCGTTCACGATTCAACACATTGATCACATCGTACTGCGCGTCCAGGACCTGGAGCGCAGCATCACGTTTTACGCCCAGGTATTCGGCGCTGAACTGGTCAAGCGCCGCGATGATCTGGGGCTGGTGCATCTGCGCGCCGGGACCTCGATGATCGACCTCGTCAGCCTGGACGGTGAGCTCGGACGCAAGGGCGGCGCTGCCGCCGGTCAGGAGGGGCGTAACCTCGACCATGTCTGCCTGCGCATCGAACCGTTTGATGAAGCGGCGCTTGTGAGCCACTTGCAGTCGTTTGGTTTGACGACGGAGAAAGCGGCTAAGCGCTTTGGTGCTGAGGGTTATGGCTTGTCTCTGTATTGCTTCGACCCGGATGGCAACCAGGTCGAGCTCAAAGGGTCGTCCACTGATCAGCCTTAAGCATCCTCGAGCCGCTCTCGTAAAAACTCGATTGGGGAACACGTGAACTTCAAGGGATCAAACCGGCCACTTGATAGGATTCGATCATTTTCTGAAATATGTCGGACGTTTCTTTGATTTTTTTGGAGGCCTTCACGCGTTTAACTTAGCGTGTTTAAAAACACTTGGTGTTACGTCCCGAAGGCTACAAGACCTTGCGCCGTTACCTACGATCAAGCCAGAATCCGCCGGCTTGTGCGGCTACGGGGTGGGCTATATCGTTTCCCTGTCACTGAAAAACAGTGATCGGGTTTGGTAGCCCGTCTAGAAGCCGCATGACAACACCTTATGTAGTCTCTTTTTGGGACTCTGTTTTTATGGTGGTCATGCGTGGGGCTCCATTGTGAGCGCCGGGTTTCCAGCTTCTACCGGTCTACCAACCCACGTATGGCCGCCACCCCTTCGTTTGGTAGCGAGGGTGATGGCTCCTCAATATTAGAAGTTGGAGTTCATCTATGTTCAAAGTAACACCCAACCCGCCAGACACCGATTCACCCGATGCCGATCCGCCAAACGCCGATTCAGTGTCCCCGTACGAAACCCTCGATCCCAAAAAACTCCACGACGCCGCCGAACGCGCGCTCAACTTCTATCTCAATCCGGCGGCGCTCATGAACAACACCCCACGTAAACCCAGCACCATTTACATGATTGCCCCAGACGTCGACCATGAAACCTTACTGGTTCAAACGTGCGAGAACATGGCGTCGGCCAGTGTCATGGCCAGCAACGTGGCGGCCTCGCTAGAGGGGACTCATCGCAGTAACGTCCTGGCATTGCAGCAGGTCATCATGCTGGGGGAGTTGGCGGTGAATCGAATGCTGGATAACTTCGTTCCGCCTAAGTAATCGCTGCATCACGTTGGCGGGGGAGCTTGCTTCCTCGCCCACGGTGCGTGGTGGGCGAGGAAGCCCGCGTGCTCAACTCAACACCGCTTGGCGTACCAGGGCTGTTCACTGCGCAGAAATGGTTATCTTCGAACCCGGTAGCGGGATCGTGACGCTGAAGGCCATGCACCGGGATGTGATTTTCGTGATCGGTTCAGCGGAACCTCATCAGCGGTTATTGCGCAAGATGGAAAAATTCAACGCCGCGGCCACGCAAAGCCACCCAAGGTAAGGCAGCAGAATCAAGCCAGTGATCACATCCAACTGCAACGCCATCACCACCATCACCGCGACCACCAGCCAGAGCAGCATCAGGATCACCATGCTGGCGAAAACGCGATGCGCGCCGAAGAATACCGGCGTCCACAGCGTATTGAGCGCAATTTGCGCGGCCCACAAAGCCAGCACCTCCTGACTGCCAGGGATCAGGGTCAATCGGTACCCGGCCCAGGCGAGCAAAAGGTAGATCGTCGACCAGGCGACCGGAAACACCCAGTTGGGTGGGGTGAAGCCGGGTTTGACCAGCGATTCGTACCACTGGCCCGGTTTGAAAAAGAAGCCTGTGCTTGCGGCGGCACCGCAGGCTAGAAGAAAAACGAGAAAGGTCATCGGCGATCCTTGGCTGAGGTCAGTTGTCTGGGAGCTGCGAAGCCCTGTCGGCAGCGTTAAAGAGATGACGCCCGGTGACGCGAAAAGTTTGGAGGGAGGGATGACATTTCTCAGACGCAAAGGAGCGAAGGGGGCGATGCCGTGCTTAAAGAACCATCGTCCCCCCGTTTGATCACGCCCGCTTCGCCATCAACAACACCGAAGCCGCCGCCGACAACAACCCCGCGCAGCACCGGTTGAAAATCCGCTTGCCACGCGGCTCGGCGAACCAGCGACGCATGTGCAATCCCATGTAGGCGTACGCGCTGATGGCGATCCATTCCAGTATCAAAAACAGCGCACCCAGCAACGCAAATTGCGGCGTCACGGCGCGGGTCGGGTCGACGAACTGGGGCAGGAACGCGGTAAAGATCAGGATGGCCTTGGGATTGCCGGCCGCCACCAGAAACTCCTGCCGCGCCAGGGCCATCACACCGACGGGTGGCCGGGTGTCAGCGCGCTCAGCGCCCGGATCGGCACGCCACAATTGCCAGGCGAGGTAAAACAGATACGCCGCGCCGATGATCTTGATTCCGTAGAACAGCATTTCGGAGGTTTGCAGCACCACGGCCAACCCGGCGGAGGCGAGGGCGATCATGCCGGCGAAGGCCAGCAACCGACCGATCCCGGCCACGCAGGAGGTGCGGTAGCCGTAGCGAGTCGAGTTGCTGACCGACAGCAGATTATTCGGGCCGGGCGCCATGTTCAGGGCAAAGCAGGCGGGCAGGAAAAGGGTGAGGGTGGCGAGGTCCATGGCGAGTCTCCGCAAACGAGAGCGCCATTTTTATCATGGGCGGTGGACGGACCGCCCGGTACAGCCATGGACACAAGCCGCAGTACACTTTTATTTGGCGAACTTCCTCGCGCCTGCCACGCAGAGAATCACCGCCACGGTGACCCCGAGCATGCCGAGGCTGACCTGTTCGTGCAGCAACGTCGCCGCCAGCGCCAGGCCGAAAAACGGCTGCAGCAGTTGAAGCTGTCCCACCGCCGCAATCCCGCCCTGTGCCAATCCGCGATACCAGAACACAAAACCTATCAGCATGCTGAACAGCGACACATACGCCAGGCTCAACCAGGCCGGCATCGTGATCCCGGACAATGAAACGGGCATCCGCCACACCGTCAGCGCGACCATCAGCGGCAGCGACAACACCAAGGCCCAGCAAATCACCTGCCAGCCGCCCAGTGTTCTGGAGAGTTTGGCGCCTTCGGCATACCCCAGGCCACAGGCCAGAATCGCCAGCAGCATCAGCAAATCACCGACAGGCGACGCGGTAAGGCCTTGGGAAACGGCGAAGCCGATCACCAGCAAACTGCCCAGCACCGAGAAAAACCAGAACGCCGGCCGTGGACGTTCGCCACCGCGCAACACGCCAAACGCGGCCGTGGCGAGCGGCAACAGACCGACAAAGACGATGGAATGCGCCGACGTCACGTATTGCAACGCCAATGCCGTCAGCAGCGGAAAGCCGACCACAACTCCCAGCGCCACAATGACCAAAGGCAACAATTGACTACGCGCCGGGCGCTTTTCCTTGAACAGCCACAGCATGCACAGCGCCAGCACGCCGGCGATGGTGGCCCGGGCGACGGTCAGGAACACCGGGTCGAATTCAAGCACAGCCACGCGGGTGGCGGGCAGTGAGCCGCTGAAGATCAGCACGCCGATGAAGCCATTGATCAGCCCGCTGGCGTGCTTGTCCAGTGTCGGTCTGTTGAGCGTTGAGGTCCTGTCCATGTGGCGTCTCCGAGGCAGGTTGCGTGAAAGGCATCTTATGAGCCAGGATTAAGAACAATCAAAAAATTGTCATGGATACACCCCACGATGCCACGCTCCCGTTACAAGTCCCTGGTGGACACCCTGGCCGCCGATATTCACGCGGGGCGCTTGCTGCCGGGCACACGCTTGCCGACGCACCGTCAGTTGGCCGCCAGCGAAGGCCTGGCGCTGGTCACGGCCAGCCGGGTGTATGCCGAACTGGAAGCGATGGGATTGGTCAGCGGTGAAACCGGGCGTGGGACCTTTGTCCGGGAGACGTCGTTGCCGCCCAGCCACGGCATCGATCAGCCGGACATTGCGCCAGGGGTGATTGACCTCAATTTCAACTATCCCGCGCTGCCGGGGCAGGCCGACCTGTTGCGCAATGCCTTGCGCCAACTCGCGTTGTCCGGCGACCTGGAATCGCACCTGCGCTACCAGCCTCACTGCGGACGGGCGCATGAGCGCGCCTCCATTGCTCGACATTTGCTTAGCCGTGGCCTGACGGTTGAAGCCGACAACGTGTTGATTGTCAGCGGCGCTCAACACGGTCTGGCAGTGACGTTGATGGCATTGCTGCGACCCGGTGACGTAATCGCGGCGGACGCGCTGACCTACTCGGGTTTCAAAGTGCTGGCCGCCACGCTGCACCTTGAAATCGTGCCCATTCCCGTCACGGAACACGGTCCGGATCTGCAGGCGCTGGAGGACCTGTGCCGCCGCCGGACAGTGCGCGCCGTCTACACCATGCCGACCCTGCATAACCCGATGGGCTGGGTGATGCCGGCCGAGCAGCGCGAACATCTGGTGTCGATTGCGCGCAAGCACGACCTGCACATCATTGAGGACGGGGCTTATGCGTTTCTCGCCGAAGACGCGCCGCCGCCCATCACTGAGTTGGCCCCGGAGCGGACGATTTACGTGTCCGGTTTTTCCAAGAACGTCGCCACCGGTTTGCGCGTTGGTTTCATTGTGGCCCCTGCGCAGAAGGTCGCCGAGCTCGAGCGCACGATCAGGGCGACCACCTGGAACACCCCGGGCGTTATGACGGCCATCGCCTGCGCCTGGCTTGAGGATGGCACCGTCACCCGGCTCGAAGCGCAAAAACGCGAAGACGCACAGGCACGACAGAAGCTGGCCGATGAGGCGCTCAGCGGACTTGCGGTGATCCGCCATCCGTCGTCCTACTTTCTGTGGCTGCCTTTGTCGGAAGACGCACGGGCAGACCAGATTGCCGTGGCGTTGATGCGAGAGCAGGTTTCTGTGTCCACCGCCGAACCCTTCGCGATTTCGCTCCATGTACCGCACGCCTTGCGGTTGGCGTTGGGCTCGGTGGACATGGACACACTTCGACAAGCACTGGTGAAAGTGAAGTGGGTGGTGGAGGCGCATACGTAAAAAGTCCAAGGCCCCGGGCGATCTGGACAACAACACACCCTCAATCAAAACCATGGCCTACGCTTGTTCACAGACGCATGTTCAGTGAGCAGGGGTTGCTCCTGAGCGCGATTCAACGGCACCTACAAAAACAAGATCAGGAGACCGCTCATGTTCGCTTTGTTCCGTCGTTTCAACTACGCCGCTGCTGTGGCGATTACCGCTGCCGCACTCTCGACACCCGCCATGGCGCTGGACACCGTCAAGTTCATGGCCCCGGGTTCGGTCGGTGGCGGCTATGACCAGACCGCCCGCGAACTGGGCAAAGCCTTGATCGAGGCCAAGGTCGCTAAATCCGCCACCTTCGAAAACAAGGGCGGGGCGGGTGGAACGCTGGGGCTGGCGCAGTTTGCCAACAGCACTAAGGGTGATGGTGATGCGTTGCTGGTGGTGGGCGCTATCATGGTCGCGGGCATTGAACAGAACAAACCGCAAATCACCCTGAAGGACGTGACACCGATTGCCCGGTTGTTCACGGAGTACAACGTGATTGCAGTGCGCAAAGAGTCCGAGTTCAAAACCCTGGAAGACTTGCTCAAGGCCTTCAAGGAAAAACCGACCAGCATCACGTGGGGCGGCGGCTCCAAAGGCTCGGTCGATCACATCGGCATCGCCGAACTGGCCGGCAAAATGGACATCCCGGTGAACAAGGTCAACTACGTCGCTTTCGCCGGTGGTGGTGAAGTGGTTGCCCAGGCGCTCGGCGGGCAGATCAAGGTGATCACCGGCGGTTATGCCGAACTGGGTCAATACATCAAGAACGGCCAGTTCCGTGTGCTCGCCATCGGCGCGCCGGAGCGTGTGCCTGGCATTGATGCACCGACCCTCAAAGAGAAAGGTTACGACGTGATCATCGGCAACTGGCGCGGTGTGTACGGCGCGGCAGGCCTGAGCCCGGAGCAGCGTAAAGAACTGACCGACGCCGTTGTCGCGGCTTCCAACAGCCAATCCTGGAAGGACAACATCCAGACCAACGCATGGTCGCCGAGCGTGTTGACCGGCGATGAGTTCGGCAAGTTTGTCGCCGAAGAACACGTGCGGTTGCACGCGATGCTGGTCAACGTCGGGCTGCTGAATTGACATGGCCGGCCCGCGCAACATTGTGCCGCCACAGTTGGCGATCGGCCTTGGCCTGATCGCCATCAGCGCCGTTCTGGCGGTCGGTGCCTTCCGGTTTCCGCCCGAGATGGGCTTCGTCATTTTGGGCGCGCATGTCTATCCCTATGGGTTGGCGGTGTTCCTTGGCGTGGTCGGTTTGCTGCTGAGTTATCAGGCCGTTACCGGTGGTTTTCGCGAGCTGGCGGATCACCATGACGAATCGGCCAAAGCGCTGCCCGGCGGCAAACGGGGTGTGGCGTGGGTGACGGCGGGACTGGTGGGGGTGGCGGTGCTGATCAACCTGATCGGTTTCGTCCTCGCCGCCGGGCTGTTGTTTGTCTGTGCCGCACGCGGGTTTGGCAGTCGCCATCCACTGCGCGACCTGGCCATCGGCATTGCCCTGACGCTGCCGATTTATTGGCTGTTCAACGCCGGGCTCGGGGTTTCCCTGCCGCCCCTTGTCAACGCCTGGATCTGATCCGGGCCACAGGAGATCAACCCGGTGGATATTCTTGCAAGTCTGGCGATGGGGTTTTCCGCCGCGCTGTCGCCGATCAATCTGATGTGGGGCTTTATCGGCTGTCTGCTCGGCACGGCCATTGGCGTGTTGCCCGGCATTGGGCCGGCGCTGACCGTGGCGCTGTTGCTGCCGATCACCGCCAAGGTCGATCCGACCGGGGCGCTGATCATGTTTGCCGGTATCTATTACGGCGCGCAGTTTGGCGGTTCGACGACTTCCATTTTACTCAACACGCCGGGGGAGTCGTCCTCCATGGTCACGGCCCTGGAAGGTAACCTGATGGCCCGCAATGGCCGGGCCGGGCCGGCACTGGCCACGGCGGCCATCGGTTCATTTGTGGCCGGGACGATTGCCACGATCCTGCTGACGCTGTTTGCCCCGGTGGTTGCCACACTGGCGCTGAAATTCGGCCCGGCGGAGTATTTCGCGATTCTGGTGCTGTCGTTCACCACCGTGTCGGCGGTCCTCGGCGCGTCGATGCTGCGCGGTTTCGCCTCGCTGGGGGTGGGCCTGGCCATTGGCTTGATCGGCCTGGATTCGACCTCGGGCATTGCCCGCTACACCCTGGGGGTGCCGGAGTTGGTGGATGGCATTGAAGTGGTGTTGGTGGCAGTGGGTCTGTTCGCGGTGGGGGAAGCGTTGTACAGCCTGTTGTATCAAAAAGAAGAAGCCGGCAACCGACACCGCTTGACCTCGTTGTGGATGACCCGCGCTGACTGGAAACGTTCGGTTCCGGCCTGGCTGCGCGGCACCCTGATCGGCTTCCCGTTCGGTTCAATTCCGGCCGGTGGCGCCGAGATTCCGACGTTTCTGTCCTATTCGGCCGAACGCAAGCTGAGCAAATACCCGAAAGAGTTCGCTGGCAGTAAAGGCGAGGGCGCGATTGAAGGCGTGGCCGGGCCTGAGGCGGCCAACAATGCCAGTGCGACCGGCTCGTTGGTACCGCTGCTGACGCTGGGCATTCCGACTTCCGCCACGGCGGCCATCCTGTTGGCCGCGTTCCAGAACTACAACCTGCAACCCGGCCCGATGCTGTTCCAGACCTCGGGCGACCTGGTCTGGACCCTCGTCGCTTCGCTGTACATCGGCAACGTCATCCTGCTGGTGCTGAACCTGCCGCTGGTGGGTTTGTGGGTCAAGCTGCTGCAGATTCCGCGACCTTACCTGAACGCTGGCATCCTGGTGTTCGCCACCATCGGTGTGTACGGCATGCGTCACTCGTCGTTCGATCTTTTGCTGATGCTCGGCATCGGCTGGGGCGGAGTGCTGATGCGGCGTTTTGATTTCCCCGTGGCGCCGGTAATCGTGGGGATGTTGCTCGGGCCGATGGCTGAAAAGCAGCTGCGTAATGCGCTGTCCATTAGCGAAGGCGACTGGACAACCTTCCTCACGCAACCCATCGCCGCATCGTTCCTCGCCCTGACGTTGCTGGTGCTGATCGTCCCGCATTTGCTCCACGCCCGGGGCATCAAGCTGCACGAGGATGATTGAACCCATACGTGTCGCAATGCTTTGGGCAGTTTTCTTCAATACGCGCAGCAGGGTGCTCAGTAACTTGAGCGCTGATTTCCCTGAATTGAAGAAGGTGCGCGATGAGTCTGTTGATTTCCATGGCAACGTTTGCACTGGTGGCGTCGATAACGCCGGGGCCGGTGAACATTGTGGCGTTGAGCTCGGGCGCGCAGTTCGGCTTTCGCGCCAGTCAACGGCACGTCGCCGGGGCTACGCTGGGGTTCGTGTTGTTGCTGGTGTTGATGGGGCTCGGGCTGCATGAGGTATTGCAGGTGTGGCCGGCGCTGACGCGGGTGGTGCAATGGGCGGGCGTGGCGTTTCTGTTGTTCATGGCCTGGAAACTGGCGGCGGACGATGGCCGACTGGATGTGAACGGGTCCGCAAAGGCGCCTTCGATGGTGTACGGCGCAATCATGCAATGGCTCAACCCGAAAGCCTGGCTGGCCTGCGTGGCAGGGATGGGCGCCTTCGTCGCGGACGGTGAGGCGCGGCTGATCTGGCAGTTTGCGGCGGTGTATCTGGTGATCTGTTATGTGTCGGTGGGCTGCTGGGTGTATGCCGGAACATTCCTGCAGGGTTATTTGAATAATCCGGCAGGAATGCGCTTGTTCAATCGGGTCATGGCGCTATTGCTGGGGGCGAGTGCCGTGTATCTGCTGGTTTCCTGACCCCCGGACAACTCGCCTCAATCGAGGCCGTGCAGCAAACTGAACTCGTTTTTTGTCAGCGCAGTGAAGCGGTTGTTTCGCAGTTGGCTGATGGCATACAGCGCGCGACCTGTGCGGCCATTGCCGTCGCCCAAACCGTGGAAACCCACGACAGTTGCCAGCAAATGTTTGTCGAAGTACTCATGGCCGGTGTCCAGCGTTTTCAGGTGCTGTTCCATTGCGGCGAAGCCACTGATGTTGCTGGCGTACTTCTTGTCATTGACGCCAATGCGCACGACGTCAGAGGTCGCGGGGGCAATCCGTGCGTGCACCTCTTTGATCACCGCCGGATCGGTCAGCGGTTTGTTGTTGCCTGCATAGTCACGCAGGACCTGAACGATGCTCTCAACGTCATTACCGGGAGAGGTCGAACCGTTGACAATCCAGGCACCGGCCCTGCGCGAATTATCCGTAAAGCCGTTCGGGTTGAACGTTGCTTCCGGCATGGCCTGGTTAAACGGCGCCTTGCCCAGATCCTGTTTCAGCACGTTTTGCTGGTAGCCCTTCATGTAATTGACGTTTTTTGCTTCGAACTGGGCATAGGTGGCCAGCGTGTCGGCATAACCTTGGGCACCCGATGCGGACCGTGCGGTGGTGTAGCCATATTGCGATTTGTCCAGGACTGCGGCGAACAGGTCATCGACCGCCGTTCGGCCTATCAATGCCTCCAGATCCTGCGCTTGCTTGAATGGGATCGCCGATTCGATGACCGCTTTATTGAACAGATGCTCAAGTTCAAGGTGGGTCGCACCCTCCGGTAATCGAATGTTCCTGTCCCCCAGTCGGGCGACAATCTGTTCGACCGTCTGAAGGCTGTCGTCCTTGAACAGCGCACGCCCATGGGCAACTGTGTCCAGCGACATGCGAAGCCGGGGCCCGACACCGGTATGGTCGACGGCCTTGATCAAGTTGTAGCTGTTGGCACCGGTTATGTAACGCAGTTGCTGTCTGGCGGCGTGTGCCGCGGAGAGGCCGCTGCCGCTTAGTTTTGTTACGCCCCGGCCGAGTAGCTTGGCGCCCCCCTTGAGCAGATGTGATGCACCGCTGACCGGATTGACCAGACTGACGGCGGTACCGGCCACAACTTTGGACGCAGACAACAGTTTCGATACCAGGGTCGAGGCTTTTGCACTGATCGCGACGACTTTGACGCCGATAATCGCGAAGGACACGACCAGCGCTGCGGCGTCGATGACACACCCCAGTATCGCGTTACGTTGTCTGGATGGAACACCTGACGACAGATCCTCAATGCACCCTTTGAACGGAACGATCAGGTTCAAAATGACGTTAAAGGCGGCATCGGAACTGGCAATGGCTTGTTCGCGCGCCGTTTCGTCAAGGCTCAACGTTTTCAAGGCGGCTTTGTTGAAGTACGGGTTCTGCTTGGCAATAAAATCGCTGATTTCATTTTTCCGCTGGGAGCGGAAGTAGCGGTTCGGCGAAGTAGTGTCGGTATTGTCAGAAGGTACATTGAACTCGCCGAGTTTGTGGAAGATAACCTGAGAGCGCTGGTAGCTACGGGGTGCCAGGTTTTTATAATACGCCTCGTCGTCTATGGGGGCCTCGTGAAAGACTCTTTTTTCTGGATAGCTTTTTTCGAAGTCAATATCGACGCCTTTTAACCAATACGCTTCAGTCAGTTGTTTGTTTACGACGCATTCCATTCTGAGTGGGAAAAGTTCATAGCCACGAATTTGCGAGTCCTTTCGTGCATAGATAATGACTCCATAAGGGCCTCTTTCGCCCAATGGGACGACGCCATCAAGTCCTCCCGGCCCCCACGAATTGACTTGGTAAATCGCTAGATACCCTTCTTCGATGAACTGCCTGTCCAGGGGGCGAAGTTGCGAAAAAGCAATGTTGATCGAGGCAGATAACGCGTGGGTCATCGTATCGATATGGTCGTCAAAGACGGGCTCGTACAGTTCGGCAACGGGAGGCATGCGGACTAGGTGAGGGAAAGACTTGTAAATACTTTCTCCTGAAATCCGGTCCCAATCCTCAGTATGAAGTTCGTCCCCCATATAAAGGTCTATCACCGATACCTTTCTTCCCGCCCCTCCACCGGTACCGCGATGTTTGACCAACAACTCCTCCGGGTCGCAGTCCGATTCCCAGGATTTCAACTCTTTCAACGCAAGTGCCTTGCGATGGGGTAATGGCTTGCCGAGTTGTTTCACGGCGCTGTTGATCATATCGATGTGCTGTTGATATTCATCCATGGCCAGGGTGACAGCATCCGTACTCAGGTTGCCTTCGGCGTCCCGGGAGACAAGTCTGTTCATCAAGGCCCAGGTGATGACCGGATCGACCGATACCGTCGTCGACAGGTTTTTTACAGCCGGGCTCAATTCCGATATCCGGCCAAACCCGAGCAACTGCTGATACGTCATGCTTCGAGAAACGCCGGGAACAATCGATTCGGCAAAGTGCACGGCTTGGGTGAATACAACCCAGCCGGGCGTTCCAAGGCGTAGTTCGGGCGGCAGATCATGGACCAGATATTCCGGTGCCATGCCTCCCAGGATCAGCTCTGCCACCAGCGGCGAAAAGAGTTCATGCAGTTTGAATGTAGAAACCAAATGCTGTTCAAGTTGCGTGCGCACGTCGGCCGGACTGGCCAGCAAGTATCGTTTGGAATAGAGGTCGAAGCCGGCAAATGTGGTATTGGCCCGATCAGCAGCGGGGTCCAGGTCAAGCAGTATCGCCGCGATGACCAGTTGCTCAATAAACGGCTCTGCGGGTTTGAGGCCCGTCTCATCGGCGAACCATCCCAAGGCATCGATGTACGCTTGCCCATTGTCGGAGGCCCACACGGCGATGTCGATCAGCCGCGCCATTCGGTAACTTTGGCTGGTGGGCAATCCATCGGAGGAACCGCTTTCGAGCCTCAGCGAATCGCCAAGCAGGGCAACCAGAGAAACTTCGCCTGCGGTTTGCTCCTCGGAGACCTGGCGAATGATTGCACGGTTTTCTTCCGTGAGATTGAACGGAGAGTCTTCCGGTGAATCCAGTAGTTGCCAATAATCTTCATACGCAGGGCTGTCTGGCAGTGTCGAGTGATTGATCAAGTCGATCAGCTCTTTGGCGCTTTCTACGGTGACAGGCAGTGGCAAGCCGTGAATGTTTAACCACTGACTGACCGCCATTTTCTCGGTGGCGGTCACCCACCCACCGGTCAACCTGGCCATACTCGCCAACAGTTGAAGGTCTTCTTCGAACGATTCAAGACCGGCGACATAGTGAGTGATGTCTGTGCGGGCAGAGAAGTAGCCGACGGTGATAACGTCAGTTTCGATGGTGCGGCTGCTGACGTTCTCATGGGTGTAATAGAGATGACCCGACTCATTGACTTGAAAAGAACTTGTCGGGGGGATGGACCGCTCAGCGCGAATCTTTAAAAAGTCGGGGTGACGAATAAGCCTGGATAGGCATATGGCGGCAGGGCGATGCAAGTTATCCAGATGAGAGTTTGCCATGCGTGTGACCGATAAGCGGTCCCACGACCAACCGATGGTTTCCATGACGTCTGCATCACTGAGGAAGTTGGCAATAACCTCGGTAATTGATTGTTTCTCTTGTTGGTTGTTGGAGTTAAAAAGGTTGTTGTGTGAGTTGCTCAAGTGAGAAGTTCCAACTTCTGGTGTTGGTTTTGGGTATGACTTGGAAGAGGAGCTTAAATAAGTGGGCGCTGCGTTGTCATTTTAGTTGTATGTCTTTGTATGACTTGTGTATGGGTTTAGTGCGGTTTTAATAGTTTGCATTCAATTAAATAACGCTCTAAGTGCAGAGTGTTTTCTTAACCGCGATACTGCCCGGGTGTCGCTGCCAGGTGCTGTTTGAAGACGCGCTGGAAATGCGCCTGATCAGAAAATCCCGCTTCCAGGGCAACATCAGCAATCAACTTGCCAATGCGCAATTGATCACGAGCGAACTGGATACGCCGGTTAACCAGAAAGGCATGGGGTGTCATGCCGTAATGTTGCTTGAAGGCGCGAATCAGGTAGGACGGCGACAGTTGAGCCGCGTCGCAAATGTCTTCGAGCTTGAGTGGGTGTGTGCAGTTGTCACGAATGTAGTCGGCAGCCCGCTCCAGCTTGAAATTGGGTTCGCGCGGCGCTTGATCGACCGGGTTGAGCCGCTGTTGTACCTCGGTAAAAAACTCTACCGCCGCGCTGTGTTTGCACAACACATCCTGCAGAGGATCAACCAGTATTTCGTACAAATCGTTGAGGCCGGCGAACAGGTTGCCGTCGCGGGTGTGGGTGATGGAAAAGCGTCTGAAGGCCGAATCCTGGCTGAAACCGAGCTGATGTTGCAGATCGGTCAGCCAAGGCGTCTCGACGTACAGCATCAGGTACGACCACGGCTGGTCGTCGATCGGATTGCAGGCATGCACATCATCAGGGTTCATCAACACCACGGTGCCGGTGCTGACCTCGAACTGCGCTTGCTCGTGAAGGTAGGTGCTGCGCCCGGCGGTGATCGCACCGATGGAAAAGTGCTCATGGGAATGCCGGGTGTAGCAGACCTCGCGGCCGTCGGCGATGGAGCGGGCTTCGATGAAGGGCAGGGCATCGTCACGCCAGAAGCGGGGGGCTTTGTCAGCGTCTTTGGCAACGGTGTGCTTCATCGTCAATGTCCTCGGCAGGCCAGCAACGGAGTGTATTAGCTCTCGCCGTCAAAGGCTCGTTGAGACTTGGTGGTGTTCGAGCTTTTCAGCATTTCCGTGCGCTGGATCGGTCAGCACCATGCCCTCGGGCATGGCGTGAATCTCTTGGCCAGCCTTGCCGTAATGGGGGGGGCAGTGATTTTTGAGTGATCGAAGATCGAACAGTAAAACTTTGCCGCCTCTTCGGCCTGAGTGTCAAACCAAAGGCAGGGAGTCAGTTTTTGCACGCGTTGCAGGGTGGCGCTCCTCTACGGGTTACTCATGCTGGACTATCAGCGTAGTCAGCCTGGCGCTGACCGGTCGGACCGTAGATCGCAAATCTGCCGAAGTGTCGAGTCAATATGACTTGTTTGTGGGTCATAGTGACTATTTTGTGGTTTGGTCGATATGACTCTTATGCGTTCAACGTATTGATTTTAAAGGGGCCAATATCTGGCACGGCGCTTGATACTCCCAACGTACAACTGACCCGATTCAGGAGTACGACAATATGTTCGATTTTCTCAACAACCCTCTGCGCGTTCTGTACCTGTCGAGCAAAGTGCTCGGCGCCGGCCTGGTCATGCTGTTTGCCGGGATCTATGGCGCCTACCTGTACGACGGTCATATGCCCATCGCGTTGTTGGTGGCGATGCATGCCATGACCATCATCGGCCCTACATTGCTCAAGATCGGCTACGTCATGCGCTTGCTGGCCCAATACCGGTTGTCTAAAGCCCTGATCCCTGTGGTGGCTTGAAGTGAGAAAACGCTGTTACTGGTGTGGCTGCTGGCGCGATTGGCGTGGTTGCTGCCGATACCTGCGCCCATCCTGATTGCCTGATGGGCACTTTGCATCTGGGGCGCTTGTGGCGCTGGCATGATCGAGGGATCTGGCGGGTGCCGACAGCTGCTACAGGCGAACGCAGCGTCGCGGGTTTGGCGGCGGCAAAACAGCCATCAGATTGGGGTTCAAGGTGTGACCGGTGGTCGATGAACCGGTCTCGCCCGGCATTTTGCGCTTAGCTGAAGGGATAACCCAAGGCGCGCACAGGCATTTGATTGTCATGGCGACGCCCTTCAGAACACCGTGAGTCTGAGGAAATTCGCAATGCTGACCCTCAACATCAATGGCAAGGATCAGGCGCTGGATGTCCCCGCGGACATGCCGCTGCTCTGGGTCCTGCGCGATGTCGCGCACCTTACCGGCACCAAATTCGGTTGCGGCATGGCCCAGTGTGGTGCCTGCACCGTGCACGTCGATGGTGCGCCATTACGTTCCTGCATCACGCCCGCGACCGCCGTGGCCAACGGGCAAAAAATCCTCACCATCGAAGGCCTGTCCACTGATGGTTCGCACCCGGTGCAGCAAGCCTGGGCCGAACTCGACGTGGTGCAGTGCGGTTACTGCCAGTCCGGGCAAATCATGTCCGCCGCCGCATTACTGGCAAAAATTCCCAAGCCCACCGACAGCGACATCGATCAGGCGCTCTCCGGCAACATCTGCCGTTGTGGCACTTACCCAAGGATTCGTGCGGCGGTCAAACGCGCCGCCGAGATCGGTTGATGCCATGTGGAGGGAATCAGAACGATGAACAGTATCCTGGATGTCTCACGTCGCCGTTTTCTCAAGGGCAGTGTTTTGTTGGGGGGTGGGCTGGTGGTGGCGTTCGTCATCCCCGGCGCCCATCGTTTCGCCGTGGGCGCGGAGAATGAGGGCACCATTTTTGCACCCAATGCTTTCCTGCGCATTGGCAACGACAACAGCGTCACCGTACTGCTCGGCCATTCGGAAATGGGCCAGGGCATCTGGACCGGCCTGACCATGTTGATCGCCGAGGAGCTGGACGCCGACTGGACGACCATTCGCGTCGAGCATTCACCAGCCTCGGCCGCTGATTACGGTTTGGCCGGGTTTGGTGGCATGCAGATCACTGGCGGCTCGACGTCGACCTGGATGGAGTTTGACCGCTACCGGCAGGCCGGTGCAGCGGCGCGTTTGATGCTGATCCAAGCGGCGGCCAAGCGCTTCGACGTTGCGCCTTCGCAGATCCGTACCGAGTCGGGTGTGGTCATTGCCGGTGACAAGCGCGCCACCTACGGCGAACTGGCCGACGACGCCGGCAAGTTGCCGGTGCCGGATCCGGCCTCCATCAAATTAAAAGAGGCCAAGGACTGGAAGGTCATCGGTAAACCCACCAAGCGCCTGGACACGCCGGAGAAAATCACCGGGCGGGCCACGTTCGGCATGGACGTGCAGTTCGACGGCTTGATGACCGCCATGGTCGCCCGCTCGCCGGTGTTCGGCGGCAGCGTCAAATCCTTCGAAGGCGCAGAAGCGCTGGCGGTACCGGGCGTGCATAAAGTGGTGCAGGTGCCCACGGGCGTGGCGGTAATTGCCGATCATTACTGGGCCGCGAAGCTGGGACGCGATGCGCTGAAAGTCGACTGGGACCTGGGGCCGAACACCGGGCTCGACAGCCAGAAGCTGCTGGAGAGTTTCCGCAAACTGGCTGCCACGCCCGGTCGTTCGGCGAGCAAGGCAGGCGATGCAACGGCGGCACTGGGCAAAGCAACGAAGAAGATCGACGTTGAATACAGCGTGCCGTACCTGGCCCATGCGCCGATGGAGCCGCTCAATTGCACGGTGAAAATCTCCGAGGACAAGTGCGAAATCTGGACCGGTACGCAGTTTCAGACACTGGATCAAATGATCGCGGGCAAGATCACCGGGCTCAAACCCGAACAGGTGGAAATCCACACCGAATTCCTCGGTGGCGGCTTCGGTCGCCGGGCCAATCCGACCTCGGATTTTGTCGCCGAAGCCGTGCAGGTTGCCAAAGCGGCGGGCGTGCCGGTGAAAACCGTGTGGTCGCGCGAGGACGACATTCGCGGCGGTTACTACCGCTCGATGTTCCTGCATCAGGCCAATATCGGCCTGGATGCCGGCGGTATGCCGATTGCCTGGAAACACGTGATGGTCGGGCAGTCGATCATGGACGGTACTGCGTTTGCGGCGACCATGGTCAAGGATGGGGTCGACAAGACTTCGGTGGAAGGTGTCGCCGACAGCCCTTATCTGGAAGACCTGGCCAATCACGAGGTTGAGCTGCACTCGCCGAAAACCGGTATCAGTGTGTTGTGGCTGCGCTCGGTCGGGCACAGCCACACGGCGTTCGTCATGGAATCGTTGATCGATGAGCTGGCCGAGGCGGCCGGCAAGGATCCGGTGGAATACCGACGAACCTTGCTCAAGAACCATCCAAGGCACTTGGGCGTGCTCAATCTGGCGGTCGAAAAAGCCAACTGGACCGCGCCGTTGCCGGACGGCCACGCCTTGGGCGTCGCGGTGCACGAGTCGTTCGGCAGCTACGTGGCGCACGTCGCCGAAGTGTCCCAGGACAACCTCAAAATCCGGGTGCACCGGGTGGTGTGCGCGGTGGACTGCGGGATTGCGGTCAACCCGATGAGCATCGCGGCGCAAATGGAATCCTGCATCACCTTCGGCCTCGGCTTCGCCTTGCACAGCAAACTGACCTTCAAGGACGGACAGGTGGTGCAATCCAATTACCACGATTATCAGGTGTTGCGGCTCAACGAAATGCCGGTGGTGGAGGTGCATATCGTGCCCAGTACCGAACGGTCCGGCGGCATCGGTGAGGCCGGCGTTCCACCCACCGCACCGGCCGTCGCCAACGCAGTGTTTGCCCTGACCGGGCAGCGCTTGCGCGAGCTGCCGCTGCAACTGTCGGGGGTGTGACATGAAACGACATCTGATGTTGGGCGCGGTGCTGTTGATTGGTCTGGCGGGCTACGCCGAAGACCTGTTTGCGGACGACAAGGAAGCGATCAAGGCATTCGATACGGTGCAGAAAGTCTTTCAAAGTCCGCGTTGCCAGAACTGCCACATTCCGGGGGATTCGCCGTTGCAGTTCGATGCCGGAACCTCGCATGCCATGAACGTGGTGCGCGGGATGGACGGCAAGGGCGCGGCCGGACTGCCCTGTGCAACCTGTCACGCCGAGGCCAATCCGCCGGCCAGTTACGGGCCGCACGCGCCACCGGGCGCGCCGCACTGGAGCCTGCCGCCCGCGTCGCACAAGATGGCCTGGATCGGCCTGCCGGCGGACAAACTGTGCGCGATGATCAAGGACCGCGCCAGCAATGGCGACCGTGATTTCGCTGCACTGATCAAACACGTCAGCGACGACAAACTGGTGCTGTGGGGCTGGAATCCTGGTGAGGGCAGGGCGCCGGTGCCGGTGCCGCACGACATTTTTGTCACGCAATTCAAGCTGTGGGCCGAGGCGGGTGGCCCTTGTCCGGTGCTGGGTAGCTGACCGGCGGTCCGTTAACAGGGAGTCAATGCAGGTATGGCCGACTCTAAAGACCATACCCGCCACTGGAGTGAGTCATGTTGATCCCAGGCAAACCGGTGAAAAACGGCGTTCGCGCTGATCCATTGCGTTCGCCACAACAGGAGCGTCAATTACTGCGCGACCTGGCCCACAAGGCTGAGCAAGAGCTGATGGGCGTGCAGATGGCGAGCATGGATGAGTTGACGCTGCTGCCCAACCGCCACGGTTTCACCGTATTGGCCCAACAGGGGCTGGACGCCTGCCAGCAACTGGACAAACCGACGACGCTGTTGCATTTCAAGCTCGATGAGCTCAAGCACATCAACTATCTGTATGGCCGCGCCGAGGGCGACCGTGCGCTGAAAACCTTCGCGGATGTGCTGCGAATCGCGTTTCGCGAAAGCGATGTGGTCGGCCGGCTCGGCAGCGACAAATTCGTTGCCTTGCTGCTGGGTTCAAGCATTGTGGATATCGCCGCTATCCGGGCGCGACTCGAAGAAATACTCGCTGAGCGTAACGCCACGGTGCATCGCCGTTCTGACCTGCACTTCAGTCTCGGACAGATCGAATGTGAGCAGCAGTTGCATCAGTGCGCGGAAGAACTGCTGGCTGTGGTCGATGAGGCCATGCGCGCTGGAAAATCGCTGTCAATTCAGGGTTGAGCGATACTTTGCAAGTCCGCGGCTACGTGCTCGGCGGTACGCAATAAGTGACCATCGTCTCTGAACCGTCCGATCAGCTGTAACCCGATCGGTAGACGACCTTCGACGCGATTCAAGGGAAGGTTGATCTGCGGCCAGCCAAACGCTCCCCAGAACTTGATGAAGTCTGACGGTCCGGTACTTTCAAGGCCGACAGGCGCGACCATCCCGCAGGAGGCGCCGAGCATGGCGTCGAAGGGTTGGCAATGCTCTTCCAAAACTGGTGCAAGTCGGGCCAGACGTGCCTTGGCAGCTGACTCCTGTTCCCAGCTTGTCGCCGCCGCTCGCTCGAACATGGCCAATGTCGAAGGGCTCAATTGAGTCCGATGCCGTTGAAATTCCTTTGCCAGCGAACGGGCGCCTTCGCAGTCATTGATCAGCTGATGGTCGTCGAACACCCCGGCAAATTCATCGGGTAGCCGGACGTCGCTCACTTGATGACCGGCGTTTCTTAGCTGATCCGCAGCCTGTTCCAGAGCTTGAGCCACTTGCCGGTCCACTTGATCCCAGCGTGATGTGCGGCAGAAACCCAATCGCAGTGGACGCCGCTCGACGTCAGGTACGACGAAACCAGGGATCAGCACTCGCGCCACCAACTGCAGATCGCGCACCGATCGACCATACCAACCCACGGTGTCGAAGCTCGGCGCCAGCGGTTTTACCCCTTCCAGCGACACCAGTCCCAGCGACGGCTTGAAGGCAAAGAGGCCGCAGTAGGACGCCGGCTTGAGCAATGAGCCAGCGGTCTGGGTGCCCAGCGCCAATGCAAAGAAACCCGCAGCCATCCCTGCAGCCGAACCCGCGCTGGAACTGCCTGGCGTGCGAGCGAGGTCATGGGGGTTGCGGGTTGGACCGGTCTGCATATAGGCAAACTCGGTGGTGTGGGTCTTGCCCATGATCAGCGCGCCGGCCTGGCGCAGCAGTGTAACGACGTGGGCATCCCGGGACGGTTGATGGCCGGTATAAATGGGTGAGTGAAATTGCGTGGGGTACTCAGCGGTGTCGAAGATGTCCTTGATGCCCACGGGCACGCCGGCCAGCAGCCCTTGACCCTTGTTCTGCGCGGCATCGGCGCGTACCTGTCGGGCGTCGAACGAGACGAAGGCCTGAATATCCGGTTCCTGCGCAAGAATGTGCTCGATCATCGATTCTGCAATGGCGAGAGGAGTCGTCTCACCGTTGATCACCGACTCGCTGAGACGCGTGGCGTCCGGGGCGAGGCGGGTCATTTGGCAAACAACTGACTGATGTCCTTGAACGCCTTGAACTCCAGCGCATTCCCGCAAGGGTCGAAGAGGAACATGGTGGCTTGTTCGCCCACCAGGCCCTGAAAGCGAATGCCCGGTTCGATCACGAACGCCGTGCCCAGCGCGGTCAGCCGCTGCGCCAGCGCTTCCCATTCATTCATGCTCAAGACCACGCCGAAATGCGGGACAGGCACGTTATGGCCGTCCACGGCATTGGTGTGCGCGGCTTCCTGAGAAGCGTTTTTCGGCGCGAGGTGAATCACCAGTTGATGGCTGAAAAAGTTGAAATCGACCCAGTGATCGCTGGAACGACCCTCTTCCAGGCCAAATACCTCACCGTAAAAATTTCGCGCGGCGGTCAGGTCATACACCGGGATCGCCAAGTGGAAAGGGGACAATTGCATCGATCAAGCCTCGGATGGTCGTTGTGTGACGCTGAGTTTAGCGCTGTGCTTTTTGATTAAAAGACGATAGTTTTTGCGTCGAGCTCAAATTATTTCGATCAATCA
The DNA here is from genome assembly GCF_000514395.1 of Pseudomonas sp. URMO17WK12:I12. NCBI lineage: Bacteria > Pseudomonadati > Pseudomonadota > Gammaproteobacteria > Pseudomonadales > Pseudomonadaceae > Pseudomonas > Pseudomonas sp. URMO17WK12:I12. The sequence goes on from NZ_AZVV01000008.1 coordinate 145,901, forward strand.
GGGGCGATCATGCTGCGCGAACTCAAGACGTTCATTGCCGTGACGCGGTACGGCACCTTTGCGGCGGCCGGGATGCACATTGGCCTCACGCAGTCGGCGGTCAGCGCGCAAATGCGCAATCTGGAGCAGGCGCTGGGTATCCGGTTGTTCGACCGTACGGGGCGCCAGGCGATTCTTAATGCGGCGGGGCAACGGGCGTTGCCGATGGCCAGGGAGATGCTGGAAACGTTCAGCCGCATGGCAGTCAGTGATGACGTCAGTGAATACCGAGGCGAGTTGAAGATTGGTGCTGTGGCCACGGCTCAGACCGGGTTGTTGCCCCAGGCGTTGTTGCGCTTGAGGCAGCAGGCACCGCTGCTGGAGCCGAAACTGGTGCCGGGCGTGTCGCTGAATCTGTTGAGTCAGGTGGACACCAGTGAGGTGGACCTGGCCATTTTGATCAAGCCACCCTTTGAGCTGCCCAAGGAGTTGTCGGCGCAGGTGATTCGCCGGGAACCGTTCGTGCTGATCGTTCCGATGGACCTTGAGGGCGATGACCCATTACACATCCTCGCCAGTCATCCGCATGTGCGTTATGACCGCAACTCGTTCGGCGGACGTCTGGTGACACGGTTTCTGCGTGAACAGCAGATTGACGTGCACGTGGCGCTGGAGCTGGATGAACTGGAAGCCATTGTGAAAATGGTTGAGTGTGGGTTGGGCGTGTCGCTGCTGCCGGAAGCGGGATTGTGGCTGGAGTATGGGGCGAAGGTCAGGATCATTCCGTTGGGTGAGTTGACGTTTTATCGGGAGATCGTGCTGCTGCAGCGTTATAGCCAGCGTACGCAGCCGATCCAGCAACTGTTCGCCCAGTGCCTAAACACAAATCCCGTGTAGGAGTGAGCCTGCTCGCGATAGCGGCCTAACATTCAAAACAGATGTCGACTGATACACCGCTATCGCGAGCAGGCTCACTCCTACAGTGGGATCGCATGGTTTCTGGAATCGCAGGCAAAAAAAACCCGCCAGATCGGCGGGTTTTTCACGACTAACCGAAGATCACTCTTCGATGTTGCCCATGGCGGTGGTGTTGAAGCCGCCGTCTACGTACATGATTTCGCCGCTGATGCCGGACGCCAGGTCCGAGCACAGGAAGGCGCCGGCATTGCCGACTTCGTCGATGGTGACGTTGCGACGCAGCGGGGTTTGCGCTTCGTTGGCAGCCAGCATCTTGCGGAAGTTCTTGATGCCGGAAGCGGCGAGGGTGCGGATCGGGCCAGCCGATACGCAGTTGACGCGGGTGCCGTCCGGGCCCAGGGAACCGGCCAGGTAACGTACGCCAGCTTCCAGCGAAGCCTTGGCCATGCCCATGACGTTGTAGTTCGGCATGGTGCGCTCGGCGCCCAGGTACGACAGGGTCAGCAGGCTGCCATTGCGGCCTTTCATCATTTCGCGGCCGGCTTTGGCCAAGGCCACAAAGCTGTAGGCGCTGATGTCGTGAGCGATGCGGAAACCTTCACGGGTGGTGGCTTCGGTGAAGTCGCCGTCCAGTTGGTCGCCCGGAGCGAAGCCGACGGAGTGCACGATGCAATCCAGGCCGTCCCACTTCTTGCCCAGTTCAACGAAGACCTTGGCGATTTCTTCATCGCTGGCCACGTCGCACGGGAAGCACAGGTCAGGGTTGGAACCCCAGCTCTGGGCGAACTCTTCGACACGACCCTTGAGTTTGTCGTTCTGATAAGTGAAGGCAAGCTCAGCGCCCTCGCGATGCATGGCGGCAGCGATGCCGGATGCGATGGACAGCTTGCTGGCGACACCGACGATCAGTACGCGCTTACCGGCGAGAAAACCCATGTGTTGCTCCTCTCTTTCAGGTTATTACGCAGTGGCTGGTGCCAGGAAAGCGGCTTCCAGCAACTGCTGTGTATACGGATGTTGGGGGGCGGCAAAGATACTTTGCGCGTCTCCCTGTTCGACCACTTGGCCATGCTTGACCACCATCAGCTGGTGGCTCAGCGCTTTGACGACAGCCAGGTCATGGCTGATAAACAAATACGTCAGGTTGTACTTGGTTTGCAGTGAACGCAGCAGCTCCACCACTTGGCGTTGGACGGTGCGGTCGAGGGCCGACGTCGGCTCGTCCAGCAAAATCAACGCCGGTTTTAGCACTAATGCCCGGGCAATGGCGATTCTCTGCCGTTGCCCGCCGGAAAATTCGTGGGGGTAGCGGTGCCGGGTTTCCGGATCCAGACCTACCTCCTTCAATGCCGCAATAATCGCCTGTTCCTGCTCTGCCTCGGTGCCCATCTTGTGGATCCGCAGGCCTTCGCCAACGATCTGGCTCACGCACATCCGCGGGCTCAGGCTGCCGAACGGGTCCTGAAACACCACCTGCATCTCGCGGCGCAACGGTCGAACTTCGTTCTGCGTCAGGCAGTCTAGCTGCTTGCCTTCAAAACGGATCGTGCCTTTGCTGCCGATCAACCGCAAAATCGCCAGGCCGAGCGTCGATTTGCCCGAACCGCTTTCACCCACGATCCCCAAGGTCTGCCCCTGAGGCAGGCTGAAATTGATCCCGTCCACCGCTTTGATGTGGTCAACGGTCTTTTTCAGCAGGCCTTTCTTGATCGGGAACCAGACTTTCAAGTCCTCGACTTGCAGCAATGGCGGCCCGATAACATTGGTCGCCGGCGTGCCGCTGGGCTCCGCTGCCAGCAGTAACCGAGTGTACGGATGCTGCGGCGCGCGGAACAACTCTTCGCACGATGCCTGTTCGACGATGCAACCGCGCTGCATGACACATACGCGATGTGCAATTCTTCGCACAAGGTTCAAATCGTGGCTGATCAGCAGCAGTGCCATGCCCAGACGGGCCTGTAATTCCTTGAGCAATTCGAGGATTTTCAGCTGAACGGTCACGTCCAGCGCGGTGGTCGGCTCGTCGGCGATCAGCAATTCCGGCTCATTGGCCAAGGCCATGGCGATCATCACCCGCTGGCGCTGGCCACCGGACAATTCGTGGGGCAGGGCTTTCAGGCGTTTTTCCGGCTCGGGAATCCCGACCATCTCCAGCAGTTCCAGGGTGCGCTTGGTCGCCACTTTGCCGATCAGGCCCTTGTGGATGCCCAGCACCTCGTTGATCTGCTTTTCGATGGAATGCAGCGGGTTGAGCGACGTCATCGGCTCCTGGAAGATCATCGCGATCCGGTTGCCGCGGATGTGGCGGATGGACTTCTCTCCCATGTTCAGCAGGTTTTTTCCGGCGTACTCGATGGTGCCGGTCGGGTGCCGCGCGATCGGGTAGGGCAGCAGCCGCAGGATCGAGTGGGCCGTGACCGACTTGCCGGAACCGCTTTCACCGACCAGCGCCAGGGTTTCGCCGCGGCGGATGTCAAAGCTCACACCTTCGACCACGCGCTGAGCACGCTCGCCGATACCAAACTCGACGGACAGGTCGCGCACTTCGATCAGATTGTCCTGATTCATTTCACTTCCTCGGGTCGAAGGCATCGCGAGCGGACTCGCCGATAAACACCAGCAAACTCAACATCAATGCCAGCACCGCAAACGCGCTGATGCCGAGCCATGGGGCTTGCAGGTTGGATTTGCCTTGGGCCACCAGCTCGCCCAGCGACGGCGCGCCGGGCGGCAAGCCGAAGCCGAGGAAATCCAGCGCGGTCAGGGTGCCGATGGCGCCGGTCAGGATGAATGGCATGAAGGTCATGGTCGAGACCATGGCGTTGGGCAGGATGTGGCGGAACATGATCGCGCCGTTCTGCATCCCCAGCGCCCGCGCCGCGCGCACGTATTCGAGGTTGCGCCCGCGCAGGAACTCGGCGCGCACCACATCCACCAGGCTCATCCACGAAAACAGCAGCATGATCCCCAGCAACCACCAGAAGTTTGGCTGCACGAAACTGGCGAGGATGATCAGCAGATACAGCACCGGCAACCCGGACCAGATTTCCAGGAAGCGTTGCCCGGCGAGATCCACCCAGCCGCCATAAAAGCCCTGCAAGGCCCCGGCAATCACGCCGATGATCGAACTGAGAATGGTCAGGGTGAGGGCGAACAACACCGAAATGCGGAAACCGTAGATCACCCGCGCCAACACATCGCGCCCCTGATCGTCGGTGCCCAGCAGGTTATCCGTCGACGGCGGCGCCGGGGCCGGGACTTTCAGGTCGTAGTTGATGCTTTGATAGCTGAACGGAATCGGCGCCCACAGCACCCAGGCGTCCTTGGCCTTGAGCAGTTCGCGGATGTACGGGCTCTTGTAGTTGGCTTCCAGCGGGAATTCGCCGCCGAAGGCGGTTTCCGGGTAGCGCTTGAGCGCCGGGAAGTACCAGCCGTTGTCGTAATGCACCACCAGCGGTTTGTCGTTGGCGATCAGCTCGGCGCCGAGGCTCAGGCCGAACAGCAGCAGAAACAGCCACAGCGACCACCAGCCACGCTTGTTGGCCTTGAACAGTTCGAAGCGACGTCGATTGAGCGGGGACAGGTTCATCTCAATGCTCCCGGCTTTCGAAGTCGATGCGCGGATCGACAAAGGTGTAGGTGAGGTCGCCGATCAGTTTCACCACCAGGCCGAGCAAGGTGAAGATAAACAGCGTGCCGAACACCACCGGGTAATCGCGATTGATCGCCGCTTCAAAACTCATCAGCCCGAGGCCGTCGAGGGAGAAAATCACTTCCACCAGCAACGAGCCGGTAAAGAAAATCCCGATGAATGCCGACGGGAATCCGGCGATCACCAGCAACATGGCGTTGCGGAATACATGGCCGTACAGCACGCGATGGCGGGTCAGACCCTTGGCCTTGGCGGTGACCACGTACTGCTTGTTGATCTCGTCGAGGAAGCTGTTTTTGGTCAGCAGGGTCATGGTCGCGAAGTTGCCGATCACCAGCGCCGTCACGGGCAAGGCCAGGTGCCAGAAGTAGTCGAGGATCTTGCCGCCCATGCTCAGTTCGGCAAAATTATTCGAGGTCAGCCCACGCAACGGGAACCAGTCGAAATAGCTGCCGCCGGCGAACACCACGATCAGCAGGATCGCAAACAGGAACGCCGGAATCGCATAGCCGACGATGATCGCCGAACTGGTCCAGACATCGAAGTGGCTGCCGTGCCGCGTCGCCTTGGCGATCCCCAGCGGGATCGACACCAGGTACATGATCAGCGTGCTCCACAACCCGAGGGAGATCGATACCGGCATCTTTTCCTTGATCAGGTCGATCACCTTGGCATCGCGAAAGAAGCTGTCGCCGAAGTCCAGCGACGCATAGTTCTTCACCATGATCCACAAGCGTTCCGGCGCCGATTTGTCGAAGCCGTACATGTGCTCGATTTCTTTCACCAAGGCGGGGTCCAGGCCCTGCGCGCCGCGATAGGCGGAACCGGCCACCGACACTTCGGCACCGCCACCGGCAATGCGGCTGGTGGCGCCTTCAAAGCCTTCGAGCTTGGCGATCATCTGCTCCACCGGCCCGCCGGGCGCAGCCTGGATGATCACGAAGTTGATCAGCAAGATGCCGAACAAGGTCGGAATGATCAGCAGCAGTCGCCGAAAAATATACGCCAGCATCTGATTACTCCGTGCCCGCAGGGTCGGCTTGCAGTTTGGTTTCGACTTCTATCGCCGGCGTCGCGTCTGGCTTGACCCACCAGGTGTTGATGCCGATATCGTACTTGGGGGAGATTTTCGGATGACCGATGTGGTTCCAGTACGCCACGCGCCACGTCTTGATGTGCCAGTTGGGGATCACGTAATAACCCCATTGCAGCACGCGGTCCAGTGCGCGGGCATGGGCCACCAGACTTTTGCGTGAATCGGCGTTGATCAGTTGCTCGACCAATTGGTCCACCACCGGGTCCTTGAGGCCCATGGAGTTGCGGCTGCCGGGTTTGTCAGCGGCGGCCGACATCCAGAATTCACGCTGTTCGTTGCCGGGTGAACTGGACTGCGGGAAGCTGCCGACGATCATGTCGAAGTCCCGTGAGCGCACGCGGTTGATGTACTGCGAGACGTCGACGCGGCGGATCACCAGGTCGATCCCGAGGTCGCTGAGGTTGCGCTTGAACGGCAGCAGCACGCGCTCGAATTCGGTCTGGGCCAGCAGGAACTCGATGGTCACCGGTTTGCCGGTGGCGTCGACCATTTTGTCGTCGACGATCCGCCAGCCGGCCTCTTGCAGCAGGTGATAGGCCTGGCGCTGGTGGTCGCGAATCATGCCGCTGCCGTCAGTCGTCGGGTTCTCGAAGGCTTCGCTGAACACTTGCTCGGGGATCTTGCCGCGAAACGGATCGAGGATCGCCAGTTGATCGGCATCCGGCAGGCCGGTGGCGGCCATTTCCGAGTTCTCGAAATAGCTGCGGGTGCGCGCGTAGGCGCTGTTGAACAACTGTTTGTTGGTCCATTCAAAGTCCAGCAACAAGGTCAGGGCCTGGCGCACGCGCACGTCCTGGAACACCGGGCGACGCAGGTTGAACACGAAACCCTGCATGCCGGTGGGGTTGCCGTTGGGGATCTGTTCCTTGATCAGCCGGCCTTCGGTAACGGCCGGAACGTTGTAGGCGTTGGCCCAGTTCTTCGCAGTCATCTCCAGCCAGTAATCGAACTGCCCGGCCTTGAGTGCTTCGAGCGCCACGGTGTTGTCGCGGTAGTAATCGGTGGTCATCACATCGAAGTTGTAGAACCCGCGATTGACCGGCAAGTCCTTGCCCCAGTAATCCTTGACCCGCTCATAGCGAATCGAGCGTCCAGCCTTCACTTCGCTGACTTTGTACGGGCCGCTGCCCAACGGCATTTCCAGGTTGCCCTTGTTGAAATCGCGGTTGGCCCACCAGTGTTTGGGCAATACCGGCAACTGGCCGAGGATCAGCGGCAGCTCTCGGTTGTTGGAGTGCTTGAACTTGAACAGCACGGTGAGCGGGTCTTCGGCGACCGCTTCCTCGACGTCGTTGTAGTAACCGCGATACAGCGGGGCGCCGTCCTTGGTCAGCATCTGGAAGCTGAACACCACGTCTTCGGCGCGAATCGGATGGCCGTCGTGGAAGCGCGCTTCAGGGCGCAGGTAGAAACGCACCCAACTGTTGTCCGGGGCTTTCTCGATCTTGCCGGCCACCAGGCCATATTCGGTGAACGGTTCGTCCAAACCTTGCCGGGCGAGGGTGTCGTAGATCATGCCGATATCGTCGGCCGGCACGCCCTTGCTGATAAACGGGTTGAGGCTGTCGAAGCCCCCGAAACCGGCCTGGCGAAAGATCCCGCCCTTGGGTGCATCCGGGTTCACGTAGTCGAAATGCTTGAAGTCGGCCGGGTACTTCGGCGGCTCGTTGTAGAGGGTCACCGCGTGTTGCGGGGCGGCGCAGGCCAGCCCGGCGAACAGCAGTCCGCTGGCCTGCAACAGCAGGGTGCGTACGGGTTTCATTGATCTTTCTCCGAAGACTTCAGCCACCACGCGCTCAGGCCCAGGGTGTAGGGCGGCGTGGTCACAAAGGCGAACCGGTTGCGGTAGGCCAGGCGATGATAATTGAGGTACCAGTTGGGAATGATGTAGTGCTGCCACAGCAGCACGCGGTCAAGGGCTTTGCCGGCGGCGACTTGTTCGTCGCGGCTCTGGGCGGCGAGCAGTTGTTCGAGCAAGTGATCGACCACCGGGTTGGCGATGCCGGCGTAGTTTTTACTGCCCTTGACCCCGACCTGGCTCGAATGGAAATACTGCCATTGCTCCAGACCCGGACTTAGGGTCTGGTTGAGGGTCATCAAGATCATGTCGAAGTCGAACTGATCGAGGCGCTGTTTGTACTGGGCGCGGTCAACGGTGCGCAGTCGTGCGTCGATGCCAATGCTCGCGAGGTTTTCGACGTAGGGCTGGAGGATGCGCTCCAGGTTCGGGTTGACCAGCAGGATCTCGAATCGCAGGGGTTGCCCGACGGCATTCTGCAATCGCTGGCCATTGAGCTTCCAGCCGGCCTCAGCGAGCAGCCCAAGGGCTTTGCGCAGGGTTTCCCGGGGGATGCCGCGACCGTCAGTGTGCGGCAGGCTGAACGGCTCGGTGAAGAGCTTGGCGGGTAACTGCTCGCGATAGGGCTTGAGCATCAGCCATTCGTGCCCGACCGGGAGCCCGGTGGCTTCGAATTCACTGTTGGGGTAGTAACTCATCGCGCGCTTGTAGGCGCCGCTGAACAGCGTGCGGTTGGTCCACTCGAAATCGAACATCAACCCCAGGGCTTCGCGGACTTTGGTCTCGGCGAAAGTCGGGCGTCGGGTGTTCATGAACAGGCCCTGACTCTGGGTCGGGATCTGATGCGGAATCTGCGCCTTGATCACGTCGCCGCGGCGCACGGCCGGGAAGTTGTAGCCGTTGTCCCAGTTCTTCGCCTGATGCTCGATGTAAACGTCGAACTCGCCGGCCTTGAACGCTTCGAAGGCGACGTCGCTGTCGCGGTAGAACTCGACTTCCATGCGATCGAAGTTGTACTTGCCGCGATTGACCGCCAGGTCCTTGCCCCAGTAATCCTTGACCCGTTCGAAAACGATCTGCCGTCCGGGCGTTACTGATGTGATGCGATACGGCCCGCTGCCCAGAGGCGGCTCGAAGGTGGTGGCCTTGAAGTCGCGACCTTTCCAGTAATGTTGCGACAGGACCGGTAATTCGCCGAGGCGCAGGATCTGCAATGGGTTGCCGGCGCGCTTGAACACAAAACGAATGCGTTGCGGGTTAAGGATGTCGACCCGCGCGACTTCCTGAAGGCTGGTGCGGTACTGCGGATGACCCTCCTTGAGCAACAAGCGGTAGGAGAACGCGACGTCGTAAGCGGTGATCGGCGAACCATCGTGGAACCGCGCTTCGGGCCGCAGGTTGAACACCACCCAACTGCGGTCCTCGCTGTATTCCACCGATTGCGCGATCAGGCCATAACTGGAGGTCGGTTCGTCGCCGGACGGTGCGTACTGGCCGGTGCCGACCATCAGTGGCTCATTGAGCTCGTTGATGCCGTACTGCAGGAAGTTGGGGGTGGAAACCGGGCTTGAGCCCTTGAAGGTATAAGGATTGAGCGTATCGAAGGTGCCAAACGCCATCACCCGCAACGTACCGCCCTTGGGCGCTTGCGGGTTGACCCAGTCGAAGTGGGTAAATCGGGCCGGGTACTTGAGCGTGCCGAACTGCGCATAACCGTGGCTTTCGCTGATCGTCGCGCTTGCGGGGGAGCTGAAGGCCAGGCTGATCAGGAGCAGGAGGAGGGGACGCTTCAAGTCAGAGATCCGATCCAGGCGGCTTGGGCATTGTGGCCCGTACAGTAACAGCTTGTATCGACAGGAAAAAGACAGGGGGTTAATGCAGGGTTAATTGAACTTGCGGGCCCATGTGGCAGCTGGCGAAGCCAGCGGCTACAGGGCATAGTGAAAACCTTCAGGCGAAAAAGAGCCCCTGAATTCAGGGGCTCTTTTTAGCGTGGCGAAGACACCACCAGCATCTGCCCAGGCTTCAACGCCTGGCCAACACGCGGGTTCCAGCGCTTGAGGTGCTGCATCTCGACGTTGAAGCGCTTGGCGACGATGTACAGCGAATCGCCTTGCTGGACCTTGTATTGGGTCTGCGGCTTCTTTTTGTCGGCTTTGCTGTTGGCGGCGACGACCGTGTTGACGCGACCGTTGCTGCGCTTGGTCGTGTCCTGCATCACCAGGGTCTGCCCCGTCTTGAGGTGCTTGCCCGTCAACTTGTTCCAGCGTTGCAAGTCTTCGACGTCGACTTTATTGGCCTTGGCGATCGTGCCGAGGTTGTCGCCGCGTTTGACCCGGTAAGTGGTGCGCTTGACGCTGGCGAGTTGAACATCGTCTGCGCCTTCAAAGACCGGTTTGCGAGGCTTCTTGCTGATCAATTCTTCCGGACGCATGGTCGACAGGCTGGTGGTCAGCAACTGCGCCTTGGACGTTGGCACCAGCAAGTGCTGGGGACCATCGAGCGTGGTGCGCTGTTTGAACGCCGGATTGAGCTGGAACAGTTCGTCTTCGTCGATGTTGGCAACCTCGGCAACCTTGGACAGGTCCATGCGCTGGTTGATTTCGACGACCTGGAAGTACGGTTCGTTGGCGATCGGGCTGAGGTTCACACCATAGGCTTCGGGCGACAGGACCACTTGCGACAAGGCCAGCAGCTTCGGCACGTAAGCCTGGGTTTCCGCTGGCAGCGGCAGGTTCCAGTAATCGGTCGGCAGGCCGAGCCTTTCGTTGCGCTCGATGGCCCGGCTGACGGTGCCTTCACCGGCGTTATAGGCGGCGAGGGCGAGCAGCCAGTCACCGTTGAACATGTCGTGCAGGCGGGTCAGGTAATCCATGGCCGCGGTGGTCGAGGCGGTAATGTCGCGTCGGCCATCATAGGCACGGGTCTGGCGCAGGTTGTAGTAACGCCCGGTGGAAGGGATGAATTGCCAAAGACCCACCGCGTCGGCCCGGGAATAGGCCATCGGGTTGTAGGCGCTTTCAATCACTGGCAGCAGCGCCAGTTCCAGCGGCATGTTGCGTTCTTCAAGGCGTTCGATGATGTAGTGAATGTAGAGGCTGCCGCGCTCGCCGGCGTTTTCAAGGAACGACGGGTTACTGGCGAACCACAGTCGCTGTTGCTCGATACGCGGGTTGACGCCCAGGCCGTCCTGCAACTGGAAGCCCTGGCGCATGCGCTCCCAGACGTCCTGCGGTACTTGCGGCGAGGGTTTTTCGCTGAGCCAGATCGGTTTCTGTTTGGCGCGAGCGGCGAAATTCGGGGTATGTGCCGCGTCGGTCTGCGGCACATGGCTGGAACAGCCCGCCAGAGTGGCGGACACAGCCACCGCGATGGCTTGAGCCAAGCGGGTCAATGCGTCTGAATTGATGGCTTTACGAATAGATGACGACATTGGCTGGAAGTAAGTTCCGGGCAAAAATGTCGGCCGATTCTAGAAAGGGTACCCCCTGCGGTCAACCATTCAGAATTTTCATTGCAATAGCATGACGGCCTAGAACGTATCTTTCCAAGCCCGCAACGCAGCAAAAACCGCACTCGGAGCCCGGTTATCGGGACCATTCCGTTCGTCCACTTTTTCTTTAACAGATGTTTCATCAACCCTTAAAAACGGGTTGGTGAGCTTTTCCAGGGCCAGGGTCGACGGCAGGGTCATGATTCCGGCTGCGCGTTGTTGGGTCACTTTGGCGAGGCGCTCGGCGGTGTCGGGGTTTTCTGGCTCGACCGCTGCGGCAAACTTGAGGTTGCTCAGGGTGTATTCGTGGGTGCAATACACCAGCGTATCTTCGGGCAATGCAGCCAGGCGTGCCAGCGAGGTGTGCATCTGTTCCGGCGTGCCTTCGAACAAACGGCCACAACCGGCGGCAAACAGGGTGTCACCGCAGAACAGCAAGCCATGGTGGTAGTAGGCAATGTGCCCCAGGGTATGGCCGGGGACGGCGTACACGTCGAAGTCCCAGCCGAGCACGCTGACCCGGTCGTTGTCCTTGAGCGCGACGTCCCGCGCCGGGATGGATTCGCTGGCGGGGCCGTAGACGGTCGCGTCTGACGCTTTTTTCAGCTGCTCGACGCCACCGACGTGGTCATGGTGGTGATGAGTGATCAGAATATCGCTCAATACCCAACCCGGATGCGCCGCAAGCCAGGCCTGCACGGGCGCGGCATCGCCCGGATCGACCACGGCGCAGCGCTGGGTGCGGTGGTCTTGTAACAACCAGATGTAGTTGTCGGTGAAGGCGGGCAGGGCACTGATCTGTATCATCGTCGGATTCGCCAAGCGGAAAACAATGGCGCATCTTAGAACTTCCTGGCGCGTTGGAGAATGCAATGACCGATAAAGCGTTCGCTCAGGCTGATCCCGAGTGGCTGACATTGATCAGCGCGGCCCGTGAATGGCTGTCCGGCCCTATCGGGCAATTTTTGCTGGACGAAGAACGACGCATGCTCGAAGACGAGTTGGGGCGTTTCTTCGGCGGTTACCTGGTGCATTACGGTCCGTCGGCCCAAACGCCACCGTCTGCTCCGCAAGTGCAGCGCAATGTGCGCCTCGGTGCGCCGTTGCCCGGTGTCGAGATCGTGTGTGAAGAGCAAGCCTGGCCGTTGAGCGAGCACGCCGCTGACGTCGTGGTGTTGCAGCATGGGCTGGATTTCTGCCTGTCGCCCCACGGTTTGCTGCGCGAAGCGGCGAGCAGCGTGCGGCCCGGCGGGCATTTGCTGATCATTGGCATCAACCCCTGGAGCAGTTGGGGCCTGCGCCATGTGTTCGCCCATGACGCCCTGCGCAAGGCGCGCTGCATCTCGCCGTCACGCGTCGCCGACTGGTTGAACCTGCTGGGTTTCGCGCTGGAGAAACGCCGCTTCGGGTGCTATCGTCCGCCGCTTGCGTCACCCGCCTGGCAAGCTCGTCTGGCCGGTTGGGAGCGCAAGGCCGGTGACTGGCAACTGTCGGGCGGCGGCTTCTATTTGTTGGTGGCGCGCAAGATTGTCGTGGGTTTGCGTCCACTGCGTCAGGAACGACGCGAACCGATGGGCAAGCTGATTCCCTTGCCGATGGCCAAGGTCAATCGCCGTCGCATCGACCCGTAATACCTTTTATTTTCCCGGCCGGGTCAGTCCCGGCCTCGGGCATCGTCGATCACGAATCGGCGAGCCACCGCATTTTCTGGATAGATTGGCATGAGCGATAGCGTAGAACTCTTCACCGACGGCGCCTGCAAAGGCAACCCGGGCCCTGGCGGCTGGGGCGCACTGCTGGTGTGCAAAGGCGTTGAAAAGGAACTGTGGGGCGGCGAAGCCAATACCACCAACAACCGCATGGAACTGATGGGTGCGATTCGTGGCCTCGAAGAGCTCAAGCGCTCCTGCGACGTGCTGCTGGTGACCGACTCACAGTACGTGATGAAAGGCATCAACGAATGGATGGACAACTGGAAGAAGCGCGGCTGGAAAACAGCGGCGAAAGAGCCGGTTAAAAATGCTGATTTGTGGAAGCTGCTGGATGAGCAGGTCAATCGCCACAACGTCACCTGGAAATGGGTGCGTGGGCACATCGGTCACCACGGTAACGAGCGGGCTGACCAGTTGGCCAACCGGGGCGTGGATGAAGTGCGCGGCTACAAACAGGCATAAATCTACCCTGATCGTTCCCTTGTTCCGCGTGGGAACGATCAATCCCTGCAGGAGCGAGCTTGCTCGCGATAGGCAAAACGCGGTGTCTCTGAAAGACCTGGGCGAGCGTGTTAACATCGCCGCTTTTGCACGATTGACCCGTTGAGAGCTGAGCACTGATGGCCACCAGATCCGTTGTACTCGATACCGAAACCACCGGCATGCCGGTGACAGACGGCCACCGGATTATCGAAATCGGTTGTGTCGAGTTGATCGGTCGGCGCCTGACCGGTCGGCATTTTCACGTTTACCTGCAGCCGGATCGCGAGAGTGACGAAGGCGCCATTGGCGTCCACGGCATCACCAACGAATTCCTGGTGGGCAAGCCGCGTTTCACCGAAGTGGCCGATGAGTTTTTCGAGTTCATCAAAGGCGCGCAGCTGATCATCCATAACGCGGCGTTCGACGTTGGTTTCATCAACAACGAATTCGCCCTGATGGGCCAGCACGAGCGTGCGGACATCACACAACACTGCTCGATCCTCGATACCCTGATGATGGCCCGGGAACGTCACCCTGGGCAGCGCAACAGCCTCGACGCCTTGTGCAAACGGTATGGCGTCGACAACTCGGGCCGTGAACTGCACGGCGCGTTGCTCGACTCCGAGATCCTTGCCGACGTTTACCTGACCATGACCGGTGGCCAGACCAGCCTGTCGCTGGCCGGTAATGCGTCAGACGGTAATGGCTCCGGCGAAGGCGCGGACAACTCCGCCACCGAAATCCGCCGCTTGCCAGCCGACCGCCCACGCGCCCGAATCATCCGCGCCAGCGAAGATGACCTGGCCCAGCATGTCGCACGTCTTGAAGCCATTGCGAAAGCCGCCGGTGCCCCGTCACTGTGGCAGCAACTGGCGGACGCCAAGGCCCAGGCCTGATTTGTAGCAGCCTCGCGGTGCTCGTCAGCTGCTACGGGGCGTGTTTGGGCTGCCGGTGACCCAGTTTGGGGCATCGCCACTCGCCACATTTGCCTCAACCCTCTACCCTGAGGGTATTGGCAGGCCACGGTCTGCCGCCTCAGGACACTGAGCCCCATGTATAAAGATTTGAAATTCCCGGTCCTGATTGTCCACCGCGACATCAAGGCCGACACCGTCGCCGGTGATCGCGTGCGGGGCATCGCCCGGGAGCTGGAACAGGAAGGCTTCAGCATCGTTTCGGCGGTGGATTACGCCGAAGGGCGGCTAGTCGCGTCGACCCATCACGGCCTCTCCTGCATGTTGATTGCCGCCGAAGACCCCAGCACCCACTCGCATTTGTTGCAGAACATGGCCGAACTGATTGGCCTGGCGCGAGTGCGGGCGCCGGACCTGCCGATTTTTGCCCTCGGCGAACAAGTGACGCTGGAAAACGCGCCGGCCGATGCCATGGCCGAGCTCAATCAACTGCGCGGGATTCTTTACCTGTTCGAAGACACCGTGCCGTTCCTGGCCCGGCAAGTGGCCCGGGCTGCGCGCAAGTACCTGGACGGTTTGTTGCCACCGTTTTTCAAGGCACTGGTGCAACACACCGCCGACTCCAATTATTCCTGGCACACCCCGGGCCACGGCGGTGGCGTGGCGTATCACAAGAGCCCGGTAGGGCAAGCGTTTCACCAGTTTTTCGGGGAGAACACCCTGCGTTCGGATTTGTCGGTGTCGGTGCCCGAACTGGGCTCTCTACTCGATCACACCGGTCCGCTGGCCGAGGCGGAAGCACGCGCTGCGCGCAATTTCGGCGCCGATCACACCTTTTTCGTGATCAATGGCACCTCGACCGCCAATAAAATCGTCTGGCATTCCATGGTTGCGCGCGATGACCTGGTGCTGGTGGATCGCAACTGCCACAAGTCGGTGTTGCATTCGATCATCATGACCGGCGCGATCCCGTTGTACCTGTGCCCGGAACGCAATGAACTGGGGATCATCGGCCCGATTCCATTGAGCGAATTCAGCCGCGAATCAATCCAGGCCAAAATCGACGCCAGTCCGCTGACCAAGGGCCGGGCGCCCAAGGTCAAACTGGCGGTGATCACCAACTCGACCTACGACGGCCTCTGCTATAACGCCGAGTTGATCAAGCAGAACCTCGGCAACAGTGTCGAGGTGTTGCATTTCGACGAGGCCTGGTACGCCTACGCGGCGTTTCACGAGTTCTTCGCCGGACGCTACGGCATGGGCACCTCGCGCAGCGAAGATAGCCCGCTGGTGTTCACCACGCATTCCACGCACAAGTTGCTGGCCGCATTCAGCCAGGCCTCGATGATTCATGTTCAGGACGGTGGGGCGCGGCAACTGGACCGCGACCGTTTCAATGAAGCGTTCATGATGCACATCTCCACCTCGCCGCAGTACAGCATCATTGCCTCGCTGGACGTGGCCTCGGCGATGATGGAAGGCCCGGCCGGGCGTTCGCTGTTGCAGGAAATGTTCGACGAGGCCCTGAGCTTTCGTCGCGCCCTGGCTAACCTGCGGCAACACATCGCGGCGGATGACTGGTGGTTTTCCATCTGGCAGCCGCCGTCGGTGGAAGGCATCGACCGCGTGGTCACCGAAGACTGGCTCTTGCAGCCCGATGCCGACTGGCACGGCTTTGGCGGTGTCACCGACGATTACGTGTTGCTCGATCCGATCAAAGTCACCTTGGTCATGCCCGGGCTAACCGCGGGCGGTGCGCTCAGCGAGCGCGGGATTCCGGCGGCAGTGGTCAGCAAATTTCTCTGGGAGCGCGGGCTGGTGGTCGAGAAGACCGGGCTGTATTCGTTCCTGGTGTTGTTTTCCATGGGCATCACCAAAGGCAAATGGAGCACGCTGTTGACCGAGCTGCTGGAGTTCAAGCGCAGCTACGACGCTAACGTCAGCCTGGCCAATTGCCTGCCCTGTGTGGCACAACAGAGTGTCGGGCGCTATCAAGGCATGGGCCTGCGCGATTTGTGCGATCAACTGCACGCCTGTTATCGCAGCAATGCCACGGCCAAACACCTCAAGCGCATGTACACCGTGCTGCCGGAAATCGTCATGAAGCCCGCTGACGCCTATGATCATCTGGTACGGGGCGAGGTAGAGGCGGTGTCGATCGATGCCCTGGACGGGCGGATCGCTGCGGTGATGCTGGTTCCGTATCCGCCAGGCATTCCGCTGATCATGCCGGGTGAGCGGTTCACCGAGTCGACCCGGTCAATCATCGACTATCTTTCATTTGCAAGGACGTTTGATAGCAGTTTCCCAGGATTCGTCGTCGATGTGCATGGATTGCAACACGAAGACGAGGGCAATGGACGGCACTACACCGTCGATTGCATCAAGGAATGAGGACCTTTCCCAGTATGCAACCTGTCATTAATCCCAAGTACCCCGGCCTGTCGGTGCGTGTCGCCGATGACGGCTTTGCGGCCTATATCTGGGGCAGTGATTTCAGTTTTGAAGTTGCCGCCTATGGTGCTGCCGAAATCGGCAAACCAGTCGAACAGTGGTTGATTACGCCGATCACCCCTTATCGAAAGTGCTACGGCATCGACCCGGAAGAATTCAGCAGCTTTCGCGATGCCGCCGACAGTGCGATTTTCATGGCTTACCTCGACGATGAGCCGGTCGGTCATCTGGTGGTCAGCACCAATTGGAATGGCTTTGCCCATATCGACGAGCTGGCGGTGCATGCACCGGCGCGGCACCACGGGGTGGCCAAAGCCTTGCTGGACGTGGCTCAGTTCTGGAGTCGCAAGAAAAAACTGCCGGGCATCATGCTCGAAACCCAAAACAACAACCTCGGCGCCTGCCGGCTCTATGAGCGTTGTGGTTACGTGATTGGCGGGATGGATCATCTGCGCTATCGCGGAATCGATCCGAACACTGCCGAAGTGGCGCTGTTCTGGTATCGCTTGTTCGATAATGCGCTGGAACACCCGATCAGTTCGCCAGCATCGCCGCGGCTTGTTCCGTGACAATGTCCAGCAGGGTCTGAATGGCGGCGGCTGGCTCGCCGTTTTTCAGGGTCAGGGCGTAGAGGCTGACTGGCACCGCCGGGGCCAGCGGACACACATCCAGTCCACTGGTTTTGGCGCCCAGTGCGGTAAACGGGTCGACAATCGCCAGGCCCTCACCGGCCTCGACCATGCTGCGCATCATCTGATGCGTCTGCACTCGGATATGCACAACCGGGGCTGGACGCAACGCCTGCAATTTGTTCTCCAGGGCACGGCTCAGCGGATCGTGGCCTTCGAGGCCGACCATCGACTGGCCCGCCAGATCCTGCAATGAAATGTATTTCTGCTTGGGTTGCAGCCAGCCATGGGGCGCCAACAGCTGGAGCTTGCCTTGGGCAATCACCTGGCAATGGATGTCGGCGTGATCGGGATCGTGCAGGCTCAACCCCAAATCGCTTTCGCGCAACAACAGGGATTTTATGATTTCGCGGGTTGGTTGGCTCAGCAGGCTGCAAGGCGCATCGGGCAGGCGACGGCGCAGCGTGGCGATGCTCTGGGGCAACAAGTGTTGGGCGAGCGGCGGAGTGCAGATGATGCGCAGGGGCGGTGCCTGATACTGCTTGAGGCTGGCGGCCAGGCGTTGAACAGGCTCCAGCGCTTCATAGATGTGGGCGATTTGTGCCTCTAGCTCCCGCGCTTCGCGGGTCGCCTGCAAGCGCCCGCGCACGCTGGAGAACAGCATGAAACCCAACTGACCCTCGGCCTCGCGCAAAATGCCTTCAACCTCGGTCACCGGCAACTGCAGCCATTCGGCGGCGGTGCCCAGGTGACCGGTCTGCACAAGCGCGTGGATCACTTCGATATGGCGTAAACGCATGCGTGAAGTCCATGTTCAGCAGGTGAGGGAATCAGTGACTGAATCCTAACTCAAGTGCGCGCATATGACTTCTGCTCATAACGCGGGGTTATGAAGCGACGTTGGCGTCCGGCACGCTACCGACGAATTTGTTGGGTTCACGCACGATGGTCACGTCCGATTGAACC
The DNA here is from genome assembly GCF_000514395.1 of Pseudomonas sp. URMO17WK12:I12. NCBI lineage: Bacteria > Pseudomonadati > Pseudomonadota > Gammaproteobacteria > Pseudomonadales > Pseudomonadaceae > Pseudomonas > Pseudomonas sp. URMO17WK12:I12. The sequence continues at coordinate 163,995 of NZ_AZVV01000008.1, forward strand.
AGCACAAACTGGTTGTCATCGAGTTTCCTGACGCGATCGCCAATGGCCAGTTTGTAGGTGGTGACAGGCTCCGAGCCGCCGAGGCCGTCCGCCGACGGGGTGGATTCCTCGAACTCATGCACGGAATAAACGCGGCCTTCCGCATCTCTTGCATGGAACTGACTGACAAGTACTGCTGCCATCTGTTTAGAACCTCTGGAGATAATTCACTCAATTTTCGGTTCTGTAGACCGTGGTTGGGCGAAGTAAGTTTTCCTACAAGAAAAAAATAGTCAGGGGCGGTGAAATTCAGAGCCCGCTGGGTGATTCGTCATCTATACCTACAAGTTCTCTCCATCGGACAGTCGAGACATCTTCCATGAGTAACGTCTATACGATCGCCGTCGTGGTCGGCAGCTTGAGAAAGGCATCGATCAATCGCAAGGTAGCATTGGCCCTGGCTGACCTCGCACCGGCCAATCTCAAGCTACAAATCGTCGAAATCGGCGACTTGCCGCTCTACAACGAAGACATTGATGGTGCTTCACCGCCGGCAGCCTACAGCACTTTCCGGCAACAAGTACGTTCATCCGACGCAGTGCTGTTCGTCACCCCGGAATACAACCGCTCGGTACCCGCGCCGTTGAAGAATGCCATCGACGTGGGATCGCGGCCCTATGGCCAGAGCGCCTGGAGCGGAAAACCGGGTGGGGTGATCAGTGTTTCACCCGGCGCAGTCGGTGGATTTGGTGCCAACCACCACTTGCGCCAGTCCATGGTGTTTCTGGATGTGCCGTGTATGCAGCAGCCGGAAGCCTATCTGGGCGGGGCGGGTTCGGCGTTTGACGAGGCGGGTAAATTGTCCGAGTCGGTGAAGCCGTTCCTGCAGAGCTTCATCAATGCCTATGGCAAATGGGTCGAACAACACAAAAAAGTCTGAAAACACCGTTCTCCCCTGTAGGAGTGAGCCTGCTTGCGATGGCGGTGTGTCGGCCAAATCAATGCCAACTGACACACCGCTATCGCGAGCAGGCTCACTCCTACGGGGATTAGGGGGAGGGCAGCAATCGGCCGCAGATCATCGACTCGATTTCCGCCAGCCACGCAGCCGTTTGTGCCGCCGCCGGTTGCACAGTCACGCAGTAACGCCGGCCACCCCAGGCGGTGATCAACCAGGCATCGATGGTTGTATCTGACGGATGCTCAGGCAAATCACTACACGCGGCAAACGCTTCGCGCCATTTCTGCGACAACTCCTGGAACACCCGTCGGTGGTGTTTGGGTTCGGCGATCTGGTGTTCAAGGGTCATCCATTCATAGTCGAACAACGGCTGATCAGCATCCGTCGGGTCGCAGGTCATGCGGATCAAGCGTTTGATTCGCACCTGCCAATCCAGATGCGTGGGTCGTACGACCTGTTCATCGATGTGCTGTAACAGATTGTCCAGGCAGTGGCGGACATACCCTGACAGCAGCGCTTCCTTGCTCGGAAAATAATCGTACAACGTCCCGATGGCGACGCCAGCTTCCAGCGCCACCGCTCGGGTGGTCAGCCCGGACCAGCCATCGCGCCGCCAAATCCGAACAAACGCCTCGTAAATCGCTTCCACGGTGAAGATCGCCCGGGCCTGACTCGGCCGTTTCAGCGGTTTGGCGCGGGGATTGAGGGTGGGCGCAGTGCCCCTGGTGTTTCCGAACCCGCTCTTCATCGGCTGCCACTACTCTGGTGCTACCCGCCACTCACTCGCAGCAGGAGTCTGAAAGATGCAAAGTCCGAGCACGGTAACACGGCTGATCACCCGCAAAAACGCCCTCGACCAGAGTCGAATCGAACAGGAGCAGCGCAGTCTCGTTCCTGCCGAAGGGGAGGTGATTCTGAAAATCGACCGCTGTGCGCTGACCACCAACAACATCACCTACGCCGCTTATGGCGATTCGATGAACTACTGGGGGTTCTTTCCTACAGGGCTTGAGGAATGGGCACACATTCCGGCGTGGGGATTTGCCGATGTGATCGCGTCAACTGTGGAGGGGGTCGCGGTCGGAGAACGCTTCTACGGCTACTTTCCGATTGCCAGTCATCTGTGGATGCGTCCCGAGCGCGTCACCGACCGAGGTTTCTATGACGCCGCCGAACACCGGCAGGCATTGACTTCGGCCTACAATCAGTACACCCGGTGCAGTTGGGATCCGTACTACAGCCCCGACACCGAAAACCTGCAGATTTTGCTGAAACCGCTGTTTCTGACGTCGTCGATGCTGGCGGATTTCCTGCAAGACAATCAGTTTTTCGGTGCGACCCGGCTGGTATTTTCCAGTGCTTCGAGCAAAACCGCCTATGGCACCGCCGTGTGCCTGGAAAACCACCCCGACATTGAACGGGTTGCGCTGACTTCGGCCGGCAACAAGACCTTCGTCGAAGCGCTCGGTTGTTATGAGCGCACGGTGTCGTACGCCGAACTGGCGAGCCTGGCCAATGATCGTCCCACGCTGTACGTGGATTTTTCCGGCGACCTGGGTTTGCGTGACCGGGTGCATCAGCATTTCGCCGGGCAACTGGTGTACAGCTGCTTCGCCGGTTCCGCGCAAAGCACCGACGAGGCACAACTGAGCGCCATTGAAGGGCCGCAACCGGTGTTCTTTTTCGCCCCGGTCCAGCTGCGCAAGCGCAACGCAGAGTGGGGAGCGGAACGGGTCAGTCAACATATCGGCGAGGGGTTGCAGCGGTTTTATGGGCAAGTGACCGCGCCTGCCAATCCACTGCTGGAGGTGGTGGAGAGTGACGGTTATGAGGCGGCGCAGACGGTGATCACACGGCTGTTCAACGGCCAGGTCGCGCCAATGCAAGGCCATGTCATCCGACTGTAACCCTCCTGTTGTAGCCGCTGATGGGCAGCGCGAGGCTGCTACGCGAGCCTCGCGCTGCCCATCAACTGTTACGGGATCGTGGTGTGTCGAAATTGGGGCTTTACTCTGGTCGAGCGTTGCGGCTGAATCGCGGTTTGTTTTTCCGCGCAAGGTTGCTTTGCATGCTCATCGCCTCACTCATTTTCCTGCTGACCATCACCCTGGTGATCTGGCAACCCAAAGGCCTGGGCGTGGGCTGGAGTGCGGTATTCGGTGCCGTGCTGGCGCTGATTTTCGGTGTCGTGCACCTGAGCGACATCCCGATCGTGTGGCAGATCATCTGGAATGCAACCGGCACGTTCGTGGCGCTGATCATCATCAGTTTGCTGCTGGATGAGGCGGGTTTCTTTGCCTGGGCTGCGTTGCATGTGGCTCGTTGGGGGCGGGGCAGCGGGCGCAAACTGTTTGCTTATATGGTGTTGCTGGGGGCTTTGGTCTCGGCCTTGTTCGCCAATGACGGCGCGGCGCTGATCCTCACGCCCATCGTGATTTCCATGCTGTTGGCGCTGCGGTTCTCCCCGGCGGCGACCCTGGCGTTCGTGATGGGCGCCGGTTTCATCGCCGACACCGCGAGCCTGCCGCTGGTGGTGTCGAACCTGGTGAACATTGTTTCCGCCGACTTCTTCCACATCACGTTCAACCGTTACGCGGCGGTAATGATCCCGGTCAACCTGGTGAGCGTCGCGGCCACATTGGCGATGCTGCTGTGGTTCTTCCGTCGCGACATTCCGAAGGACTATGACCCCGAACAACTGGAGCTGCCCGCCACGGCGATCCATGACAAGGCGACGTTTTATGCCGGTTGGGTGGTGTTGGTGATCCTGCTCGTGGGCTGTTTTGCCTTGGAACCACTGGGTATTCCAATCAGCGCCATTTCCGCGGTGTGCGCCGCGTTGTTGCTGGGTATCGCCGCGCGCGGCCACAAGATTTCCACGCGCAAGGTGATGAAAGAAGCACCGTGGCAGATCGTGATTTTCTCGCTGGGCATGTATTTGGTGGTGTATGGCCTGCGCAATGCCGGCCTGACCGGGTATCTGGCGGGATGGCTCGATGGCTTTGCCCATTACGGCGTATGGGGTGCGGCCATGGGCACGGGCGTGCTGACGGCGATTCTGTCTTCGATCATGAACAATTTGCCGACGGTGCTAATTGGTTTGCTGTCGATCGATGCCAGTCAGGCCAGTGGTGTGGTGAAGGAGGCGATGATTTACGCCAACGTCATCGGCAGCGACCTGGGGCCGAAAATCACGCCGATTGGCAGTCTGGCGACGTTGTTGTGGCTGCATGTGCTGGAGCGCAAGAGCATCCGGATCGGGTGGGGGTATTACTTCAAGGTCGGGGTGGTGTTGACGGTGCCGGTTTTGCTGGTGACGTTGGCGGCGTTGGCATTGCGGTTATCCGTTTAGACCGAGTTGGCTTCATCGCGAGCAGGCGCTACAAAACCTCAACCATTACCCGGCACATTCGGCCAAAGATTCGCCACCAGAAACAACCGCTCCGCTTCCTCCCAGTCCCCCACGGCATTCTCGGTCAGGCGCACCAACAACTGCGCCGGCGCCAACGGCTCCAGAGTACCGAGCCACGCATTCAATTGCTCGACGCTCCAGGTCTGCTCCGCAGGATAATGCGCCGGCGCCAGCCAGGCATGGCGGGGCAGGGGCTGCCAGCGACCGAAAGGGCGCTGCACGACAAAATCCGCCCAGTCCTTCTGATGCAGCCAGCTACCGCGCAAATGCTGCGGATGCGCGCCGCCGGGCGGTTCGGCCTGTCCCGGCCACGGATACAGCAGGTAACCGCCGAGCCACAAGTGGGCGCTGAACTGCTGGATATCCAGGGCCGCCAGCACTTCGCGGCTTTCGACGCGGGCAGAAATGGGCAATTGATGCTGAGCCAGGTGCGCCAGTTTTCGGTCCAGTCGATCATGGCAGCCGGGGCCGAGCCACTGCGCGGTGTCGTGTCCGTCGCCATGTTGCGGCCCCAGATAGAGCTTGATCGCCAGTTCCAGGTGATGCACGCCGTCGCGGTCACGCAGCAGCATGTCCAGTTCGCCCAGCGTGTGGCCTTCACGGCGAATCGGCAGGTTGGCGGCGATCAACTCGATTCCCGGCGCGTGACGCACCGCGTACTGCCAAAGCCGCTCGTAATACAGGCCCAAGCGCCGGGTTCGGGCCTGGGACAGCCAGTGCAGCAAGTCATAACTGTCACGGTCCAGTTGCCGCAACCAGCGTTCCAGGCGTTGCGGTTCTTGCACCCATTCACTGCCGGCCAGCGGATGCCGCTGCGGCCAGGGCGTATCAACGAGCATCGGCGGCGCGAGGATGACCCAGGCCAGGTCGCGCACTTCGGGGTGGCGCAACTGATGGGGCAACGAGAGCAAATCGGGAAATAGGATCATCTTGCGAGCATAGCCCTAAACATGAGTACACCCTTGTGGCTGAAAGGATTTTGTCTATCCCGCGCTTTCGCCCATAATCGTCTTTTTCGCCGTCCTTGCAGGAACCCCATGGAGCAATTTCGTAATATCGGCATCATCGGTCGCCTGGGCAGTTCCCAGGTGCTGGATACCGTCCGCCGACTGAAACGGTTTCTGCTCGATCGTCACTTGCACGTGATCCTCGAAGACACCATCGCCGAAGTCCTTCCCGGTCATGGCCTGCAAACCTCGTCCCGCAAGATGCTCGGCGAAGTGTGTGACATGGTGATTGTGGTCGGCGGCGACGGCAGCCTGCTGGGCGCCGCTCGCGCGCTGGCCAAGCACAACATACCGGTACTCGGCATCAACCGTGGCAGCCTCGGTTTCCTCACCGATATTCGCCCTGATGAGCTGGAAGTCAAAGTCGCCGAAGTGCTCGATGGCCACTACCTGGTGGAAAATCGCTTCCTGCTGCAAGCCGAAGTCCGCCGGCACGCCGAAGCCATCGGTCAGGGCGATGCCCTCAATGATGTGGTGCTGCACCCCGGCAAATCAACGCGAATGATCGAGTTCGAACTCTACATCGACGGCCAGTTCGTCTGCAGCCAGAAGGCCGACGGCCTGATCGTCGCGACGCCCACCGGTTCGACGGCCTATGCGCTGTCGGCGGGCGGACCGATCATGCACCCCAAGCTTGACGCTATTGTGATTGTGCCGATGTACCCCCATACCTTGTCGGGCAGGCCGATTGTGGTCGATGGCAACAGTGAGCTGAAAATCGTCGTGTCCAAAGATATGCAGATCTACCCGCAAGTCTCCTGTGACGGGCAGAACCACTTCACCTGCGCGCCGGGTGACACCATCACCATCAGCAAAAAAGCGCAGAAGCTGCGGCTGATCCATCCGCTTGACCACAACTACTACGAAGTCTGCCGGACCAAGCTCGGTTGGGGTAGTCGATTGGGTGGTGGAGGCGACTGATGCTCGATCCCGCGCGTAGCTACGACCTGATCGGTGACGTGCACGGTTGCGCTCTGACCCTTGAGCACTTGCTCGACCGGCTCGGTTACCACAAACAAGGTGGCGTCTGGCGGCATCCGTCGCGCATGGCCGTATTTGTGGGCGACATCATTGATCGCGGCCCGCGGATTCGCGAGGCGCTGCACATCGTGCATGACATGGTCGAGGCCGGCCAGGCGCTGTGCATCATGGGTAACCATGAATTCAACGCGCTGGGCTGGAGCACGCCGGCGCCACCGGGCAGCGGCAAGCAGTTCGTCCGTGAACACACGCCGCGTCATGCCCGGTTGCTGGGTGAAACCCTGACCCAGTTCGAAGACCATCCCGGTGACTGGCATGACTTCCTGCAATGGTTCTACGAGATGCCGTTGTTCGTCGATGCCGGGCGCTTCCGGGTGGTGCATGCGTGCTGGGATTCGGGCCTGATCGAGCCCTTGCGCGGATTGTTTCCCAACGGTTGCGTCGATGAGCATTTCCTCCAGGCCTCGGCCGTGCCGGGCAGTTTCGCCTGCACCGTGTTCGACCGGTTGCTGCGCGGCACCGACATGCGCTTGCCCGATGGCTTGACCATGACCAGCGGCGACGGTCTGGTGCGTTCGTTCTTCCGCACCAAATTCTGGGAGGACGACCCGCAAACCTACGGAGACATTGTGTTCCAGCCCGACGCATTGCCTGAGCCCGTGGCCAGGACGCCACTGTCGTCCACGGAAAAAAATACCTTGCTGCGCTATGGCGTCGACGAGCCACTGTTGTTCGTCGGCCACTACTGGCGCAGCGGCAAACCGGCGCCGATTCGCCCGAACCTGGCCTGTCTGGATTACAGCGCCGTGCTCTACGGCAAACTGGTCGCCTACCGGCTGGATCAGGAAACCCGGCTCGATCCGCATAAATTTGTCTGGGTCGATGTCGAACGGCCGGAGGTGCTGCAATGAGTGTGGTTGCCGTTTTACGCCTGCCGCTGGCGGTGGATTTGAGCGGGTTCGTCAAACTGCTGCAGCGCATGCAGGTGCCGCACCGCGTCAGCGAGGAGGCGGGCGAGCAAGTGCTGTGGGTGCCGTCCAACATCAGCGAAGACGTGCGTTCGCTGTACGAACGTTTTCCGGCCGGTGATCCCGATCAGCAGCTCGACATTCCGGCAGCGCAAACCACTCGGCGCCCCGGTTTCGTCGAGCAACTGCGTTACGCCAGGGCGACCGCGGCGATTTTGCTGCTGAGTATCCTGGTGGGTGCGGTGACGCTGCTGGGCGAAAACCTCGACACGATGCGCTGGCTGACCTTCCTCGATTTTCGCGTGGTCGGCGAGTACATCCGTTTCGTACCGTTGGCCGACAGCCTGGCGGCAGGGCAGTGGTGGCGCCTGATAACGCCGATGCTGATCCACTTCGGCATCCTGCACCTGGCCATGAACGGCATGTGGTACTGGGAGCTGGGCCGGCGCATCGAATCGCGTCAGGGCAGCATCAACCTGATCGGCCTGACGTTGCTGTTCAGCCTCGTCTCAAACTATGCCCAGTATTATTTCAGTGGTCCGACCTTGTTCGGTGGCTTGTCCGGCGTGCTGTACGGCTTGCTCGGGCATTGCTGGATCTTCCAGTTGTTGTCGCCGAACCCGGCTTATCGCCTGCCGCGCGGCGTGCTGGTGATGATGCTGGTGTGGTTGGTGCTGTGCCTGTCCGGGCTGGTCTCGATGATCGGCTTCGGTGAAATTGCCAATGCGGCGCACGTCGGCGGGTTGCTCGTCGGATGCCTGACCGGTTTGTTGGGTGGTTTGTACAACCGCCGTAAACTGGCCGCCTAAATCAGTTTATGTAGTAAAGAGCGCGGAGACCCTGATGTCCTCTTTTAACGAAATGATCCAAAACATCACCCCCGAGATCTACCAGAGCCTGAAACTGGCGGTGGAAATCGGCAAATGGTCCGACGGTGGCAAACTCACCGCCGAACAACGCGAACTGTCGCTGCAAGCGATGATTGCCTGGGAAATCCAGAACCTGCCCGAAGACCAGCGCACCGGTTACATGGGCCCGCAGGAATGCAGTTCGAAGTCGATCAGCGTACCGAACATTTTGTTCAAATCGGATGCCATCCATTGATCGAGATTGGCCGCGGTGCAATCAGTAAAATGTCGTCGCGTCTTGACGGGTCCGACGTGCAGTATGCGTTTCGCCTGGGCGATGTCGAGGTGCCGGTCAATCCAATGATCGGCACCACCGTACGCCTGGAATACCTGGGGGCGATCTTTTGCTCCCATTGCGGGCGCAAGACCAAAACCAGTTTCAGCCAGGGCTATTGCTACCCGTGCATGACCAAACTGGCGCAGTGTGACATCTGCATCATGAGCCCCGAGCGTTGCCACTACGACGCTGGCACCTGCCGTGAGCCGGAGTGGGGCGAGAAGTTCTGCATGACCGACCACATCGTGTACCTGTCCAACTCGTCGGGGGTGAAAGTCGGGATTACCCGCGCCACCCAGCTGCCGACCCGCTGGATCGATCAGGGTGCCCGTCAGGCGTTGCCGATCATGCGCGTGTCGACCCGCCAGCAGTCGGGTTTCGTCGAAGACCTGTTCCGCAGCCAGGTGGCGGACAAGACCAACTGGCGCGCCTTGCTCAAGGGCGAAGCGGTGTCGGTGGACCTGGCCGAAGTGCGTGATCAACTGTTCGACAGCTGCGCCGAGGGCCTGCAAACCCTGCAGGAACGATTTGGCCTACAAGCGATTCAGACCATTGCCGACGTAGAAACCCTCGAAATCCGCTATCCGGTCGAGCAATACCCGGCCAAGATCGTCAGCTTCAACCTGGACAAGAATCCGATTGCCGAAGGCACGCTGTTGGGAGTCAAGGGCCAATACCTGATCTTCGACACCGGCGTGATCAATATTCGTAAATACACGGCTTATCAGCTCGCCGTGCATCAGTAAGGACTCCAGCATGCGCACCGAACAACCGAAGATGATTTACCTGAAAGACTATCAGGCGCCCGAGTACCTGATCGACGAGACGCACCTGACCTTCGAGTTGTTCGAGGACCACAGCCTGGTCCATGCGCAACTGGTGATGCGCCGCAATCCCGAGCGCGGCCCTGGCTTGCCGCCGCTGGTACTGGACGGTCAGCAGCTGGAACTGCTGTCGGTCACCCTGGCTGATCGCGAGCTGAGCGAAAGCGACTATCAGTTGACGGACAATCACCTGACCCTGCACCCGACCAGCACCACGTTCACGGTCGACACCAGCGTGCGGATTCACCCGGAAACCAACACCGCGCTGGAAGGCTTGTACAAATCCAGCGGCATGTTCTGCACCCAGTGTGAGGCCGAAGGCTTTCGCAAGATCACCTATTACCTCGATCGCCCGGACGTGATGAGCAAGTTCACCACCACGGTCGTCGCCGAGCAGCACAGCTATCCGGTGCTGCTGTCCAACGGCAACCCGATTGCCTCGGGCCCTGGCGAAGACGGCCGGCACTGGGCGACCTGGGAAGACCCCTTCATGAAGCCGGCGTACCTGTTTGCGCTGGTGGCCGGTGATTTGTGGTGCGTTGAAGACACCTTCACCACCATGACCGAGCGTTCCGTGGCACTGCGCATCTACGTCGAGCCGGAAAACATCGACAAGTGCCAGCACGCCATGAACAGCCTGAAGAAGTCGATGCGCTGGGATGAAGAGGTTTACGGTCGCGAGTACGACCTGGACATCTTCATGATCGTCGCGGTCAACGACTTCAACATGGGCGCCATGGAGAACAAGGGCCTCAACATCTTCAACTCCAGCGCCGTGCTGGCCCGCGCCGAAACGGCGACCGACGCTGCGCACCAGCGCGTCGAAGCCATCGTCGCCCACGAATACTTTCACAACTGGTCGGGCAACCGCGTGACCTGCCGTGACTGGTTCCAGCTGTCGCTCAAGGAAGGCTTCACCGTGTTCCGCGATGCCGGATTCTCCTCGGACATGAACTCGGCCACGGTCAAGCGCATCCAGGACGTGGCTTACCTGCGCACACACCAGTTCGCCGAAGACGCTGGTCCCATGGCCCACGCCGTGCGCCCGGACAGCTTCATCGAGATTTCCAACTTCTACACCCTGACCGTGTACGAAAAGGGTTCGGAAGTGGTCGGCATGATTCACACCTTGCTCGGGGCCGACGGCTTCCGCAAAGGCAGTGACCTGTATTTCGACCGCCACGACGGCCAGGCGGTGACCTGCGACGACTTCATCAAGGCGATGGAAGACGCCAATGGTGTCGACCTGACGCAATTCAAGCGCTGGTACAGCCAGGCGGGTACACCGCGCTTGGTGGTGAGCGAGTCCTACGACGCGACGGCGAAAACCTACAGCCTGACCTTCCGTCAAAGCTGCCCGGCGACCCCGGACAAGGTTGAAAAACTGCCGTTCGTGATTCCTGTGGAGTTGGGCCTGCTGGACGCCAAAGGCGCGGCGATTGCCTTGCGCCTGTCCGGCGAAGCCAGCGCTCAGGGCTCATCGCGGGTGATCTCGGTGACCGAAGCCGAGCAGACGTTCACCTTCATCGATATCGCTGAACAGCCGTTGCCTTCATTGCTGCGTGGTTTCTCCGCGCCGGTGAAACTGAGCTTTCCGTACAACCGCGATCAACTGATGTTCCTGATGCAGCATGACAGCGATGGTTTCAACCGCTGGGATGCCGGTCAGCAACTGTCGGTGCAAGTGCTGCAAGAGCTGATTGCCCAGCATCAGGCGGGGGAAACGCTGGTGCTGGATCAGCGCCTGATTTCTGCTTTGCGCACGGTGTTGTCGGACGAGACGCTGGACCAGGCCATGGTTGCGGAAATGCTTTCGTTGCCGGGTGAGGCGTACCTGACTGAAATCAGCGAAGTGGCTGATGTCGATGCGATTCACATTGCCCGTGAGTTTGCTCGCAAGCAATTGGCTGAAGGGTTGTTTGAGGCATTGTGGCTGCGTTATCAGGCTAATCGTGACCTGTCGAAGAAGACCCCTTATGTGGCCGAAGCCGAGCACTTTGCTCGTCGCGCGTTGCAGAACATTGCGCTGTCGTACTTGATGCTCAGCGGCAAGCCGGAAGTGTTGGCGGCGACGCTTGAGCAGTTCGAGGCGAGCGATAACATGACCGAGCGCCTGACGGCGTTGGCGGTGCTGGTCAATTCGTCGTTTGAAGCAGAAAAGGCCAAGGCACTGGCGAGTTTTGCCGAGCACTTCAAGGACAATCCGCTGGTCATGGATCAGTGGTTCAGTGTTCAGGCGGGCAGTGCGTTGCCGGGTGGTCTGGAGCGTGTGCGTCAGTTGATGCAGCATCCGGCCTTCAACATGAAGAACCCGAACAAGGTACGCGCGCTGATCGGTGCGTTTGCCGGGCAGAACCTGATCAACTTCCATGCGGCGGATGGTTCCGGGTATCGCTTCCTGGCGGATCTGGTGATCGAGTTGAACGGGTTTAACCCGCAGATCGCTTCCCGGCAGTTGGCGCCGCTGACTCGCTGGCGCAAGTATGATGATGCGCGTCAGGCATTGATGAAAGGCGAGCTGGAGCGGATTCGTGCTTCGGGTCAGTTGTCCAGCGATGTGTTTGAAGTCGTGAGCAAGAGTCTGGCCTGAGTCTGGTTTTTCTCCCTCAGGGTTCACTCGGACCCTGTGGGAACTGACTTTTCTGCTTTGACTGCCTACTGATGTACACCGTCCAAAACTGTAGGAGTGAGCCTGCTCGCGATGGCGTCCTGACAGACGACCATTCTCTTCCTCGGTGTACATATCCATTTCTGCGGTAACGGCCACTTGTGGTTTCGCCCTTACGGCGAGGCACTTTTTTCAAACGCCAAAAAAGTACCCCAAAAGGCTCGCCCCGAGCGTCCGGCCCCTCGCTAAGGCTCGGCGTTCCTTCGCTCCGGTATCCATCCGGGGACACTGCCCTCCGGTCTGCTTCGCTACGACCTACATGCAGCGTGTTCGACTGCGTCGAACGGCGCTACGCGCCACTCCCCGGATGCACACCTCCACTCAGCCTCCCGAGGGGGCGGGTGAATCAAAAGCCAGATCAAAAGCTTTCAGGCGAGCTAACGCTCGGCCTGTTGAGTGGTGAGGGGCGGGAGGTAATTACTGTAAGGGTTGTGGGAGGCTGGATATTTTAGTTTGGCTTTGGCTTTGGCTTTGGCTTTGGCTTTGGCTTTGGCTTTTGATCTTGATCTTGATCTGCTTTTGATCTTTCGCCCCTTCGGCAGGCCGAGCGTAGGTGTTCATCAGGGGGGTAGGCGCGTAGCGCCGTGCGGCGAAGCCGCACACATCGAGAGGAGGTCGTAGCGAAGCAGACCGTAGGCGATGCCCCCTGATGGACACCGTAGTGAGGGAACACTGAGCCTTAGCGAAGTGCCGTACGCCGGGGCGAAGCCTTTTGCTTACTTTTCGGCGTTTGGAAAAGTGAGTCGCTGTAAGAGCGAAACCGCCAGAAGCCATTACCGCAGCAACGGATATGTACACAAAGCAATCAGCCTGCCTGATACCCTGACATTCAGCCAAACCCCATCCCCGTCAGGTTAACAAAAGATAACGTGGCGTCGATTGTCAGACCTTTCCAAACCCCGATAGGATAAGCCAGCTTCCGAAGGGGCTCTAGATTGCGCGTTTCAGGACTAAGCTCCAAACAGCCAATCACCACGAGCCACCTTACGGCGCCCTGAAAGGTTGAACGACCTAACAATAATAATGGGGGAAGGTCTATGAGTGAGCCTGTCATGGGTGTGGGTATCTGCCGCCCGCCGGCACTGCGCAAATTCGCGTTGCTGGCTACAGCGCTCTCGCTGTTGGGCTGTGCCGCCTTGTCGGCACCTGCGCTGGCCGCTGCCGCGCCAGCATCCGATACTGTTTTTGCCATTGAATCTGCCAAGGCCGTCAAAAGCCTGATGCTCGATGTCGTCCACGCCGGCAAGCGCCTGGTGGCGGTCGGTGATCGCGGGCATATCCTGTATTCCGACGATCAGGGCGCAACCTGGGTTCAAGCCAAGGTGCCAACCCGCGCACTGCTGACCTCGGTGTTTTTCGTCGATGACAAACACGGCTGGGCCGTCGGCCATGACGCTCAGATCCTCGCCAGCGAGGACGGTGGCGCCACCTGGACCAAGCAATTCGAAGATTTGAAACGCGAAGCTCCGCTGCTCGACGTCTGGTTCAAGGACGCCAACAGCGGCTTTGCCGTGGGCGCGTATGGCGCGCTGCTGGAAACCACCGACGGTGGCAAGCACTGGGAAGACGCCAGTGATCGCCTGGACAACGAAGACCAGTTCCACCTCAACGGTATCGCATCGGTCAAGGATGCCGGGCTGTTCATCGTCGGCGAACAGGGCAGCATGTTCCGCTCTGCCGACTGGGGCCAGACCTGGGAAAAACTCGAAGGCCCGTACCAAGGTTCGCTGTTCGGCGTGATCGGCACGGCACAAGCCAATACGCTGCTGGCTTACGGTCTGCGCGGCAATCTCTACCGCTCTACGGATTTCGGTAGCACCTGGGAACAGGTTGAACTCAAAGCCACTCGCGGCGCGCTGGAGTTCGGGTTATCCGGTGCAACGCTGCTTGACGACGGCGCCATCGTGATCGTCGGCAACGGCGGCTCGGTCATCCGCAGCAACGACAACGGCGAAACCTTCAGCGTGTTCAACCGTCCGGATCGCATTTCCGTTTCGGCAGTGACGGCGGCGGGCAACGGCAATCTGATTCTGGCAGGACAGGGCGGCGTTCGCGCTACTTCGCCAACCGGCTCAGAGCTGGGCAAATAATAAGAAGGGCGGAGCTATGACATCCATGACAAGTCATCACCAGGACAAGGCGACGTTTCTAGAGCGCCTGATTTTCAACAACCGCCCGGCAGTGATCACGATCTGCCTGCTGGTCAGTATTTTCCTGTTCTGGCAGGCGACGCTGATCCGGCCGTCCACCAGTTTCGAAAAAATGATCCCGCTCGAGCATCCCTTCATTCAAAAGATGATGGAGCACCGCAACGATCTGGCGAACCTGGGCAACACCGTGCGCATCTCGGTGGAAGCCACTGACGGCGATATCTTCTCCAAGGAATACATGGAGACCCTGCGTCAGATCAACGACGAGGTGTTCTACATTTCCGGCGTCGACCGTTCCGGCCTCAAGTCGCTGTGGAGCCCGAGCGTGCGCTGGACCGAGGTAACGGAGGAGGGCTTCGCCGGGGGTGAAGTGATCCCGCAAAGTTACAACGGCTCCCAGCAAAGCCTCGATCTGCTGCGCAACAACGTCCTCAAGTCCGGGCAGGTCGGGCGGCTGGTGGCCAACGACTTCAAGTCGAGCATCGTCGACATCCCGCTGCTGGAGTCCTACCCGGACCCGCAGGACCAAGGCAAGTTGCTGGCACTGGACTATCGCCAGTTCTCCCACCAGCTGGAAGAAAAGATCCGCGACAAGTTTGAAAAGCAGAACCCTAATGTGCAGATCCACATCGTCGGTTTCGCCAAGAAAGTCGGTGACCTGATCGATGGCCTGGTCATGGTGGTGATGTTCTTCGGCGTCGCCTTCATCATCACGCTGATCCTGCTGTACTGGTTCACCAACTGCATGCGCAGCACCGTGGCGGTACTCAGTACTACCCTGGTGGCGGTGGTCTGGCAGTTGGGGTTGATGCACTTCTTCGGCTTCGGGCTCGATCCTTACTCGATGCTGGTGCCGTTCCTGATCTTCGCCATCGGTATTTCCCACGGCGTACAGAAGATCAACGGTATCGCCTTGCAATCCAGTGAGGCCGATAACGCACTGACCGCTGCGCGACGCACGTTCCGTCAGCTGTTCCTGCCGGGGATGATTGCGATCCTCGCGGATGCGGTGGGTTTCATCACGCTGCTGATCATCGATATCGGTGTGATTCGTGAGCTGGCCATCGGCGCGTCCATCGGCGTGGCGGTGATCGTGTTCACCAACCTGATCCTGCTGCCGGTGGCGATTTCCTACGTCGGTATCAGCAAGCGAGCCGTTGAACGCAGCAAGAAAGACGCACACCGCGAACACCCGTTCTGGCGCCTGCTGTCGAACTTCGCCAGCAAAAAAGTCGCGCCGGTGTCGATCTTCCTCGCCTTGATCGCCTTCGGTGGTGGCCTCTGGTACAGCCAGAACCTGAAAATCGGTGACCTCGATCAGGGTGCACCAGAACTGCGTCCGGACTCGCGCTACAACAAGGACAACAACTTCATCATCAGTAACTATTCCACCAGTTCCGATGTGTTGGTGGTGATGGTCAAGACCAAGGCCGAAGGTTGCTCACGCTATGAAGCCATGGCACCGATCGATGAGCTGATGTGGAAGATGCAGAACACCGAGGGCGTGCAGTCGGCGATTTCCCTGGTGACCGTGTCCAAACAGATGATCAAGGGCATGAACGAGGGCAACCTGAAATGGGAAACCCTGTCGCGTAACCCGGACGTGCTGAACAACTCCATCGCCCGTGCCGATGGCCTGTACAACAACAGCTGCTCCCTGGCGCCGGTGCTGGTGTTCCTCAACGATCACAAGGCGGCAACGCTGGATCGCGCGGTGCATGCGGTGCAGGACTTCGCCAAGGAGAACAACAAGGACGGTCTGGAATTCATCCTCGCGGCCGGTAACGCCGGCATCGAGGCGGCCACCAACGAGGTGATCAAGGAATCCGAGCTGACCATCCTGATCCTCGTCTACATCTGCGTCGCGACCATGTGCATGATCACCTTCCGTTCGTGGGCGGCGACCTTGTGCATCGTGTTGCCACTGGTGCTGACCTCGGTGCTCGGCAACGCCTTGATGGCCTTCATGGGTATCGGTGTGAAAGTGGCGACCCTGCCGGTGGTTGCGCTGGGTGTAGGGATTGGCGTGGACTACGGCATTTACATCTACAGCCGTCTGGAAAGCTTCCTGCGTGCCGGTCTGCCGTTGCAAGAAGCCTATTACCAGACGCTGAAGTCCACCGGTAAAGCCGTGCTGTTCACCGGTCTGTGCCTGGCCATCGGCGTGTGCACCTGGATCTTCTCGGCCATCAAGTTCCAGGCTGACATGGGCCTGATGCTGACCTTCATGCTGCTCTGGAACATGTTCGGCGCGCTGTGGCTGTTGCCGGCGCTGGCACGCTTCCTGATCAAACCGGAGAAACTGGCCGGGCAGAAGGGCAACTCGCTGTTCGCTCACTGATCCTTGCCTGAAACAAAAAAGCCGCAACCCTGGTTGCGGCTTTTTTACACCCCGAATTCAACACTAACCCCCCTGTAGGAGTAGAGCTTGCTCGCGATAGCGGTCTTACATTCAACATCTATGTTGAGTGACCCTCCGCCATCGCGAGCTAGCTCTGCTCCTACAGGGGATGTGTTTTTTCAGGAAGGATCGCTACCCAACACCACATTCAACGCACTGCGCGCATCGTCCAGCTGCACCAGCGTCGCATGCCGTGCGCCGAGGGCATCGCGGTTTTCGATGGCGGTGAGAATCGCCTTGTGCCGGGGCAGCGCCAGTTCATGCAGGTTCGGCCGCTGGTTGGAATGCTTCAAGGCTTCGGCAATCGCCACCGACAGCATGTTGCACAGGTTGGCCAGCAAGTCGTTGTGGGTTGCATCGGCGATGCGGCTGTGGAAGTCCAGGTCCGGTTGCAGCAACGCTTCCGGGGTCGGCGCCGCTTCCATGCGCTGGTAGGCTTCGCCGATGGACGCGATGTCTGCCTCCGTGGCGAACTGCGCGGCGAGTGCAGCGGCGGCGGGTTCGATGATGCTGCGCACACTGGTGAGCAAATCGAAAAACTGATTCTGCGGGCTGCTTTGCATCAACCAATGCAAAACGTCCGGGTCGAGCATGTGCCACTCCTTGCGCTGCTTGACCACCGTACCCACTCGCGGACGGGAATACACCAGGCCTTTGGCAACCAACACTCGGGTGGCCTCGCGCAGCACCGGGCGGCTGACCGCATACTCCTCACACAACAGGGCTTCGGCGGGTAGTTTGTCGTCTGGCTTGAAGCGCCCGGAAACGATCTGCATGCCCAGTTCCTGGACAATGCGCGAGTGCATGCTTTTGCGGTCGGAGGGTTTGCGGTAATCCATGGGGAACGGCGCGGTCCTGTGCGAAGGGGGGGCTGCATGATAACAGGCACGACGGGATCTTGAGGCAGGTGCAAAGCAATTGTGGGAGCGAGCCTGCTCGCTCCCACAGGGGGACAGTGAGTTAGTGAGAGTGGCGCGGCACTTCGGCGCCGCGGCAGCCGACCAGGAAGTCGAAGTCGCAACCCTGATCCGCCTGCAGCACATGGTCGATGTACAGCTGACGATAGCCGCCCAGGATCATCTGTTGCGGTGGCTGCAAGTCCGCCATCCGCGCGGCCAGTTCAGCATCCGGAATATCCAGGTGCAAACGGCCGCTGCCACAGTCCAGCTCAATCCAGTCACCTTCTTTCACTGCCGCCAATGGCCCACCTGCCGCCGCCTCCGGTGCAACGTGCAACACCACGGTGCCGTAGGCGGTGCCACTCATGCGCGCATCGGAAATGCGCACCATGTCGGTCACGCCTTGGGCGAGCAACTTGGCTGGCAAACCCATGTTGCCGACTTCAGCCATGCCCGGGTAACCCTTCGGCCCGCAGTTCTTCATTACCAGGATCGAGTTGGCGTCGACGTCCAGTTCCGGATCGTTGATTCGCGCCTTATACATGTCGAAGTTCTCGAACACCACCGCGCGCCCGCGATGCTGCATCAGTTCTGCCGTGGCCGCGGACGGCTTGAGCACCGCACCGAGTGGCGCCAGGTTGCCGCGCAACACGCAGATGCCGCCGTCGGCACGGATCGGGTTGTCGAGGGTGCGGATCACTTCGTCCTCGCCGTAGATCGGCGCGTCTTTGGTGTTCTCGCCGAGGGTCTTGCCGTTGACAGTCAATGCATTCGGATGCGGGATCAGGTTGGCCTCACCGAGACGGCGCAGCACGGCGGGCAGGCCGCCGGCGTAGTAGAACTCTTCCATCAGGAAGCGCCCGGACGGTTGCAGGTCGACGATGGTCGGCATGCCGCGACCGATACGGGTCCAGTCGTCCAGCTCCAGGTCCACGCCGATGCGGCCGGCGATGGCTTTCAAATGGATTACGGCGTTGGTCGAACCGCCAATGGCGGCGTTGACACGAATGGCGTTTTCGAAGGCTTCTTTCGTGAGGATTTTCGACAGCTTCAAGTCTTCTCGAACCATCTCCACCGCACGCATGCCGGACATGTGCGCGAGGACATAGCGGCGTGAATCAACCGCCGGAATCGCCGCGTTGTGGGGCAGGGAAGTGCCCAGTGCTTCGGCCATGCAGGCCATGGTCGATGCCGTGCCCATGGTGTTGCAAGTGCCCGCCGAACGGGACATGCCACCCTCGGCTGCGAGGAAGTCGTCGAGGGTGATGGTGCCGGCTTTCACTTGTTCGCTGAGCTGCCAGACCACCGTGCCCGAACCGATGTCCTTGCCCTTGTGCTTGCCGTTGAGCATCGGACCGCCGGTGACGACGATCGCCGGCACGTCGCAACTGGCCGCGCCCATCAGCAGCGCCGGGGTGGTTTTGTCACAACCGGTCAGCAATACCACGCCATCAATCGGGTTGCCGCGAATGGCTTCTTCGACGTCCATGCTCGTCAGGTTGCGGGTAAACATGGCAGTCGGGCGCAGATTGGATTCGCCGTTGGAGAACACCGGGAATTCAACCGGCCAGCCACCGGCCTCGATCACCCCGCGTTTGACGTGCTCCGCGATCTGGCGGAAGTGCGCGTTGCACGGGGTTAATTCCGACCAGGTATTGCAGATGCCGATGATTGGTTTGCCCTGGAACTGGTGGTCGGCGATGCCCTGATTCTTCATCCAGCTGCGGTACATGAAGCCGTTCTTGTCGGCGGTGCCAAACCATTGGGCGGAGCGCAGGGTGGGTTTCTTATCAGACATGATCGATTCTCTTATTGTATGACTATATTGTTGCGACTACGGCGTAACATAAGCTCAAATTCACAGGTTTGGAAGTGTTGTTGGGTAATAAGTATTACTATATAGTCGATTTCAACGGAGGGTTGGCCCTGGTTGTTTTCGGCGAGAGGCGGCCCCCGAGGTTCTATAACAACAACAATCGGAGACCGATCTCATGAGCCAGGAACTGCGGCTTATCCGTCGCATCACGCTGAAACTGATTCCCTTCCTGATCCTGCTGTACCTGATCGCCTATGTGGATCGCTCCGCCGTAGGCTTCGCCAAGCTGCACATGGGCGCCGACATCGGCCTCGGCGACGCCGCTTACGGCTTGGGTGCCGGGCTGTTCTTCATTGGTTATTTCCTGTTTGAAATCCCCAGCAACCTGATGCTCGATCGCTTTGGCGCACGACGCTGGTTTGCGCGGATCATGATCACCTGGGGCGCGATCACCATCGGCATGGCGTTCGTTCAGGGACCGCAGAGTTTCTACGTGATGCGCTTTCTGCTCGGTGCGGCGGAAGCCGGGTTCTTCCCCGGTGTTCTGTACTACATCACGCAGTGGTTCCCGATTCGCCATCGCGGCAAGATCCTCGGTCTGTTCATCCTGTCCCAGCCTATCGCGATGATGGTCACCGGCCCGGTGTCCGGCGGTTTGCTCGGCATGGACGGCACCCTCGGTTTACACGGCTGGCAGTGGTTGTTCATCGTCATCGGTACACCGGCGATCCTGCTGACCTGGCCGGTGCTGCGTTACCTGCCTGACGGTCCACAGCAAGTGAAATGGATGGACCAGGCCGAGAAAGACTGGCTGTCCGGTGAGTTGAAAAAGGACCTTGAGCAATACGGCCAGACCCGTCACGGCAACCCGTTGCACGCACTCAAGGACAAACGCGTGTTGCTGCTGGCACTGTTTTATCTGCCAGTGACGTTGAGCATTTATGGCTTGGGTCTGTGGTTGCCGACGTTGATCAAACAGTTCGGCGGCAGCGACCTCGTCACCGGTTTCGTCTCGGCAGTGCCGTACATCTTCGGGATTGTCGGTTTGCTGATCATTCCGCGCAGCTCCGACCGATTGAATGACCGCTACGGTCACCTGGCCGTGCTGTATGTGCTGGGTGCCATCGGCCTGTTCCTCAGCGCCTGGCTGACGGTGCCGGTGTTGCAACTGGCGGCGCTGTGTCTGGTGGCGTTTGCGCTGTTTTCCTGCACGGCAGTGTTCTGGACTTTGCCGGGTCGATTCTTTGCCGGGGCCAGTGCGGCGGCCGGGATCGCCTTGATCAACTCGGTGGGCAACCTGGGCGGTTACATCGGTCCGTTCGTGATCGGTGCGCTCAAGGAGTACACCGGCAACCTGGCGTCGGGGCTGTATTTCCTGTCGGGTGTGATGGTGTTCGGGCTGGTGCTGACGGGCGTGGTTTACCGGTTGCTGGAGCGCAAGCACGTGCTGCCGGCGGATCAATTTGCGGCCAGTGCGCGTGGTGCAACCCGCACCTGAGTTTCAGGGTTAACGCCGATCAACTGTAGGCGTGAGCCTGCTCGCGATAGCGGTGTATCAGTCGCCATCAATGTTGAAGGTGATGGCCTCATCGCGAGCAGGCTCACTCCTACGGGGATCGGTGGTGTTTCGAATAAACAGGAGAAAATCATGCGTTTGGTTCAATTCGAATTAAGTCATGGCGAGCGCCGCGTCGGTGTCGTCGAGGACGGTCTGGTCCGTGAAGTGCAGAACGCGCATACCGTTCGCGATCTGGCACTGGCAGCCATTGAAGCCGGCACAACTCTGCAGGAGCAAGTAAACGCCCTGGGCCTGGGCATCAGCCACAACTACGCCGAACTGCTCGCCGCGCTGCGCATCCTGCCACCGCTGGACCACCCGGACCCGGCTCACATGCTGGTCAGCGGCACCGGCCTGACCCATTTGGGCAGCGCCTCGGCCCGGGACAAAATGCATCAACAGGCCGGTGACGAAGCGGCCATGACTGACACCATGCGCATCTTCAAATGGGGCGTGGAGGGCGGTAAACCGGACGCAGGGCAGGCCGGCGTACAACCGGAATGGTTCTACAAGGGCGACGGCAGCATCGTCGTTCGGCCGGGCCAACCGTTCCCGCTGCCACCGTTCGCCGAAGACGCCGGCGAAGAGCCCGAGCTCAGCGGCCTCTACGTGATCGGTCACGACAGCAAGCCTTATCGCCTCGGTTATGCGGTCGGCAACGAGTTCTCCGATCACGTCATGGAACGTAAGAATTACCTGTACCTGGCACACTCAAAATTGCGCAGTTGCAGCTATGGGCCGGAGCTTCGGGTGGGCGAACTACCCCAACATCTGGCCGGCACCAGCCGCATCCTGCGCGACGGCGAAGTGCTGTGGCAGAACGAGTTTCTCAGCGGCGAAGCCAACATGTGCCACAGCCTGGAAAACCTCGAATACCACCATTTCAAGTACAGCCAGTTCCTGCGTCCGGGGGACGTGCACATTCATTTCTTCGGCACCGCGACCCTGTCGTTCGCCGACGGTATTCGTACGCGGCCGGGTGATGTGTTTGAAATCAGCCAGGTCGAGTTTGGTGCACCGTTGATCAACGGCATCGAGCCTGCGCCAGCAGCGTTCGAACCCGGTACCGTCGGCACCCTTTAAGGAGATATGCATGACCCTGATCCTTGGACACAACTACATCGGTGGCCAGCGCAGCGCTGTCGGCTCGCTCAAACTCCAGAGCCTCGATGCCAGCACCGGCGAAGCGTTGCCGCATGATTTCTACCAGGCCACTGCGCAAGAAGTGGACGCCTCCGCCAAGGCCGCCGCGACGGCTTACCCGGCCTATCGTAGCTTGAGCGCGGAACGTCGCGCCCAATTCCTCGATGCAATTGCCGATGAACTGGACGCTCTGGGTGACGAATTCGTTGCCGTGGTCTGCCGCGAAACCGCGCTGCCTGCCGGCCGTATTCAAGGCGAACGCGGTCGCACCAGCGGCCAGATGCGCCTGTTCGCCAAGGTGCTGCGTCGCGGTGATTTTTACGGTGCACGGATCGATAAAGCGTTGCCCGAACGCACGCCACTGCCACGTCCGGACTTGCGCCAATACCGTATCGGGCTCGGCCCGGTGGCCGTGTTCGGGGCCAGCAACTTTCCGTTGGCGTTCTCGACGGCGGGCGGCGATACCGCCTCGGCCCTGGCGGCGGGTTGCCCGGTGGTGTTCAAGGCGCATGGTGGTCACATGGCCACGGCCGAATGGGTGGCTGACGCAATCCTGCGTGCCGCGGAAAAAACCGGCATGCCGGCCGGTGTGTTTAACATGATCTACGGTGGCGGGGTCGGCGAAGCGCTGGTCAAGCACCCGGCAATTCAGGCCGTCGGCTTTACCGGCTCGTTGAAGGGCGGGCGCGCCTTGTGCGACATGGCCGCTGCACGCCCTCAGCCAATTCCGGTGTTCGCGGAAATGTCGAGCATCAATCCGGTGATCGTGTTGCCACAGGCGTTGCACAGCCGCGCTGATACAGTCGCCCGTGACCTGACGGCGTCAGTGGTTCAGGGCTGTGGTCAGTTCTGCACCAATCCAGGGTTGGTGATCGGGATTCGTTCCCCGCAGTTCAGCGCATTCGTGCAGCAGGTCGTGTCGTTGATCAACGATCAGCCGGCGCAAACCATGCTCAATGCCGGAACCTTGAGCAGCTACGGCAAAGGCCTGGAAAAACTCCTCGCGCATCCGGGGATCGCGCACCTGGCGGGCAACGCGCAACAGGGCAATCAGGCTCAGCCGCAACTGTTCAAGGCGGACGTCAGCCTTTTGCTCAAGGGTGATGAAGTCTTGCAGGAAGAGGTGTTCGGTCCGACCACGGTGGTGGTGGAAGTGGCCGATCAGGCACAACTGAGCGCTGCACTGAACGGGCTGCATGGCCAGCTCACGGCAACGATCATTGGCGATCCGGCGGACTTTGAACAGTTCGGCGAGCTGACCGCGCTGCTGGAGCAAAAAGTCGGGCGGATTCTGCTGAACGGGTATCCGACCGGTGTGGAAGTTTGCGATTCGATGGTCCACGGCGGACCGTACCCAGCGACGTCTGATGCACGCGGCACGTCAGTGGGCACCTTGGCGATTGACCGCTTCCTGCGCCCGGTGTGCTTCCAGAACTACCCGGACAGCCTGCTGCCGGACGCGTTGAAGAATGGCAATCCGCTGCGCATCCAGCGACTGGTGGATGGCCAGCCATCACGAGAAGCCCTCTAACGGTTAAACACAATCCCTGTAGGAGTGAGCCTGCTCGCGATAGCAATCTAACATCCAACATCAATGTTGAATGAAAGACCTCCATCGCGAGCAGGCTCACTCCAACATTGTTTTGTGTTGCTGGTGAGTTTTGTGGTCGGCATCGGGCCGTGAGCACATTGAGCTATCATTGCGTCTTTCTCATTCAAAGATTGATTGCCATGACTGCCGTAGCCGACACCTTGCTTAACACCCTCGAACACTGCGACATGGTGGAAATCGACGGGTTGCATGCTTTCGAATTCTCCCTCGATGAAGACGACAACTTGCACATTGAATGCATGGACGGCCGAGCGGCCAAGAATTGGGAGTTCACCCCGGCACAGATTCAGGCAGCCACCTTCGACCCGACCCTGCAAAGCTGGGTGATCACCGGCAGTTCCGGTGAGCATCGTCTGGTGTGTACGAAAGCATTCGGCGGCGGTGACGACGAGGATGACGAGCATGAGGATGCGTAAAATCTGGCCTCTGTTGATGGCTGGCAGTATCGGCGCGATGGGCACTCAGGCCGCTTCGGCCGAGGACTATCAGTTGCTGGTGGGTTCCTACACGGCGGGGCAGAGCCAGGGCATTTATCGCCTGAACTTCGACAGTTCGACCGGGCAGATCAACCCCAAGCCACTGCAAGTGATCAAGACTGAAAATCCGTCCTGGTTGACGCTGTCCAAGGATCAGCATCGGCTGTTCGTGGTCAACGAAAACGGCCCAGGGCAGAAAGATCCGGTCGGGCGCGTCAGCAGTTATGCCATTGATCCCAAAACCCATGCGCTGAGCCTGATCAATCAGGTGCAGAGCCTGGGCAACGAGCCGACCCATTCGAGCCTGAGCGGCGATGGCCGTCATCTGTTCGTCAGCAACTACTCGGTGGTGGAAGATCCGGGCGGCACCCTTGCGGTGTTGCCGGTGGGCACCGATGGCAAACTCAACACCGTGGTGCAGATGAGCAGCCATCTGTCGAGTCGGGTCAACCCCGAGCGGCAGATGTCGGCTCACGTGCACTCGACGATTTCCTCGCCAGACGGTCGGTACGTGTTCTCCAATGACCTGGGCGCTGACAAGGTCTTTGTCTATCGCTTCGACCCCAAGGCCAACCCGGACCTGCCATTGACGCCGGCCAAACCGGCGTCAGTCCAGTTGCCGCCAGGCAGCGGGCCGCGTCATCTGTTGTTCAGCGCCGATGGCAAGCATGCCTGGCTGACCATGGAAATGAGTGCTCAGGTGGCCGTGTTCGATTACAAGGACGGCACACTGGAGCAAACGCAGATGGTTGACCTCGCGGCGGGCCAGCCCACGTCTGATAAGGCCGCGGCGGCGCTGCATGCCTCCGCGGATGGCAAATTCCTCTACGTCAGCAACCGTGGCACCGCCAATCAGTTGCTGGTGTTTGCCATCGACCCGGCGACTGGCCACCTCAAGGAATTGCAGCGACGCTCCGTGGATGGCGACCATCCGCGCGAATTCAGCCTCGATCCCAGTGGCCAATTCCTGTTGATTGCCAATCAGAAGAGCAACGAGATTGTCGTCGTCGAACGCGATGCCAAGACCGGTTTGCTGGGTAAAACCGTGCAAAAGCTGCCGATGGACGCGCCAAGCGACCTCAAGTTCATGCTGCGTCAATAGGCCGCAGGCCCCGGTACTAGGGGCCTGCATCCTTCTATTAATGATGCTGATATCTGCTAATGCTACAAAGCATTTCAAGACGCGGACCCTCGAAGGTTAAGTTTGCTTCACGGCCCCACCGGGCAAGCAAGCCAACTGAATCCGAGGAATACCGGCATGAACTTCAATCTCTTCTCTGTTATCGCCGCTTCAGCTATCTCCGCCACCGTTGCTCTGCCAGCCAGCGCCAACGTTGAAATCAACGAGAAAAAATCCCACGCTCAGAGCTACACCCAGAAATACCTGCAACAGAGCGCCAACTTCTACGCCGCTCTGGATCACAAAACCCAAGCCTGAAATTCCAGCCCTGCACCTTTTATGCAGGAGCGAAGTCACTTGCGTCGATCAAGCTGAAACGCTTTGAGAAACCTGAGTGATGTCGCTCCTGCATAACGCGTTTACGACAGCATCACATTGCCATCATTTTCTGGCTTGATATCACATGGCCACGAGTCTAGATTTGACGCTGAGTTTTTGACTCCTTTTCTAATAACAAGGATCGACAGCATGGCGATGCGTCTGGCAGTGGTTCTTCTATTTCTGTATTCCACCCCCATTCTTTCGGACGCACAGCCCGTTTCGTCCGAGCCGGACGCGGCCCGCGAACGCATGATGAGTTTTATCAACGACTGAAATAGATTGGCTTAATGATCAACGAAGCTGATGGTCACTATGGATAACCCTGAGTGGTTACCACAGCATTTTTGATTGATTCTGTGGGCATCGAAACATGCCCACGGAGAACACCATGGCCAGCTCAATCCTCACTTCTGCCAAACACGGCGCCTACCTGGCCATCGGTCTTTACGTCGCAATGGTGCTGGTGGTCAGCCTTTCGGCTCAATCGCAACACTCCGTAGACGCGCCGATTCAGGTCGCTTATCCCGCTATCCAGTTCGAACACCGCGCTCAAGACGTCGTGGTCGATCACGCAGAACTGGCGGGAGTGGTCGGGGCATGAAAGGGCGCAAACTCTGGGTAATCGCCTTTCTGGCGTTCATGACCAACGGCGCTTCGTTGCTGGGCATCGGGCAGGGCTCGGCCGGTTCCGTGGCCCGGTCGATAGAAGCCAATCACAACCTTGCACGCAACATTGAAACGCAGAAGGCGATGGGGCTGTTGGCGGGTAATCCACCGATCAAGCGCCAGGTCGATTTTTTCGGGCCATTCCAGGTGGATTGCTCGGTGTTGCAGATGTGTGAAGTGCTTGCCTGAATCGCCTGCCCGGCACGCACTTTGTAGCAGCCGGACGCAGGCTTCGCCAGCGACTACGGGGATCGGGGGTGTGCTTACTTCTTCATCACGCCGGTAAACAGGTCCGACTCCAGAAACCGCTGCAACCAGTTCTGCAACCGCGCATAAGGCGTCTGCGCGAACCACTCGCGATCCACGTGGGCGAACTGCCGAACGAACGGCATCAACGCTACATCCGCCAGGCTTGGATGTGCTGCCAGCAAGTATTCGCGCCCCTGCAACCCTTCATCAAGCTGACGCAAAAACACCTCACCTTGCGCCCGATAAACCTCCATCGGCTGCTCGGGATAACGTTCGGCGTACTTGTAGTGATTCAAATGCACCTTGAACACTTGATCGTTTGTTTCGATCAGGGCGGCGATCTGCGCCTGCCCGGCGGGATCATCCTTGAGCAACCAGTCCTGCGGATCGTTGTGCGCCAACGCCCAGTGCATGATCGCCAGGCTTTCATCAATCACCCGGCCATCAGCGTTCAGCACCGGCACCGTGCCTTTGCTCGACAGGGCGAGCATCTCGGCGGGTTTGGCCTTGAGGCTGACCTCGACGATATCAACCGCGACCCCTGAGTAGCGCAGGGCCATGCGCGCACGCATGGCGTACGGGCAGCGGCGGAACGAATACAGCGTATTCATTTCACCTCCAGCGTACTCAGGCCGTTGCCCTGGCGATGAACCTGAATCTGCACCGGAATCCGTTCATGCATTTCCTGCACGTGGGAAATCACCGCGACTTTACGACCCTGAGCCTGCAAGCCATCGAGCGCGTCCATGGCCAGTTGCAGGGATTCCGGATCGAGGCTGCCGAAGCCTTCGTCGATGAACAGTGATTCGATTTTCAGCGTGCTCGAGGCCATCGACGCCAGGCCCAAGGCCAACGCCAGCGACACCAGGAACGTCTCGCCGCCGGACAACGAATGCACCGAGCGCAGTTCATCGCCCATCTCGGTGTCCATCACCAACAATCCGAGCATGCTGCCGCCGCGTTTCAACCGATAACGGCGCACCAGTTGGCGCAGTTGCACGTTGGCGTGATGCACCAGCAGGTCGAGGTTGTAGGCCTGGGCGATCTTGCGGAAGGTGTCGCCGGTGGCCGAGCCGATCAGGGCACTCAAACGCGCCCAGCGCTGATACTCGGTGTAGGCATCGGCAATCTGCTGTGCCAGCGCCTGATTGGCGTTTTGCCGACGCTGATCTTCGGCCTGTTCGGCGCGCAGCTCGGCGCAGCGGTGTTCGCTGGCGGCAAACAGGTTTTGCAGTTCGGCAAGCGCGCTAGCCAGTTGTTCGGCGTCGAGGTTGCCGTTGTGCTGCGCTTGATGGTTGAGCAGGCGCTTGTCGCGCTCCTGCAACAAAACCTTGGCCTGTTCGATGGCTTTTTCGCTGTGCTGCAATTGCTGGCGCAGTTCGCTGACCTGTTGGTCGTCGACGCTCAGCAACGCTTCCAGACCACCGTCATCCAGCTCCGGATGCAGCGCGCGCCAATCAGCAATCTTGCTGTTCAACTCGCGGTCTTCGGCTTCCAGTGCCAACGAGCGTTCCTGCAGGGCCTTGAGTTCGGCTGCCAATTGCACCAGGCGCGTGCGCACGGTTTGCAGTTCCTGATTGGCGGTCGATTCTGCGGTGCGTGCCTGTTCGACCGCTTGATCGAGTTGCTGCTGCCATTGCTCGGCACTGGCGTGTGCGCCCAACAATTGCGTCAGGGTCTGCTGACAGGCTTGCTGTTGCTCGGCGAGGGTATCGAACTGCTGCTTGGCAACTTCCAGTTGCTGAAGGCGCGTCTGCTGGCGGTCCTGTTCTTTCTCCAGCGTCTGCTGGCGTTGCAGCTGTTCGCTGAGTTCATCGCGTTGCTGGTCGAGTTGCTCCAGGCGCTGAGCAATCTGCCGGTCGAGTTGCATGAACGTCGCGGCGGGTTCGTTGCGCA
Organism: Pseudomonas sp. URMO17WK12:I12; assembly: GCF_000514395.1. Taxonomy (NCBI): domain Bacteria; kingdom Pseudomonadati; phylum Pseudomonadota; class Gammaproteobacteria; order Pseudomonadales; family Pseudomonadaceae; genus Pseudomonas; species Pseudomonas sp. URMO17WK12:I12. The sequence goes on from NZ_AZVV01000008.1 coordinate 192,347, forward strand.
AAGCCTCCAGCGTCTCGCTCGGGAGCAAGGTGCTGAACGCCGTCAGTTCTTCATCCAGACGCTGGCGATCGCTGCTCAACTCGCGTTGCTGAGTGCTCAAGTGCTGCGCTGCTTGCTGGCTTGCGGTTTCGGCGCTGCGCAGTTGATGCTGAAGGCGTGCGGCGTCCTGTTGCAAGGTGAGCAGGGCGGTTTGCCGCTGTTCGTCCTGGGTGATGCTCTGGTTCAACTGATGGTTTTGCTGTGTCAGCCAGGCATCGCGTTTGTTCATGTCCTGCGCCAGCAATTGTGCCGACAAGGGATGAGCGTCGAGGCTTGGCGTCAGGGCTTGTTGCTGGGTGGCGAGCTGCTCTTGCTGCTGTAACAGCTCTTTTTGCTGAGCGATCAAGCCACCGACTTCGCCGCGCAAGTCAGTGAGCTTGTCCTTCAGTTGGTCGACGACTTTCTGCGCGTTGGCCTGCTCGTTTTCATCATGACGACCGAGGCTTTGCAGCAGCGCTTCCGGCTGATGATAGGGATGGTCGGGGCTGCCACAAACCGGGCACGGTTGATCGTCCTGCAACTGCTCACGCAATTCTTCGACGCTGGCGCTACGGGCCAGACGCTGACGCTCCAGCAGTTCGCGGGTGACGGTCAGGGTCTGTTCGGCGACCGTCAGTTCGTTCCTGGTTTTTACCCCGTCCTGGGTCAGCCGATCCCGTTCTTGCTGAGCGGTCGACTGGCGTTGTTGAAGCTCCGCGCCACGGCTGTCCAGTTCCCGCTGCTGGGTCCATAGTCGTGTCAGCTCTTCGAAGGCTCGCAGTTGCTTGCGGTTGTCCTGCAACAGATTGCCGAGTAACTGGATCTGTTCAGCCACGGCCTCGGGCTCGGCGCCTGCCTCTTTGTAGAGCACTTCCAGCTGCTGCTTTTGCACGGCGAATGCTTGTGCTGCGCGTGTGGCGCTGTGCTCAAGGTCGGCCATTTCGGCCTGGCCCTTGTTCAGCCGATTGCCGATCAACATCAGCTGTTGCAGGCGATCGCGATAGGCATTCCACGCCTCGCTGAGCGGCGCCAGAGCGGCGCTTTGTTCAAGCTCGCCGGCGATGCGTTGCAGGCGTTCGGCGACGAGTTTCTGTTGGTCCAGCAAACCTTGAATCGTGTTCTGACCCTGAGTGCAGGCCAACTCGGTTTGCTGCTTGAGATCGGCGCTGAGGCTCGTGTCCTTGACCAGACGGGCGAGGGTGCTTTGCGCTTCAAAGGCCTGGCGCAGCAACGGCGCACTGTGGGTGTGCTGATGTTGCGCTTCGGTCAGTGCAGTGTGGGCGCTGCTCAGGCTCTGCTCGAGTTGCGTCTGGCGCTGCGTCAGTTCCTGTTGCTGTTGCGTGTGGTGCTGAATTTGTTCGGCCAACGGAGTGAGCTGGGCGGTGAGTTCGGTTTTGCGAGCGAATTGATGCCGTTGCGGGGCCAATTGCTCCAGGCGCGTCAGTTTCAGGCGTTCGCCGACCTGACTTTCCCAATGCTGCTGCGCGCCGCTCAATTGCTCCGTGGCGCTCAGTTGTTCGTCCTGCAACTGGCGCAGGTCTTTGAGCCAGGTGTGTTGCAGCTCAAGCTGCTTGAGCTGCGCCTGCTGTGTCTTCAGTTGTTGCTGCGCTTCATTGAAGCGTTCATCCAGTTCGGCGCGGGCTTCGGGCGCCAGCGGCGTCACGCCGGTGGCCTGGTCTTGCAACAGCTTGTGCGCTTCACGCGCCTCTTTGGTCTTGTCGAACGCACGGCGACCGAGCCGGGTGTACAACGCGGTGTCGGTGAGCTTTTCCAGCAGTTCGCTGCGTTCGTTGTCGTTGGCCTTGAGAAAGGCACTGAACTCGCTCTGGGCGAGCAACACGGCGCGGGTGAACTGCTCGAAATTGAGGCCCAATACGGATTCGAGCTGAGTTTTGAACTCGACTTTCTGGCTCGCCAGCAGTTGATCCTGATCGATGTCGCGCAAGCTCTGGCGACTGGCTTGCAACTTGCCGCCAGCCTTTTCCCGGGCGCGATTGGCTTCCCAGCGCGCGCGGTAGCGGCGACCGTCGATGCCGACGAAATCCACTTCGGCATAGCCTTCGCCGGTGCCGCGACGCAGCAGCGTGCGCGGGTCGCCGGTGCTGATTTCGCCATCGGCGTCCGGCGCTTTTGCGGACACCTGGGCATTGCTCAGACGCGGCACGGCGCCAAACAGGGCCAGGCACAAAGCATCGAGCAAGGTGCTTTTACCGGCACCGGTCGGCCCTGTAATCGCGAACAAACCGGCGCTGGCCAAGGGTTCGGCGGTGAAGTCGATCTCAAACGGACCGGCCAGGGAGGCGAGGTTCTTCAGGCGGATCGCGAGGATCTTCATGGTTGTTCGCGCTCCATCTGCACGTCTTGCAGCAACTCGGCAAAATCCTTCAGCGTTTGCTCATCGACCTCACTGCCGTAGCTGTCCTGCCAGGCGCGACTGAACAATTCCTGAGGTGTGAGCTGGTCCAGTTCCACCAGCGTGGTGCCGTCGTCGACGCCATCGCGGCTGCCATTGCCGGCGTATTCGGCGGCGATGCGCACCAGACGCACGGCTTTGCCTTGCAGGGCGGTTTCAACCTGATGACGCAGGTCGGGTTGTGGTTCGTCGAGTCGCACCCGGACTTCCAGCCACGGTTGGCGCTGGATGTCGGCCAGCAAATCGATGTTGGGCAGGTCCGCCAGTTGCAGGAGGATCTCTGCCAGCGGCGCCGGGCCGATGCGTTGCAGGTTCACTGCCCGTGGTATCAGTTTGGGTTCGACGCTGACCAGGGTTTCGCCGTCGAGGGTGACGTCGAGAATCTGATGCTGATAACCGATCTCGGAGAACGACAGCGGAATCGGCGAGCCGCTATAGCGGATGCGCTCTTCGCCGTTGACCTTCTGCGGCTTGTGCAAATGACCAAGGGCGACGTAGCTGATGCTGGGGCCGAACAGGCTGGCGGGCAAGGCCTCGGCGTTACCGATGATCAGGCTGCGCTCGGAATCTTCAGACACCGAACCGCCGGCCATGTGCGCGTGGCTGATGGCGATCAATGCCTGGCCAGGTGTGCGCTTGGCGTTGGCCGCTTCGATCAGCCATTCGTGAACCTGGCCAATCCCGCGCAGATAATTGTCGCCCAGCTGCGCGCCGGTGACTTCGGCAGGGCGCAGGAACGGCAGCGCCAGGCACCAGGCGGCAACCTCACCGCGCGCATCCGGTAACGGTAGCAACAGGCGTTCAGCATCCAGTTGACCGTCATCCAGCCACAACACGCGGCCGAGCGCATGGGTGCGCAGACGTCGCATCAAGGGCGCGGGCAGTTCGATTCGTGAGCCGGAATCGTGGTTGCCGGCGATCATTACGATGGTCAGCAACGGCTGCTGCTCGTGGGCGCTGACGATGAAATCGTAGAGGCGTTCCTGGGCTTTGACCGGCGGGTTGACCGTGTCGAAGATGTCGCCGGCGATCAGCAGCACATCGGGCTGGTCCAGCTTCAGCTGGCGCAACAGCCACTCGAGAAAACAGGCGTGCTCGAAATCGCGTTCCTGGCCGTGCAGATTCTGCCCAAGGTGCCAGTCGGAGGTGTGGAACAGACGCAAGGCGGACTCCGTTGCAAATAAGGTGATGGCCGCGTGGGGAATGAAGGCGGCTAAAGGGGAGGGAGTTTACTGGCAAACACCCCCGATGTGGCCAGCGACACCAAAACCCTGTAGCAGCTGGCGAAGCCTGCGTCCGGCTGCGCAGCAGTCGTAAAATCGGCACAGGCGGTATTTCAGATAGACCGCGTCAGCAGGATTTACGACTGCCTCGCAGCCGGACGCAGCCTCGCGCTGCTCGTCAGCTGCTTCAGAGGGTTATTTGGGGTAAAGGGGAGGCAGGCCGCTATCACCCACCGGGTCCTGGATCCGTTCGGCAATCGGGATGGCCTTGATCGCGCGCCACAGTTCTTCGCCTTGCCAGTGCTGGCCGGTTTCGCTGTAGAGCGCACCGTTCAAGCCGTCCAGCGCATCGGACAAGGGCACGAAGCGGGCGGCCATGTCGGCCAGGGTTTCCGGTTGTTGCCGCGCCCAGGCGTCGAGCGCCTGGCGGGTGGCGTGTGGATCGTTCGCCAGGCAGGCGCGCTTGAGGTCATCCAGTACGGTGCGCGGGCTTGGGCCGGTCTGCGTGGCACGCAGGATCGCCGGTTGCCAGCGCGCTCGCCACCAGAGGCCGAAGCCGAGCAGGGTGGTGCAGGCCAGGATCAGCGTGCTGAGTTTCCAGCGCCACAGGGTTTCGCTGTCCGCGGCGGAACCGACCTGAGGCATCCCGGTTGGTGTATCGACCTGCATGCTCGGATTATTCGCGACCTGCAGGGTGCGCGCCGGCAGGCTGCTGCGTTCCAGATGATCTTCGAAGGTGTTCCACCAGACCACGTCCACCGCCGGCAACTCGATGGCACCGCTGCGCGCAGGCACCAGGGCCTCACGGTCTTCACGACTGCCGATCAGGCCGCGTTCGCTGTTCTGGTTGCCCAGTACCGGTTGATCCGGGTAGCGCCGCAAGCCGTTGACGTCGGTGGCCGGCAGCGGTGGCAGTTGCGAACTGGCCAGGCCTTCAACCTTGAGGATCAGGCTGCGGGTCAGCGAGTCGCCGACCTGCGCGTGGTCCGGTTCCGGATTCCAGCTTTCGCTCAGGGTTACGCTGCGGGCCGGCAACCAGGGCAGATCGGCAGGGTAGGTGATCGGTTTGGCCTTGACCGTCAGCAACATTTGCGTGGAGCTGACGCGCATCAGCTTGCCGGATTTCGGCACTTGGGCGGCGGCGTCCTGCGCCGGCTGGGTGTCGACCAGTGTGGCGCTGAAGATCTGCGCCGGAATCGCCAATTCGCCACTGTGTTGCGGATAAATCGCGTAGCGCATTTCGATCACGCCATGGCGCAGACCGTTGATGACTTTCTCGTAGGTACGCGACTCGCCCAGCGGTTCGATGCGCGCATCGGGCACCTGCAACGGGGTCAGGCTGCTGTCGTCGTACAGCGACACCGAATGGTAGATGCGCAAAGTCAGGATCGCCTGGGCCTGCACGTACACACTGCTCTGGTCGAGGCTGGCGTCGATGAACACCGGGGCGAGTTTGGTCGCGGTGTTCTGGTCTTCGCTCTCGACCACTTGCAGCGTGATCGACTGGCTCTGCGCCTCGCCCAGTTGCAACGGCGGAATGGTCACGCTGCCGTTTTCCTTGGGCAGCAAGGTAATGATCCAGCGCGTGGTCGCGCGGTTGTCGCCACTGAGGGTGTTCAACTGGTTGACCTGTCGGGTGCCGCGCACTTCGAACAGCGGCTCCAGCGGGTTCAGGTCCGGCTTGCCGAACTGGGTGACGTCGCTGGATTCAAGGGTCAGCTCGACCGTCTCGCCGGAGTTCAGGCGACTGCGATCAACGCTGGCAACCAGCCCCTCTGCCTGTGCCTGAACGGCACAGCACAGCAGGGCGAGCATGAAGAGGGTGAAGCGGGTCATCGAGTTTTTCCCTGATCCTGATGTTGTTGCTGTTCGTACCAGAATTTGCGCCGGAGCAGTTCACCCGGATCATCCGGGATCTTGCGCAACCATTGCTCCAGTGCTTGAAGCTGTTCGCCTTCGATCGTGTCGCTGGTCGGGCGCGGTGGCGGCCGGGTGCTTTGCTCGTCGCCCAACTCGCTGCCCGGCACTTCATTGGCGCCCGGTTTCGGTGGCGAGGTGGCCTGTTGTTCGGCGTCCGGTGTGGTCTGTTGGACGCCGGTCTGCGGTTCACCTTCGCTCGTCGGTTGCGTGGCCGCGCCGGGCTGCGATTCTTGCGCGGCGGACGGTGCCTTGTTGTCGTCAGGCGTTTGGGGCTCTACCGGCGGCGGGGTGTTTTTCTGTTTGAGCAGACTCTCCACCAACGCTTTGTTGGTCAGGGCCGGGCGCAGATCCGGTTGCAATTCCAGCGCCTGTTCGTACGCATCCAGCGCAGCTTCCAGCTCACCGCTTTTGGCCAGGGCATTGCCTCGATTGTAGTGGGCGTGGGCGTCACTGCCTTGGGCAAACCGCTGGGCGGCGCCACTGTAGTCGCCGGCTTCATACAGCGCCACGCCTTGCCATTGCGGGTCCTGGAAATACTGCGCAGCCCTGGCCGGATGGTCTTGCCTGAGCAAGTGCAGGCCCCGTTGATCGGGGCGCAGCCACAAGTCTTCGAAGTCGAAGGCATAACTCGGTTGTGGCAGCGCCAACAGCAACGGCAGGCAGAACAGCCAGCCGCGCCGCCCGGCACACGCCGCCAGCAGCAACAGCGGCAGCAACAGCCAGTAACCCTGGTCGGCCCAGGTATCGAGACGCAACAGTTGTCCGTCATCGCGTAGCATGCGCGGGCCATCCAGCAGGCCCAGCGCACGCAGGTCGGCCTCGTCCAGTTGCGCCTGGCGATAGCGTCCGCCGAGATCATGGGCAAAAGCTTTAAGGCTTGAGTTGTCCAGGCGCGGCACCAGAATGGCGCCCTCGCTGTCCTTGAGGAAGCTGCCATCCTCCTGAGCCACCGGCGCCCCCTCGGCGGTGCCGATGCCCAGCATCAGGAATTCGGTTGAGTGACCGTCCAGAGCCTTATGGATGCCTTCGCGTTCCTGTTCGGTCAGGGTTGAACCGATCAGCAGGATCCGGCCATCGCCCAGGGCGCCCTGGCTCAGCAACGCAAGGGCCTTGCTCACCGCGAGGTCGGCGCGATGGCCGGCCTCGGGCATCAGCGACGGTTTCAGCGCATCCAGCAGGTTGCGGCTGGTCGACAGGTCATCCGACAGCGGCACCAACGTGTGAGCGCTGCCGGCGTAGACGACGATGGCCGTCTGGGCGTCGCTGCGCACCTCAAGCAGATCAAGGAGCTTGCGCCGCGCCTGCTCCAACCGGTTCGGTGTCACGTCGGTGGCGAGCATTTCCGGGGTCAGTTCAAGCACCACCACCAGCGGGTCGGCGGGCTTCTGACTGTTTTGTTCGACCCGTTGCCAACTCGGGCCGAGCAGCGCCAGCACGGTCAACACCCAGGCCAGGCCAAGCACGACCCACGGCAGTTTGCTGTCGCGTCCGTTGCCGCCGCTGAGCAGTGCGGCGTGAAAGGCCGGCGGCAGAATCATCTGCCAGCGCCCGGCACGCTTTTGCCGGTGCCAGAGTTGCCACAGCAGCCAGCCGAGTACCGGCAACAGCAAGAGCCACCACGGACGGAACCAGAACGGCCAGAGCGCGCTCATCGGCGTCTCCGCAGGCGCAGGCGTTTGAGGCGCTGGCGCCAGTCAGGCAGGGGCGATTGCAAGAACAGATCCTTGGTGAACAGGCGTTGCAACGGGTTGTGTGGCCAGCGCTCGCGCACCACTAACAGCATGCTCAGCAGCAGCGCCATGGCCAGCGGCCAGTGATACAACGCCTGCGCCGGGCGGGCCTGGGTCGGTTGTTGCGTTACGGGCTCGAGTTGGTCGAGGGTGTCCTTGATAATCTGCAGTTCGTTGCCGTCATGGGCGCGGAAGTACTGACCGCCAGTGGCTTCGGCGATGGCTTTCAGGGCCGGCTCATCGAGGTCCAGGCTCGGGTTCACGCCCAAAAAGCCCAGCGTGCCGCTTTCTTCCGGGTTGGCGCCAATGCCGATGGGGTAGATTTTTACCCCTTCGCTGGCCGCCAGTCGCGCGGCGGTCAATGGGTCGATTTCACCGCCGTTGTTGGCGCCGTCCGTCACTAGAATCAACACGCGGCTCTGTGCCGGGCGCAGGCGCAGGCGTTTAAGGGCCAGGCCGATGGCATCGCCGATGGCGGTGTTCTTGCCGGCGATGCCGATCCGCGCTTCGTCGAGCCACACGCGCACGGTGTGTCGGTCAAAGGTCAGCGGCGCTTGCAGATAGGCCTGGCTGCCGAACAGGATCAGGCCGACCCGATCGCCATCGCGGCTTTCGAGGAAATCACCGAGCAAATGCTGCACCAGGCTCAAGCGGCTGACGTCCTCGTCCTGCCACTGCATGTCGGGGAAATCCATCGAGCCGGACACGTCCACCGCCACCAGCAAGTCGCGGCCACTGGCGGCAATCGGCAGCGGCTCACCCAGCCATTGCGGACGTGCGGCGGCGATCAGCAGCAACAGCCACAGCAGCATGAACGGTGCCTGCTGACGCCAGGCCGGCAGGTTCGCCCGGGCGCGGCGGCGGGCCAGGCCTTCGAGGTCATTGAGGAAGCTGACTTTGAGGGCCGGCTCGCCGCTGTCGGCCACTGGCAGCAAGACGCGCATCAGCCACGGCAAGGGCAGCAAGGCAAAGATCCACGGCCAGGCGAACTCAAACATGTTTGCGAATCCAGGTGTCGACGGCTTGGGTCAGGCCGGCAATGGCCTTGTCGTCGAGTTTGCATTCGGGTTTGTAGGCGCCTTCCACCAGCACCATCCAGCGGGTCAGACCGGCCGCCGGGCAGCGGTTGTCGAGAAAGGCCAGCCATTTGCGCCCGTTGAGGGTGTGGCTCTGGCTGTAGGGGTAGTGGTTGCGGCACAGGCGTTTGAGCAAGCCATTGAGCTGCTGCAGCCAGGCACCGGCCGGCGCGCCGTCGTAGGGCTTGGGCATTTGCGCCAGTTCGGCCAGCGCGGCGAGACGCACCGGGTCCAGCGGTTGTTCGGCGCGAACGATGGGACGTTTGCGCACGACCAAGTGGCGCATCCGCCACAGACCAAATCCGATCAGCGGCAGCACTGACAGCAACAGCCACCAGCCCGGCGCGGGCGGCCAGAATTCGATGGGTGGCGGGCTAATCAGCGGTTGCAGTTGATCGAGGCTGCTCATCGACCTTTCCCCGGTTTCTGTGGGTTCAGAAATTCGCGCAGTTGTTCGACCATCTCGCTCTGGGTGCTCAACGGCATCAGCAACACGCGCAGCTTCTGGGCGAGCAATTCCCAGCGGGCGATGCGTGCTTCGGCCTGGGCGCGATAGGTCTGGCGCAGGTCGAAATTCAGGGTGTCGAGTTCCAGTTGCGCGCCGCGTTCGGCGAAACGCAGCAAACCGGCGGCGGGCAGGGCGTGATCCAGCGGATCGGAGAGGGGCAGCAGCAACAGGTCGCAATGGCGCGACAGCAGGCTCAGTTGTTGCTCCGAACCCTCGGTCAAGGCGCGCTCGTCGCAGATCACGATCACCAGGCTGCCGGGGCGCAACACTTCCCGCGCCCGACGCAGGGCCAGGTTGAGGGAGTCGCGGTTCTGCTCGGTTTCGGTGTGCAGCGATTGATTGACCCGAACCAGCCGGTTGAGCAATTGCAGGAGGCTCTGTTTGCTGCGCCGCGGCTTGATTTCGTAATGCTCGTTGTCACCGAACACCAACCCGCCCACCCGGTCGTTATGACCCAGCGCGGCCCAGCCAATCAGGCTGGCAGCCTGAGCGGCGAGCACCGATTTGAACATCAGGCCCGAACCGAAAAACAACCGGCAACTTTGCTCGACCATGATGAAAATCGGCCGTTCGCGTTCTTCATGGAATAGTTTGGTGTGGGGCTCCTGGGTGCGCGCAGTCACGCGCCAGTCGATGGTGCGCACATCGTCGCCGGCCTGATACACCCGCACCTGGTCGAAGTCCACCCCGCGCCCGCGAAATTTCGAGTGGTGCAGGCCGATCAGCGGGCTGCGCTGGCTCGGCGTGGAAAACAACTGCACTTCCCGCACGCGATGGCGCATGTCGATCAGCTCGGCGAGGCTGACACGGATGCCCGGCTCGGGCGGCAGTAGGGCGTTCATCGGGGTCAAGCGACGGCTACGACGTCGAGAATCCGCTGGACCACCCGGTCCTGGTCGATACCAGCAGCTTCGGCTTCAAAGGACAGAATGATGCGATGGCGCAGCACGTCAAACAGCACGGCCTGGATGTCTTCCGGGCTGACGAAGTCGCGGCCGGCCAGCCAGGCATGCGCGCGGGCGCAGCGGTCGAGGGCAATAGAACCGCGAGGGCTGGCGCCGTAGGCAATCCAGTCGGCCATTTCCGGGTCGAACTTGCCCGGGTTGCGCGTGGCCATGACCAGTTGCACCAGGTATTCCTCCACGGCGTCGGCCATGTACAAACCGAGGATTTCCTTGCGTGCGGCGAAGATCGCCTGCTGGCTGACCCGGCGTTCCGGCTTGGTTTCGCCGTTCAGGGCTTCGCCACGGGCTTGCTGGAGGATCTTGCGTTCAACCGCGGCGTCCGGGAAACCGATTTTCACATGCATCAGGAAACGGTCGAGCTGCGCTTCGGGCAGCGGGTAGGTGCCTTCCTGCTCAATCGGGTTTTGCGTGGCCATTACCAGAAACAGCGGCGACAGTTCATAAGTGCTGCGCCCGACGCTGACCTGACGCTCGGCCATGGCTTCGAGCAGCGCCGATTGAACCTTGGCCGGGGCACGGTTGATTTCGTCCGCCAGCACCAGGTTGTGGAAAATGGGACCTTGCTGGAAGACAAAGCTGCCGGTTTCCGGGCGATAGATTTCGGTACCGGTAATGTCGGCAGGCAACAGGTCGGGGGTGAACTGGATGCGGTGGAACTGCGCTTCGATGCCTTCGGCAAGTTCTTTGATGGCCTTGGTCTTGGCCAGGCCCGGGGCGCCCTCGACCAGCATGTGGCCGTCGGCAAGCAACGCGATGAGCAAACGCTCGATGAGTTTTTCCTGGCCGAGAATCTGCGTTGAAAGAAAGGTTCGCAGCGCGAGCAGCGCTTCACGATGTTCCATCGATGACTGTTCCTGGAGAAGGTGGCCGAAGTCGTTCGAATAACGCTTGGGCTGGGGGCGTTACTTTAATCCATCGCGGGGGGCGGGGACTAACGGCATTTTGTGCAAAGTGCGGGAAATGGTTGGCGAAATTGTTGGATTTTTGTAGCAGGGGAGCGTTGAGGTGGCAGTTCTGGCCTCATCGCTGGCAAGCCAGCTCCCACAGGTTTCAGCGTTGAGCATGCGATTTGTGCAACACATCGACCACCGTGGGCGCTGACTTGCCAGCGATGAGACCCATCCAGACGCTATAAAACTTCGTTAATGAAGGTCCCGGTCCCGTCGAGGATGTTCTTCAGGGTCTCTACAACCTCATCCATATCCACCATATCCGGGTTGAAAGTGATCTCCAGCACATCGTTCCCGTTCAATGCATCGGCATCCGCCGCCGCAATCTCGATCTTCAACAGATTCGAACTCAGGGTGACTTTCACCCCATCCAGGGTCGAAGGCTCGCCATCCAGGGTGATTTCCAGTTCGTCCTCGTCCGGGTAGCGACTCATCAGGAACATGTCGCCCTCCTCACTGTGGCAGCAGAGCATGGCCATGTTGTCTTCCTCGTCATCGCAAGGGTTCACAATCAAGAGGGCGGTGGTCATTTGCATGGGAAATTCCTGGCTCGACGAGCGTGGTGAAGACGCATAAAGCGCAATTCTGCCAGCCCAACGGAATTTCTGCTCGGCTGAGTGTCAGAGCAGGGGCGTGGACACTTGGAGTGTTACTGGTCATTTCTGGTACGCAGGTGCCGGAAAACCGGGGATAAAACGCCCGTTTTTGCCCACGGCTGCTAGTGTTGTTCGAGGCGTGTGCCGCCAGTTGCGTACCGATGACCGAATATGTCGCAGCACCGCAAGCACGGGCCTCGCCGCACTCGTTAAGCTGCGCAACGGATGAGCACCTGTAAAGACATTGCGCTGTTCGCAGCCCAGTCGGTTTTGCAGATGCCCATTCATGGAAGGTGAATGTGACCTGAGTGTCTCGTCCAGCTTCACCCACCTGTCCCCTGTTTCCTCTGCCCGAGAATCAGGAACAGGGTGACGGATCGCCCCGAAAGGGGTTTTGCACGCGACGCTTCCATCAATAACAAGCCCAAGCGGAGTACCACAGATGGCGTTCTTCACCGCAGCCAGCAAAGCCGACTTCCAGCACCAACTGCAAGCGGCACTGGCACAGCACATCAGTGAACAGGCACTGCCACAAGTGGCGCTGTTCGCTGAACAATTCTTCGGCATCATTTCCCTGGACGAGCTGACCCAGCGTCGGTTGTCCGACCTCGCCGGCTGCACCCTTTCTGCGTGGCGCCTGCTTGAGCGCTTCGATCACGCGCAACCGCAAGTGCGCGTCTACAATCCCGACTACGAACGCCACGGCTGGCAGTCGACCCACACCGCGGTCGAAGTGCTGCACCACGACCTGCCATTCCTGGTGGACTCGGTGCGTACCGAGCTGAACCGTCGCGGCTACAGCATTCATACCCTGCAAACCACTGTGCTGAGCGTGCGTCGCGGCAGCAAGGGCGAGTTGCTGGAAATCCTGCCCAAAGGCACCCAGGGCGAAGGCATTCTTCAAGAATCGCTGATGTACCTGGAAATCGACCGTTGCGCCAACACCGCCGAGCTCAATGTCCTGAGCAAAGAGCTGGAGCAGGTACTCGGTGAAGTCCGCGTCGCCGTCGCCGATTTCGAACCGATGAAAGCCAAGGTCCAGGACATCCTCACCGGTCTGGACAACAGCCAGTACGCGGTCGACCCTGAAGAAAAAGGCGAAATCAAAAGCTTCCTGGAATGGCTGGTGGGCAACCACTTCACGTTCCTCGGCTACGAAGAGTTCGTGGTGCGCGATGAAGCCGACGGCGGCCACATCGTCTACGACCAGGATTCCTTCCTCGGCCTGACCAAACTGCTGCGTACCGGCCTGACCTACGATGACCTGCGCATCGAAGACTACGCCGTGAACTACCTGCGCGAACCGACACTGCTGTCGTTCGCCAAGGCTGCGCACCCAAGCCGTGTACACCGTCCGGCTTACCCGGATTACGTGTCGATCCGTGAAATCGATGCTGACGGCAACGTCATCAAGGAATGCCGTTTCATGGGCCTGTACACCTCTTCGGTGTACGGCGAGAGTGTGCGGGTCATCCCGTACATCCGCCGCAAGGTCGAAGAAATCGAACGCCGTTCCGGCTTCCAGGCCAAGGCTCACCTGGGCAAGGAACTGGCGCAGGTGGTTGAAGTGCTGCCGCGCGATGACCTGTTCCAGACCCCGGTCGACGAACTGTTCAGCACCGTGATGTCGATCGTGCAGATCCAGGAACGCAACAAGATTCGTGTGTTCCTGCGCAAAGACCCGTACGGCCGTTTCTGCTACTGCCTGGCCTACGTGCCACGGGACATTTACTCCACCGAAGTGCGCCAGAAGATCCAGCAAGTGCTGATGGATCGCCTGAAAGCCTCGGATTGCGAGTTCTGGACGTTCTTCTCCGAATCCGTGCTGGCCCGCGTGCAACTGATCCTGCGCGTCGACCCGAAGAACCGCCTCGACATCGACCCGGTTCTGCTGGAAAAAGAAGTGGTGCAAGCTTGCCGCAGCTGGCAGGACGACTACGCGAGCCTGGTAGTTGAAAGTTTCGGCGAAGCCCATGGCACCAACGTGCTGGCCGACTTCCCGAAAGGATTCCCGGCCGGTTACCGCGAGCGTTTCGCCGCCCACTCGGCTGTGGTCGACATGCAACACCTGCTGAGCCTGAACGAAAAAAATCCACTGGTGATGAGCTTCTATCAGCCACTGGGTCAGGTGTCCGGCCAGCGCATGCTGCACTGCAAGCTGTATCACGCCGACACGCCGCTGGCGCTGTCCGACGTGTTGCCGATCCTGGAGAACCTCGGCCTGCGCGTGCTGGGTGAATTCCCGTATCGCCTGCGTCACACCAATGGTCGCGAGTTCTGGATTCACGACTTCGCGTTCACCGCCGCCGAAGGCCTGGAACTCGACATCCAGCAACTCAACGACACCCTGCAGGACGCTTTCGTCCACATCGTGCGCGGCGATGCCGAGAACGATGCGTTCAACCGCCTGGTGCTGACCGCCGGCCTGCCGTGGCGCGATGTGGCGCTGCTGCGTGCTTACGCTCGCTACATGAAGCAGATCCGTCTGGGCTTCGACCTGGGCTATATCGCCAGCACCCTGAACAACCACACCGACATCGCTCGCGAGTTGACCCGGTTGTTCAAGACCCGCTTCTACCTGGCGCGCAAGCTGTCGGGCGATGATCTGGAAGACAAGCAGCAACGCCTGGAACACGCGATCATTGCCGCTCTGGACGAAGTCCAGGTGCTGAACGAAGACCGCATCCTGCGTCGCTACCTGGACCTGATCAAGGCCACCCTGCGCACCAACTTCTACCAGACTGATGCCAACGGCAAGAACAAGTCGTACTTCAGCTTCAAGTTCAACCCGCACCAGATTCCAGAGCTGCCGAAGCCGGTACCGAAGTTCGAAATCTTCGTTTACTCGCCTCGTGTCGAGGGCGTGCACCTGCGCTTCGGCAACGTTGCTCGTGGCGGTCTGCGCTGGTCCGACCGTGAAGAAGACTACCGCACCGAAGTCCTGGGCCTGGTAAAAGCCCAGCAAGTGAAGAACTCGGTCATCGTGCCCGTGGGCGCGAAGGGCGGCTTCCTGCCGCGTCGCCTGCCACTGGGCGGCAACCGTGACGAGATCGCGGCCGAGGGCATCGCCTGCTACCGCATCTTCATTTCGGGCCTGCTGGACATCACCGACAACCTGAAAGACGGCGCGCTGGTGCCGCCGGCCAACGTCGTGCGTCATGACGACGATGACCCGTACCTGGTGGTGGCCGCGGACAAGGGCACTGCGACCTTCTCCGACATCGCCAACGGCATCGCCATCGACTACGGCTTCTGGCTGGGTGACGCGTTCGCTTCCGGCGGTTCCGCCGGTTACGACCACAAGAAGATGGGCATCACCGCCAAAGGCGCATGGGTCGGCGTTCAACGTCACTTCCGCGAACGCGGCATCAATGTCCAGAAAGACAACATCACCGTGGTCGGCGTCGGCGACATGGCCGGCGACGTATTCGGCAACGGCCTGTTGATGTCCGAGACGCTGCAACTGGTGGCTGCGTTCAACCACCTGCACATCTTCATCGACCCGAACCCGGAGCCGGCAAACAGCTTTGCCGAGCGTCAGCGCCTGTTCGACCTGCCGCGTTCGGCCTGGTCGGATTACGACATCAGCATCATGTCCGAAGGCGGCGGGATCTTCTCCCGTAGCGCGAAAAGCATCGCGATTTCCCCGCAGATGAAAGAGCGCTTCGACATTCAGGCTGACAAGCTGACCCCGACCGAGCTGCTCAATGCCTTGCTCAAGGCACCGGTAGACCTGTTGTGGAACGGCGGCATCGGGACCTACGTCAAAGCCAGCAGCGAAAGCCACGCCGATGTCGGCGACAAGGCCAACGATGCACTGCGCGTGAACGGCAACGAACTGCGCTGCAAAGTCGTGGGCGAGGGCGGTAACCTCGGGATGACCCAACTGGGTCGTGTCGAATTCGGTCTCAATGGCGGCGGTTCCAACACTGACTTCATCGACAACGCCGGTGGCGTGGATTGCTCCGACCACGAAGTCAACATCAAGATCCTGCTGAACGAAGTGGTTCAGGCGGGCGACATGACCGACAAGCAACGTAACCAGTTGCTGGCGAGCATGACCGACGAAGTCGGCAGCCTGGTGCTGGGCAACAACTACAAGCAGACTCAGGCTCTGTCCCTGGCTGCGCGTCGTGCCTTACCGCGTATCGCTGAATACAAGCGTCTGATGAACGATCTGGAAGGCCGCGGCAAGCTGGATCGCGCCATCGAGTTCCTGCCGAACGAAGAAGCGATCAACGAGCGCGTTTCAGAAGGCCACGGCCTGACCCGCGCCGAGCTGTCGGTACTGATCTCCTACAGCAAGATCGACCTCAAGGAGGCGCTGCTCAACTCCCTGGTACCGGATGACGACTACCTGACCCGCGACATGGAAACCGCTTTCCCGCCGACCCTGGTGAGCAAGTTCTCCGAAGCCATGCGCCGTCACCGTCTGAAGCGCGAAATCGTCAGCACCCAGATCGCCAACGACCTGGTCAACCACATGGGCATCACCTTCGTTCAACGACTCAAAGAGTCGACCGGCATGAGCCCGGCGAATGTTGCGGGTGCCTATGTAATAGTTCGGGATATCTTCCACCTCCCGCACTGGTTCCGGCAGATAGAAGCCCTGGACTACCAGGTTTCCGCTGACGTGCAACTGGAGCTGATGGACGAACTGATGCGTCTGGGCCGTCGCGCCACGCGCTGGTTCCTGCGCAGCCGTCGCAACGAGCAGAACGCCGCTCGTGATGTTGCGCACTTCGGTCCACATCTGGCAGCGCTGGGCCTCAAGCTCGACGAACTGCTGGAAGGCCCGACCCGCGAAGGCTGGCAGACCCGCTATCAGGCTTACGTCGCCGCTGGCGTACCTGAACTGCTGGCGCGCATGGTTGCAGGCACTACTCACCTGTACACCTTGCTGCCAATCATCGAAGCGTCGGACGTGACCGGCCAGAACGCAGCAGACGTGGCGAAGGCTTACTTCGCCGTCGGCAGCGCGCTGGACATCACCTGGTACCTGCAACAGATCAGCGCTCTGCCGGTTGAAAACAACTGGCAGGCCCTGGCCCGTGAAGCGTTCCGTGATGACGTCGACTGGCAGCAACGTGCAATCACCATCTCCGTCCTGCAACAGGGCGACGGCACTCAGGACGTGGAAACCCGCCTGGCGCTGTGGATGGAAGCGCACGAAGGCATGATCGAACGCTGGCGCGCGATGCTGGTGGAAATCCGTGCCGCCAGCGGCACGGACTACGCCATGTACGCGGTGGCCAACCGTGAGTTGCTGGACCTGGCATTGAGCGGGCAAGCGGTGGTGACCACCACTGGTGCCGTCAGCGAAGAGCTGGAGCCGGCGGCCTGATCAGGCGCTGAATGAAAAAAACCCGCATGGAGACATGCGGGTTTTTTTTTGCCTGATCGCGATGGGGTCATATGCCTTAATACAACTTCCGCCCCGAATTATTATCCAGCATCGATACTTTATCTGTCGGGCTGGTCAGTAAATTACTGAGCGACTGGTCAAACTTCTGCAGCGCCCTGACTTGCACATTCTGTTGCTCATTAATATCCGCCACTATCTCCGAGCTCGGTTTAAAGTCCGCCCACAGAGGCGTCAGCGCTTTAGCGTCATGCCCTTGTGCAGTACCAATATAGTTGAGATTAGCGTCGTAAAAGTCTGCACTGACATCCGCCGCTATATCCGAACTTCGCGAGGTCATCAACTGGCTGCGGCTGTCGACAATCGCGACCACGTCCGGTTTCGCCGCCTTGAGGCTCTGCATGTCCGGGTACACCGTGACCGAGCCGAACTGGCGCTGCAACGAGGCCTTGACCCAATCCACGGCCAGGTCGGGTTTAGAGGTGGCGACGTAGGCGTCATGAATCGGCTGCACCAGCAAACTCTGGCCGAAACCGGTGCCCGCGTTGGCCTGGTAGTCCTGGAGGTAGGCGCGATTGGTCTGGGTGTTATGGCTGTAGACGATGCCAAGCGACACATTATGGCCATTAGGAATGCTCGTGGCATTGCTGCGGCCAACAGGCGCGGTAAAGATGCCGTCCAGTGAAGAGACCGCACTTGGCGCGGTGGGGATCGAGCAGCCTGATAAAACAACGGTCATCGTCAAGGTACTGACAAGCGCAAGTTTCATGGTGTTACTCCAGTGAAACAACTTGAGTTGGGAAGTTTGAGTGCCGGTAGGGGGCGGCGGTGATTCCAGACTAAACCTGTCTTCACAGAATTAAATAACCAATAAGCAGGCTTATCGTCAGTTCAATAGTTTTATTTGGTTTAAACAGGGTCGTTTGATTGCTTCAAGAAATAAAAAGGCCCGAAATCAAAGTTCGGGCCTTTTTATTTATGGTTGTACGTTCAGCCATCAGTTTTCCAGTGGGATCAACACTTTCTCGTCGGGCGACAACACCATGAACACCAGCAGTTTGGCGGGCTGGGTGGCGCTGGCGTTTTTCGAGACCAAATGTTCCGATCCTGCCGGCTCGTACCAGTATTGGCCGGCCTTGTAGGTGATCGCTTTTTCACCCTTCACCTGGGAGGTGATCGAGCCGAAAATGACATACGCCATGGCCGTGCCTTCATGCTTATGGGCAATCGAGGATTGGCCAGGCTTGTAGTCGACTTCAATCATCATGGCTTTTTTGCCAGGGACGTTTTTCAGCAATTGATCCTGCAGCACCGTGACCTTTTCTGAAGGGCCTTCGTGGGCGAGCGCGGTGACTGAGGCGGTCAGGGCGAGGACAGCAAGCGGGGCAGCAAGGAAACGCAAAGCTTTCATGGTTCAGTACCTGCGGTGGTTATCGTCAGCAACAACGATAGTCCGCAGGGTGGACCAATCAAACAGCCAATATTCGGGAAGGTGAGGGGACCAATCCAGCCCCCGAATTACGTATGCCTTGTAGCAGCTGTCGAGCAACGCGAGGCTGCGTTCGGCGGCTGCTACAGAGCGGCTACAGGGTGCTTTAGCGGATCGGGAAGCTGTTGAAATCCACGGCGTTCGCCAGTTGATTGTCAATCAGGCCGATGAAGCCCTGGACTTCCGGGCAGTTGAAATGCGAGTGCATCGCCGCTTCCGATTGCCAGCGCGCGCTGACGGTCCAGCGGTTGGTGTCCTCGGGGCAGCGGTCGACCATATAGGAGTCGCAGCCCGGTAGTTCGCGCAGGGTTTCGACAATCTTTTGCAGTTGCTTGCCCAGTTCATCCGAGCGGCCTGCGGCAGCCTGCACCTGTACGGTATTGATCACTTCGTGGGACATTGCTCACACTCCTGAATCAGGCCGGACGAATCCTGCTCATTGAGGGATAACGCTTATGCAGGATAGGCCTGCAACCCCGGACCACCAATAGCCAATCGCCCGGTAAAGGCGCAGACCAATCCGTCAGGCCACCTGCTGCAAAATGTCGCGCAGACGGTCCAGGGCGGTGTCGATGTCCAGCGTGTCAATGGCGCCAAAACCCAGCAAAAGCCCGTCCTGCGGCGCTTGCTGGAAGTAAAAGGCCTCGATCGAATAGAGCCCGACTTCGACCTTTTTCGCCAATTCAATCACCAGAGCCAGATCGATAGGCACTTTGCACATCACCACCATGTGGAACCCGGCCGTGGTCGGCACTGGCTCGAACCACGGCGACAGGTCGCCCGCCATGCGCGCCAGGATGCGTTCGCGACGCCCGGCATAGATCGTGTGGCAGCGCCGGATATGTTTGAGCAAGCAGCCTTCGGCGATGAATTTGGCCAGCGCCCATTGGGGCATGGTCGACGTGTGCAGGTCGGTGAGTTGTTTGGCGCGGATCACGGCTTCGAGAATCGCCGGCGGTAAAATCGCATAGCCGAGCCGCAACTCCGGCAGCAGGGTTTTCGAGAAGGTCCCGACGTAGGCGACGATCCCGCGCTCATCCATGCTTTGCAGCGAATCGGTAGGGCGGCCCTCGTAGCGAAATTCGCTGTCGTAATCGTCCTCGATGATGATCGCGCCCAGTTCATAAGCGCGCTCCAGCAGCGCCGCCCGGCGCTCCTGGCTCATCGGCAGGCCCAGCGGGAACTGATGGGACGGTGTGACGTAGATCAGCCGCGTACCAAGGGGGATTTTGTCCACCTGAATGCCTTCTGCGTCCACCGGTACGCCAATCACCGTGGCACCGTGAGAGCCAAACAACAGGCGCGCCGGCGGGTAACCGGGGTCCTCCATGGCGACGATGCTGCCGGGGCGCGTGATCACCCGGGAAATCAGGTCCAGCGCCTGTTGCGCGCCATTGCACACCACCACGTCTTCGTCCTGGCAATTGACCCCGCGCGAGAACGCGATGTGCCGGGCGATGGCGTTGCGCAACGCCGGCAGGCCCTCGGGCAAGCTATAGAAGCCCTTGGAACCGGCAATCTGGCGCAAGGCATGGGAGGTGCAGCGGCGCCAGTCATCCTGCGGGAACTGGCCCTTGCTGGTGGCGCCACCAATGAAGTCATAACGCAACGAGCCTTCCAGCGTCGGGTGCCGCAGGAATACGGGCAGCTGGCGCCAGGATTCGATGACCTCAAAACTCGCCAGTTCGGAATGGCTTTGTTTGCGGTCGATTTTCGAGGGGCGCGCATTCACGTAAGTGCCTTTGCCGATCACCCCGGTGAGGAAGTTTTCGTAGGTCAGTTGCGCGTAGGTGTCGGAAATGGTCTTGCGCGAAATCCCCAGCTGTTCGGCCAGCAAGCGGCTGGGCGGCAGCTGGGTCCCGGCGGCGAGGCGCCCGGATTCGATGGCGCTGCGCAACTGGTTGTACAACTGGCCCGTCAGGTCCTTGCGGCCGTTGATGACAACATGAAGTTCCATACCGGCGAGGCTCCTGCAGCGGTTGAGGCGCGTGTGCGTCGCGCCAGATTACCCGCATGCGCGGCCGTGCAGAAGTTGCGCAGGTGAAAAACCCGGGATTGGTCTGGCGCCGAGTGGTCCATGGTTATTTCGCCGAATTGGCTCTGTCACGTCGCGACCTCGACGACTACCGTGAAATTCACATCATCGCGTCACGAGGTCGCCCCATGAGTTCCCGCCTGGATTACTACAGCGCGTCGCCCAAAGCGATGAAAGCGATGATTGCCATGGAAGCCCTGACCAGCAACCTCAGTATTGAGCCCGCGTTGCTGCACCTGATCAAGATCCGCGCCTCGCAGCTCAACGGCTGCGCCTTTTGCACCGACATGCACTCGGTGGACGCCCGCCGCCTGGGTGAGACGGATCGGCGCCTGTATTCGATCGTCGTGTGGCGCGACAGCGGCTTTTTCAACCCTCGGGAACGGGCGGCGCTGGCCTGGACCGAAGCGGTGACGCTGCTCTCCGAAAGCCACGTGCCGGATGACGTTTTCGCGCTGGCGAGGGAGCAATTCAGCGAAGCGGAGCTGGTCGATTTAACGATTGCCGTGACCACCATCAACAGCTGGAATCGCCTGGCGGTGAGTTTTCGGCAAACCCCTGGCGGCTGAATCGATTATCCGCGCCGAGTGTCACATCAGGTTCATACACGCTGCGCAGGATGAGGTTTTCAAGGATAGATCGACAGGGAGTCACTGATGTCATTGATGGAATCCACCTATGCGGCCGGCATCGACCCGGTGCTGGCGCAGTCCTTTCGGGTGAGCGCCCGTTGCGGGTGCTTCATGCAGGCCGCTCGCAGCCTCAACATCAAATCCACGCAGTTGCGCAAACACCTGGCGCAGCTGGAGTCGCAACTGCAATGTTCGCTGTTCAATCATCAGGACAATGGCCTGGCCCTGAGTCGTGAAGGGTTGGCGCTTCAGGCGCAACTGATCGCGCTGGCCCATGAGCGCGATGCACCGGTGATCGAGCAACCGCTGATACGTCTGGCGGTGGCCGAGTCGATCCTGCATGACATCCTCGGCCGTGACCTGGTCGCCTTGTTGCGCCGCAACGCCAGCGTGCGCCTGGACATCATTACCCTCGACAGTGAGCTGAGCCTGCAAGCAATCAGCGCCGATGTGGTGCTATGGCTGGCCGGCACGGATTCGCCGCTGCCGGGGCCGAGTTTTGCGGTCAGCGAGCCGCAGCGACTGGCGCGTCTGGAGTATCTGCCGCACATCGCCAAACGCTATTCGCGGGTCGCGGCGCGGCCGGGCAGCCTCGATGACCTGGCCGACTTCATGCTCGTGCAGTGGCAGCATGACCGTCAGGTCGAGAGCTTTCGGCCATGGAACAGCGTGGTGGATCAGCGTCTGGCTGGCGTGGTGCAGTTGCATTCCTATGAACTGATGCTGGAGATGATCCGCTGCAGTGCCTGCATCGGGTTGTTGCCGCGCTACATCAGCCAATTCGACCGTGGTTTGATTGCGTTGCCTGAACTGTTCGAGCAGCCGATGCCGCGTCAGGTCTGGATGGCGGTGAATGCCGACACTCAAGGTCAGGCCGATGTGCAGATGATCGTCGAGCTGATCCACAACACCTTCAACGAGCGCCGGGAGTGGTTCGAGAGCTAACCACGGTTAACTGTAGGAGTGAGCCTGCTCGCGATAGCGGTGTATCCGTCGACATTTATTTTGAATGTTAGGCCGCTATCGCGAGCAGGCTCACTCCCACAGGGAATGTCGCCATATTCGGAGATAGCGTTGTAGAGTAAGCGGCCATGTCTGCCTCAAGGATGAATCACCCATGCCTGCCACCGATCCGGTCATCACCCTCGAACGTTTCAGCGAAGCCCACATCGAGGGCGTCACCGCGCTCTACAATGACCCGGCCATTACCCGTCAGGTCCTGCAAATGCCGTTTCAATCCACCGAGATCTGGCGCCAGCGCCTGGCCTCGGATAACGAGCGCCTGGTGAAACTGGTTGCGCTGCATCAGGGCACGGTCATCGGCAACATTGGCCTGGAACAATTCTCGCGGATCCGCCGCAGCCATGCCGGCAGTATCGGCATGGGCGTCGCGGTGGCATGGCAGGGAAAAGGCGTGGGTTCGACGCTGTTGGCGGCGGTGCTGGACATCGCCGACAACTGGATGAACCTGCGGCGGGTCGAACTTTCGGTGTACGCCGACAACGAAGCGGCCATCGGCCTGTACCGAAAGTTCGGTTTCGAGACCGAAGGCCTGCTCCGTGACTACGCCGTGCGTGACGGCCGACTGGTCGACACCCTGAGCATGGCGCGTCTGCGTCGCATGCCTGACACCGAGTGACTCAGTCGCCCAGTGCAAACGCCACCGCCGCCTGCGCATGCAGTTCGGTGGTGTCGAGCAGGGGCAGGGCGCTGTGTTCGGGTTTGATCAGCATGCCGATTTCCGTGCAACCGAGGATGATCGCCTGGGCGCCGCGTTGGGTCAGCGATTCGATCACCTGCTGGTAAACCTTGCGCGATGTTTCGCTGATCACCCCGACGCACAACTCGTCGTAGATGATCCTGTGCACGGCGTTGCGTTGCTCGGCTTCCGGCACCAGCACGGTCAAGCCCATCGCGCTCAGACGATCCTTGAGGAAGTCCTGTTCCATGGTGAACGCGGTCCCGAGCAACCCGACCTTCAGCGCACCGGCATCGACGGCTGCCTGACCGGTCGGGTCGGCGATGTGCAGGAACGGAACAGTGATCGCGGCCTGAATCTGTCCGGCCACCTTGTGCATGGTATTGGTACACAGCACCACACACTCGGCGCCGCCAGCCTCAAGCCCTCGCGCCGCGTCTACCAGAATCGCCGCCGCATCGTCCCAGCGCCCGGCATGCTGGGCCTGTTCGACAGGCCCGAAGTCGACGCTGTACATTAGCAACTGCGCCGAACGCAACGGCCCGAGCCGGTCACGAACCTGCTGATTGATGAGACGATAATATTCGGCGCTGGACTCCCAGCTCATGCCGCCGATAAGGCCGATGGTGCGCATGCGGTGCTCCCTGTGAATGGCTAACCTTGCGAGAGTATCCCGTGGATCTTGACGGTCATCTATCAGGAAATTTCACATGCCCGGCGTGCTGAGCCAGCACGTGCTGAGCGCTAGAGCTTGCCTGCAACTGTTGCCCCGTGCGGCCTACAGCGTTCGTGATCCGGCGCAGTCGTTGACCCTGGGCGTGACGCTTGAGCGCCAGCAAGGCGTACACGCCATTGATTCAGACCGGCGGGTGGATTTCGATACTTTGCCCGGTGTGCTGGCGTTCACGCCGGTGGGCGTCGAGGTGTTTTCCGAATCGGCGAGCGGTGGTGAATACCTGTTGATGCGCCTGGATGAGCCGTTTGCGGATGAGATGCTGCCAGCCGTCCGCCAGCGTGTTCAGTCAGCCGGTGATCGACGGGCGCTGACGTTCGCACGCGAGATCCGACGCCTGTTGCTCAACCCTCAACCTGATCTGATGGCGCTTGAGCAAGCCGCCCTCAGCCTGATTGACCAGGCGCCTGTGACGACTCGATCCAGACTGCACGCCAAAGCGTTCACCCCGGTACTGGATCAGATCGCCGAGCAGTTCCATGAACCGCTGACGCTGGACCAGTTGGCCGCGACTTACGGGCACAACGAACTGCGTTTTCTGCGCGACTTCACCCGGGTCATGGGCCTGACACCGCATGCGTATCTCGTTGAGGTGCGCCTGCAAGCCGCCCGACGGATGATCGAACACACGGACCTGCCGTTGGCCAGCATCGCTCTGGACAGCGGTTTCGCCCATCAGTCGCACATGGGCAGCGTTTTTCGCAAACACCTGGCCATGACCCCCAGCCAATACCGCTCGCGCTTTTAGTCGTACGCCGGCGGCCTGCATCTGCCATGCTCAATGTCCGCAGCACCGCTCCAACCAAAGGAACACCGCAATGGACGACGTACAACAACTGGGCGAAATGCTTCGCCACTACGCAGAAAGCGAAGCGCACAAAAAGCAGACGTTCGAGTCGCAATCGGCGCTTTGGGCGACGCGTATCGGCGAGCTGTTCGATCAGATCCAGCAGTGGCTGGAACCGGTCCAGGCGCCGCATCTGCTGGAAGTGAGCCGTGAGGCGTATGTGGCTTCGGGGCCTAGCGTGCCGGTGGAGACGTCGCCGTTCAAGACCGAGAAATTGTCCATTGTCATTGCCGGCAAACCGGTGGAGTTCGTGCCGGACGTGATGGGCGCTGGCGGTCAGATTTCCCTGGCGGTGATGGGGCTGACGGCCGCGCGCTATGGCAGCGTTTCGCTGGTGTGCCTGCCGCCGTCGACCAGCTGGCAGTGGCGCAAGACCAATGGCCTGAAAGACCCGGACACGTTTGCATTTGATGCGAATTTTCTGGCGCAGCAGTTGCAGGGCCTGATCCCGCGTGATCGCGGCCAGGTCCTCCCGGACTGAACTAAACCCCCTTGCAGGAGCCGAGCTCGGCTCCTGCATTGGATAGGGTGTGGGTCAGATTTTGAGGTTGCCCCAGCCGGGCTTGACCTCTTCTGGCGCTACCGCCTTCACCTTCTTCCCCGTGGCCGATTCCACTCGCCGCGCCACCTCGGGATCATCCGCAAACGGAATCAGACTGGCATCCTCCAGGCTCTGCGCCGTCTCCCGCTTCAGGCAATATTCAACCCCCAGCCAAAGCCCCAGCACCGCCATCACATTCAATAGCACTTCAAACATTCCAGGCTCCTTGCCTCAGGCAATCTGTGCTTCACGCTCAGCCATCGCCACGTCCGCAACCCGCACAGTGCGCCAGGTGTTGTAGGCCATCAGCAGCATGCCGCTGAGGAAGAACACCCCGCCGGTAAAGCGCACCACAAACCCCGGGTGGCTGGCCTGCAAGGCTTCGACGAACGAATACGTCAGCGTGCCGTCGTCGTTGATTGCGCGCCACATCAGGCCTTGGGTGATGCCGTTGACCCACATCGACGCGATGTACAACACGGTGCCGATGGTCGCCAGCCAGAAGTGTGCATTGATCAGGCCGATGCTGTGCATCTGCTCACCGCCAAAAACTTTCGGCACCATGTGGTAGACCGCGCCGAAGGTGATCATCGCCACCCAGCCGAGCGCCCCGGCGTGAACGTGGCCGATGGTCCAGTCGGTGTAATGGGAGAGGGCGTTGACGGTCTTGATCGCCATCATCGGACCCTCGAAGGTCGACATGCCGTAGAAGGCCAGGGACAACACCAGAAAGCGCAGGATCGGGTCGGTGCGCAACTTATGCCAGGCGCCCGAGAGGGTCATCATGCCGTTGATCATCCCGCCCCAGCTTGGCGCCAGCAGGATCAGCGACATCGCCATGCCCAGCGACTGTGCCCAGTCCGGCAGCGCGGTGTAGTGCAGGTGGTGCGGGCCAGCCCAGATGTACAGGGTAATCAGCGCCCAGAAATGCACGATGGACAGGCGATAGGAATACACCGGGCGCCCGACCTGTTTCGGCACGAAGTAATACATCATCCCGAGGAACCCGGTGGTGAGGAAAAAGCCAACGGCGTTGTGGCCATACCACCACTGCACCATGGCGTCGGTCGCCCCGGAATACACCGGATAAGACTTGAACCAGTCCACCGGGATCGACAGGTGATTGACCACATGCAGCATCGCGATCACTACGATGAACGCGCCGAAGAACCAGTTACCGACGTAAATGTGTTTGGTCTTGCGCTGCACCACGGTGGTGAAGAACACGACCGCGTAAGCGACCCAGACCACCGTCATCCATACCGCGCCGGTGAACTCGATCTCGGCGTATTCCTTGGTGGTGGTGTAGCCCAGCGGCAGGGTGACCAGCATGGTCACGATCACCGATTGCCAACCCCAGAAGGTGAACGCGGCGAGGGTGTCGGAGTACAACCGCACCTGGCAGGTGCGCTGCACCGCGTAGTAACTGGCGGCGAACTGCGCGCTGCCGGCAAAGCCGAAAATCACCAGGCTGGTGTGCAGCGGACGCAAGCGACCGAAGGTGGTCCACGGCAGGTCGAGGTTCATCTCGGGCCATACCAGTTGCGAGGCGATCCACACCCCCATCGCCATCCCCACGACACCCCAGACGATGGTTGCCACGATGAATTGGCGCACAACCTTGTAGTTATAGGCCTGTCCGATTGTTGCTGTGCTCATGGTCAATGCTTCCACGGTTGCAAAGGCTTCTACTGTAGAAACCCCGTCGGAAACAAAACAGACTCAGGAAAACTTCATTTATACGGATCAGATCCGAGGCCACCCTGCGGTCATCTGCCACAAACTGATACGTTTTTTTAGCGTTCAGGTGAATCTGTAGCACGCTGCGTCGCAGGTCCATAGTCCCCCCTCACAATCAGCGGCTACACGGGTGTGTTTTTGCTTGGGACAGTGATGGCAGTTTGGTAGAGTCCGCGGCTTGTCAGGGAGCAAGTGAAGAAAGGAGTCGGGTGTGAGTGCGGGCAAAAAGATTTTAGGGTTGATATCGCTAATGCTGATGCTGGCCCTGTGGGCCAGTTACGTTTATGTGTTCAAGGACAATCGTGACGGGCTGTTGGGCGGCGCCTTCGACAGCACGGCCTGGTGCGGTACGCCACCGGCCAGTGATAGTGCTGCGCTGGGCAAGGATCAACTGACCCTGCGGATCACCAACAACCTGCGCGGCGAGTTCATGCTCAGCGGCGCCATCGTGGTTTCCGAACGCACGTTCAACCGCTACGACCTGGCCCGCAACGAGCTGCGCCTGCGTCTGGAGCCCTTGCAATGGTCGTACGGTGTCACGCCGATTTTCCTCGAACAGGTCAAGGTCCAGCCACTGACGCGTAACCTGTCATCGCTGAACAAGAGCGCCTATGCCGAACTCGAACCGCGGCCCATTGGCGTGCAGGGGCGGGCGGCGGACTTCCCGTTCGACACTTACCGCTACGGCTACAAACCAGTGTTGTATTACCTCAAGGGTAATGATCGCATCGACCTCAAGTTCAAGCACATCACCACCAGCATGGAGATGTCGAACACCTTCACGCCGATCCAGAAGTACAACCGCGCGGAGTACATCAACGAGAAAAACTCGCTGGCGCGTGAGGAAGACTACAAACCTTATGCAACCACTGAGTGTGCGTTCAGTGTCGAGCGCAAGGGCTCGTTCAAGATGATCGTCTTGATGTTGCTGCTGGTGATCGGCTTGCCGTTGCTGCATGTGTTTTATCGCGACGAGCCGGGTATCGACTTTCTGGCGACTCTGGTCAGCATCGGGGCGATTCGGGTGTTGCTGGTGGGGCCGCTGAATGACTTCCAGTTGTACAAAATCGACTTTCTGTTTGCCGGAGTGATTTTACTGGTGGGCACGGTGTCGCTGATCAAGGCGATGCGGGCCAACAGTCGGCGGGAGTTGGCGTTGAAGAGTGGTTCGTCCTGGTAATCCCACGGTCGATGTAGCAGCTGCCGAGCCTGCGAGGCTGCGTTTGGCGACGCAGCCTCGACAGCTGCTACAGGCGGAGCGTATCGAGGGCTACTTCAACGCCGGATCCCCCATGTTCATTTTCTTCCAGCCCTGCAACAGCACCTGCGCTTTCGGTTCCTGCCCGTTGTCCAGGTAATACTGGATCAACGACAGCCGCGCATTGCGGTTGGCCGGCTGCACTTTCAGCAAGCGCTCCAGCACTTCGCAGGCCTCTTCAACCTTGCCGCGGTCATGCAAGGCCACGGCCAGCACGTAGCCGTATTGCGCGTTCTGCGGTTCCAGTTGCGCGGCTTTGCGAAGCGCCGACATGGCCTGGTCCGATTTGCCAGCACGCACCAGCGACAAGCCCTGGGTGTGTTGCAGCAGCGCGGCGTCCGGGTGGTCTTTTAGCCCTTGGGCCAGCAGCGCCTGTGCTTCCTGGCTGCGGCCATTGGCTTCGAGCCATTGCACCAGCGTCACCAGTGCCGGGTAGAAATCCGGATCGCGCCTGAGCGCCGTGCGCAGGTACGGTTCGACCTGGTCATTGCGTCCGCTGGCCTGGTAGAGCATCGCCAGGTTGAGGTTGGCTTCGGCGCGTTCCAGCAGGTTTTTCTGTGCTGCTTCGTACTCGGCAATCGCCGCATTCCAGTTCGCTTGGGCAGCGCCCAAACCATTGCGTGCGGCTCCCAGCAGGTCCCGGGCTGCAGCAATACGCACGGCCATCACCGGGTCTGTCAGCAACGGCGTCAACAGCGGTGCCCGCTCAGGTGGTGGCAGGAACGCGCTGATTGCGTGCACGGCACTTTCACGCACTTGTGGCGCGGGATTGCTCAGGTCCTTGGTGGCCAGTTTCAACGCCTGTTCACTCGGGTACAGCGGCAACTCGGCGAGCAGGGTGGCCCGCTGAATCGCTGGCAGCTTGCTGCGTTGCAATTGTTCATACAGAGCTTGCGCCGCGCCGGGTTGACCGTTGCGAATCAGCCACAGGCTTTCGTCATACCGCGGGGCCTGTACGGTCGGCGCGCTGTTCCACCGTTTGAATTGTTCGGTGACTTTGTCGCCGTTCTTACCCTGGTGACAGGTGAGGCAGGCGTCCGGGGTGCCGAGTTTTTTCGCCCGCTCAGGGTTGGGAATACTGAAGCTGTGGTCATGCCGGAAGTCATTGCCCATGTAGAACTTGCCGGGCATGTGGCAATCCACGCACTGCGAACCCGGCTGACCCATGGTGTGACGGGTGTGCTCGATGGCGTCGTAGTTTTTTGCTTGCAGGCCTTTGCCGTCGACGCCTTCTACCGGCGTTTTTCCCGTGGTGTTGTGGCATTGCAGGCAAACGCCGTTGCCCGGCGCCTTGAGTTCAGTGCTGTGCGGGTTGTGGCAGTTGCTGCAGCGCACGCCCTTGTCGAACATTTTGCTTTGGGCAAAAGAGCCGTGTTCAAACACCTCGTCCTTGATCTTGCCGTCCAGCGCATACAACTCGCGGGTCAGGGGGCTCGGCAGGTAGTCATCCATCAGGCGTTTGCCGGCGGTGTAGCCATCGCTCAGCGGTGCCCGGCGCGAATGGCAGCGGGCGCAGGTTTCGATCTCGACGGTGGCGTTCTTGTCCTTGAGGTCGACGGCAAAACCGGCATGAATCAAATCACCTTTTTTCGCCGTCCATTCCAGGTGATTGGAAGCCGGGCCGTGGCAGGCCTGGCAGCCAACGCCGAGGCTGTTCCATTGGCTGTCGAAGGTGTTTTTCGCGGCATCGAAATTGCGCTTGTAGCCAGTGGTATGGCACTCGACGCACATGAAGTTGGCGTTCTGGCTCGGCTTGCTCCAGTGCAGCGGGTTCTTGAAATTCACACCCTGACCCGGATAGAGGTGGAACCAGCGGTTTTTCTCGGTATCCCAGGCCACGCCCAAGGGTTGCAAGCGACCTTCGCCCACTTCGATCAGGTATTGCTGCAACGGCGCGATGCCGAAGGTATAGGCCACCTTGAAGTCGGCGTTCTTGCCATCGATACCCGGCGTGTTGACCCAGAAGCCGTCGTCCTTGCGCGAAAAAATGGTGGTTTCGTTTTCCGCTTTGAAGGTGACGTTATTGAAGTCGCCCAGCATCGTCTCGGCAGAGGCTGCCTGCATCGCCAATTGGTGATGGGAGCCTTTCCAGTCCTTGACCTGTTCGCTGTGGCAGCCCTGGCATTGCTGCTCATCGACCATCTTCGCCGGGGCCAGCGCGACCGGTTGCGGTTTGGCCGGTGGCGCGACAGGGGCAGTGACGGGAACGGGTCTCAGCGGTGCCGGTGTGCTGCTAAACAGAAACCAGCCGATGCCGATGACCGCCAACAGTAATGCACCGATGGTCACGGGAAAAAGAGAGCGGTTAATCAGGTTCGGTGGTGAATCAGGGTTGGGGCTTGGTGCTTTATTTTTATGTTTCAGCATTGCGACTTCCGTAGTCGAGGTGCGTTTGCCTTGAGGCGCGCGATCAAGCTGGAGTGCAGCTTTGCCGCATGCCGGGCATCTGTCAAATGACGGTTGCGAGAGCGTCCGCAGCGTTAGATGAAATGTGTGCTTTTTTTGAGTTTTTTATCGCGAAATGCCTTGACTCCAGTCGCCTTTGCACTAGGGTGTTCGCCCTTCAAAACAGGAGTTCAAGCATGAAGCTTGCGTTAATGATGAGCACGTTGTGCATCGCCACCATCGCGGTGACAGGGTGTGCGAGCAAGGTCGTCGAGCCGGAGCAGTATTCCGGCTTCCTCAAGGATTACGGCCAGCTGCAGGAAGCCAAGTCGCCGTCCGGCGCGACAGTGATGCGTTGGGTCGATCCAGCGCTGGATGTCAGCAAATTCACCAGCGTCTATATCGAACCGACCCAGCTTTACCCGGCCCCCCAGCCAACGGTGAAAATCCCCCAGGCCACGCTGAGCGGGATCACCGGTTATTACGACCAGGCGCTCAAGCGTGAAATGGCCAAATCGCTGCCATTGGCCGCCGGCCCTGGCCCAGGCGTGATCGTGGTGCGTGCCGCCATTACTGCGGTCAGCAGCAAGACCGAAGGCTTGAAGCCTTACGAAGTGATCCCGATTGCGTTGGTTGCCGCAGCCGTGAGCACC
The DNA here is from genome assembly GCF_000514395.1 of Pseudomonas sp. URMO17WK12:I12. NCBI lineage: Bacteria > Pseudomonadati > Pseudomonadota > Gammaproteobacteria > Pseudomonadales > Pseudomonadaceae > Pseudomonas > Pseudomonas sp. URMO17WK12:I12. Next base: position 223,120 of record NZ_AZVV01000008.1, read on the forward strand.
GCCAGCGGTATTCGTGATCAGGAAACAGACCTGGCCACCGAAGCGGCATTCATCGACGGCGGCAGCAACAAAGTCATCGCTCAGGTCGTGCGCAAGGGCACCGGCAAGCCGCTGGAAAACGATGCGCAGGTGATGAAGGCGGATGACGTCAAAGGCGTGATGGATGGCTGGGCGTCGGATTTGAATCAGTCGTATTTGAAGATCAAATCCAAGTGATGTGCCGAGGCTGATGGCCTCATCGCGAGCAAGCTCGCTCCCACACTGGATCTGTGTAAACCACAAGTCCGATGTGGGAGCGATGGAGTAAACCTTTGGTGCCGTCGGCGTTACGCTCCTTTTACTTCCCTTGCTCGGCTGTGGCGGCGTCGTAGGGATAGATCCGGCGCCATTCGGCGGCCATGTCCACGACGGTCCAGTCACGTGTTTTTGCTTCGTCCAGGGCCTTGTCCAGGCGACCGAAGTCGGACTTGCGGTCGTAGGCCCATTCGCGTTTGGCGTCGGTGTGATGCACCAGCCCCATGAATCGTTTGCCCGGTCCTGCGGCGGTCCATTGCAACATCTGCAAGTCGCCGTCGGAGTTGCCGAAGGCGAGGATCGGCCGCTTGCCGATGACCGCGTCGATGCTTTCCGGTTTGCCCGGGCCGTCATCGTTGTGGGCCAGTTTCGGCGTGCGCAGGATCGAGGCCTTGCCGTCCTTGTACTGGAAGGCTGTGACGAATGTGGTGCCGATCACCTGTTCCGGCGGGATGCCGTAGACCTTCTCGGCAAAGGCGCGCATGAAGCCGGTGTCGCCACCGGATACGATGTAGGTCTTGAAGTTCTGCTCGCGCAGGTAGTCGAGCATTTCCAGCATCGGCTGGAACACCATCTCAGTGTACAGCTTGCCGGTTTTCGGGTGTTTGGCCTGGCTCAGCCAGGTCTTGGCGTAGTCGTCGAAGGCTTCGGTGGTCATCCCGGTGTGGGTCGCCCCGAAGATTTTCATGATGCCGCCCATGCCGGAGGCGGCCAGCGCCTTGTGATCGTTTTCCAGCACGGCCTGGAACGGCTGGGTGGTTTTCCATTCCGGGTGTTGCGGCGCGGTGCGCTTGACCTCTTCGAGGGCAAACAGCAACTCGAAGTACATCGGCTGCTCGCTCCACAGGGTGCCGTCGTTGTCGAACACGGCGATGCGGTCTTCGGGTTTGACGAAGTCCCTGCTGCTTTGATCGGTGACCGCCTGGACGAACTCGATGATGTGCTTCTTCGAGGGGCCGTCATTCCACGAAGGCAAGGGTTCGGCTGCTTGCGCGAGAAACGGCAGGGCCAGCGCGAAGAGCAGGCTCAGCCCAAAGCAATTGCGGATCGAGATCGGGTTCGTCATGGGACATCCTTTTGGTGTAACAGCCGTAATGCCGAGTCGGGTATCGCCTGCCGTTGTTCGGCCTGACTATGCAGCGTAGACAACGAACCCTTGAGTTGCCGCAATGCCTGGTTTTCAGTAGGCGAACGACCGTAGCAGGCGCGCAGGCGGTCTTGCCGTCGAGAACTGGGCGTGCACAATTTCACGGCACAGGTGATGTCCGTTGGCAGCGCTTTCGGCGATGCTGGCTTGCAGGGCGTTGAGATCATTGAGTGCAGTCATGGCGCATCCTTGATTCAGAACGTGAACGTTGGAATGACGGGAATGAGCCTGGAACCGGTAGCCATCCCTGGTCACTCCTTAGAAAAACGCTAATGTCAGGTTGACGCTGATGCCGTTGCCTTCCGGCCGGTTTTTGGTATCGAACTCCGGCACCCAACGGGCGCTGACGCTGGCCTGCGCATCGTTGAACTTGCCGGCCCAGCCGACCGCCGGGCCAGCACCGACCGAGCGGCCACGGAAGCCGCTGTTGGCACCACTTCCCGAATCATCGGTCACCTGCTGGATGTAACCCGCCGCGATACCGGCATTCCAGCCGTTGCCGAAGCCGTGGGTCCACAGTGCATCGAGGGTGAAAATGTTGCCGTTGCGATAGTCGGTGGCGTTATTTTCGGTGTAGAACTCCAGCGCGCTGGACAGGGTGAACTCGCCACCCTTGCCGTCCAGATGGGTGAAGGCCACGGTGGGCATGAAGGTGTAATTGTTCTGGCCAGCGTTAGCCAGGCGGTCATCGTTGTAGGCACCGGTCGGCACATAGATCGGCAGCGAGAAGGAGACGTGGTTGACCTCGTCGAGGTGGTAACCCGCCGCAATCGGTGTCACCAGAATATCGGCGAACTGGGTCCCGGTATCACCGGATCCCAGGGTTCTGCCACGGGGACCGGTGACACTGGCGGTGACGTCGGTGTATTGGACCGGCACGCCAATGGCCGAGGCGTAGTTCCAGCGCCCTTTGCCGGTGTCCCAGATATGCGTGAAGTTGGCCATGGTGTAGGACACTTTCATGTCCAGCCCGGTACTCAGGGCGCCGGCGATCGGTACTTGCGCTTTGCCCTTGAGGTCGCCGTCGTACCAGATGCTGGTCAGGGACATCACCCAACCGGCTTCCGGCGGCACAATCCCGGCGTTGGAAAATACCTGTTGCCCCGTAATCGGCCGCCCGACACCGCCCTCGGCCGCCAGCGTCAACGGGCTTGCGCCGATGATGCACAGCACCAGTAAAGGACGCACTACAAAAGGCCTGACCATGACTGACTCCGCTTATTGTTTTTGTTGTGAATCGACCGGCGTCAGCAGCGGCATCTGCCATTGGCCGCTGGTGACTTCCGGTTTTGGCAGGTACAAGCGCAAGATCCCGTAGAACGGGCCTTTCGGGGCGGGCAGCCAGTTGTTTTGCAGTTCTTTGGCCGGGGCCTTGTTCTGCACGTACAGGGTCAGGCCGCCGTCGGCGTCGAGCTTGAGATCGGGCAGCATCCGCGAGTTGATCAGGTAGCGATTCAACGGGTTGGCCACCAGCAGTTTGTTCTTGCCGTCGTACATCGTCAGCGACCAGAAGGCATCGGCCGGGGGCAGGGCGCCCTTGTCGAAATGCAGGGTGTAATCGTGCTTCGAGGCATCGACCGGCTGGCCGTCCTTGTCGACGAAGTAGCCGATGTAATCCGCTTCTTCGGCTGAGTTGCCGAAAATCCCCATGTTGGCGCCGGCGTAGCGGTACAGGTAGTTGCCGTTAAGGTGATCACGGGTGCCGAAGACGTCGCCGCTGGTGATCTGGTGCGTGTCGACCTTGTCCTTCTTGAACTGGGCGAACTCGGCCTTGGCGTCGCTGATGCCGTCTTCCAGTGCCTGGCGCTGTTCAGCGCTGAGGTCATGCAGATTGAACGGCTTGCCGGCTTCGATGCCGATCTTGGCAAAGCGCGCGAGCAGCTCCTTTTCCGCGTCCTGCGCCGGGGCGAACGACAACATGAAATTCAGGTAACGGAACAGGTCCGGGGTGTCGCTCATGGTCGGCAGCGGTTTTGGCCAGTCAATCTTTGGCGCTGCCGGCGGTGCCTTCTGTTTGACGTAGTGGCTCAGGGATTCAACCTTGTAGCCTTTCTGGATCTGCTTGACCTTGGCCAGGTCCTTGTCATCGAACAACTGCGTGCGATACAGCGCGTAGGCAATGTTGCTTTCGCTGCGCACCAACCGGTCCATTTCCACCGGTTGCTGACCTTGCCAGTTCGGCCCGGCGATCATGAAGTGGCCGCCGTTGTTGCCCGTGCTGCGGGTGCCCAGGTACGCAAAGTTCTGCGTATACGCGTCAATCAATTGCACCGAGTAATAACGGTGTTCTTCGATAGCCGGCAGGGTCAGCACGACGGGTTCTGCGCGCAGGTCCATCCACACGAAGGAGTAGGGCGTGTCGGCGTTTGGCGTGACGAAGGCGGTGTCTTTGGCGGTGAATGCCTTGGCGGTGTTGCCGATCTGGTTCAGCGGCGCCTTGAAGTTCGGGCTTTTCTTGTCGATGGCCTGGGTGTAGAGGGTCTTGTACATCTCCACTACCGGGAAGCCGTACAGATAGGCTTCCTTGGCGATGCCCCGGGCTTCTTCAGGCGTGGCGCTGAAGTCGGCCCAGACACTGGTGCTCAGGGAGAGTGCGAGTGCGGTGAGCAAAAAACGGTTATTCATAAAGCGTCCTTATTGACCTTTTGGGCGTCATTCCACAGCCGTGATGTCGTCGAGCTTCCAGCTTTTATCGAAGTAAGCTTCGGTCGGCGCGTACAGACGGAAATAGCTGAACCAGTGTTTGCCCGGTACGGTTTGCACCCAGTTGTTCTCGAAGCCTTTGGGCGCGGTCGGACCGAAATACAGGTCCACGGAGCCGTCATCATTCTTTTTCAGATCCTGACGGGACGACAGGTCGGCCTTGCGCTGCGGGTTATCGATCAGGCAACGGCTGTCGGTGTCGTACACCGTCATCGACCAGAACTGCTTGGCCGGCGGATTGGCGCCGACGTGCAGGCGATAATTCTTACTGCCGTCGAGCCAGTTGCCCTTGCTGTCGGTGTAGGCGCCCAGATAGGTCTGACCGAGGCCCGGGGTCTTGGAGACCATGCCCTTGGTGTTGGTGACTGCTTCGTAGAACCAGGCGCTGCGTTCCCACAACTGATCGTAATAGGCCACGCGTTGCGACGGTTCGGCGATATTCAGCACGGTGTCCCATTGACGGTCCGGCCAGTATTGCGCACCGGGGAACCGCTTGGCGAAGGTGTTGGCCTTGGCGATCAACTCGCCGACCTGGGCGCCTTGTTCCAGTGCCTTGCGCTGGTTGTCATTGGGGTTGAAGGGCTTGTCTTTCTCGATGCCGAGGCTGGCGAGCATGGCCATGTAGAAGCGGTCACGTTCGTTGACCGGTTCTTTCTGGATGATCTGGTGCAAGCGCTCCCAGTACGCCATCCCGCGCGGTTGGGTGCCGGACCAGGCTTTGCCCCCAGGGCTGAGCAGTTTGGTTTTGCTTGGCTCATTGCGCTGGGCGTACGGGTACATCTTGAAGTGTTCGACCAGTGCCTTGCCTTTGGCCGGGTCCGGATCAAGCACGCGGAAGCCCACCAGCACGTTCATGGTCTCCGATTTGGCCAGGTAGTACTTGCCGGCATCGGCGGGAGGTTCGGCACCCGGCGGCAGGACCAGGTACTTGCCGCCCTTGCCTTTGTCCGGGCCGGTCTGGCCCATGTCGATGATCGCGCGTTGCCAGAAGTCCCCGACGCCGCCGGCAGTCGGGCCGGGCGGCAATTCGATCACCAGCGGCCCGGTTTCATTCAGGTCGACAAAACCGAGGATGTACGGCGTGGTGGCATTGGCGGTGATGACGCCCAGTTTGTCTTCATAACTGTTGAGCACCATCAGGTCGCCGCTGCGGGCGCCGAGTTTGTCGCGAAACTCTTCCTGCCATTGCGCGTAGGACACCAACGGCAGCGCCCAGAGATAGCTCTGGGTGGCCTGCTGAAAATCCAGCTCCGCATAGAGTTGGGCGATCGATTCATGGGCGGGCAATTCGCCTTCCATCGCGATCTTGCCGATCCGCGTATCAAGATCCTGGGCGCCAACGCCGCAGCTGACGAACATGGTCATCAAGCTGAAACCGGCCGCGCGAATTGCACCGTGCATAAAGAGTCCTTATTTACCGAACGTAACGTTGATCCCGGCGAACAATGTGAACTGCGGCAAGCCATCGCCTTTGCGTTCCACCGTCCACTGCGGCTCGATGAATGCGTTAAGAATATTAGTCACGGATTTGCACGCCGTGCCGCCAGCCCAGCAGGCCGCGAGGTGAGGAGTCGATGGCCGCGGCCGTCAGGCCTGTTTGCCACTTGCCTGTGCCCAATTTGTCCTGCTCAGCGGTCGGCGCGGTGATTTGCGGGCCGATGCCCGGCTGTACGCCGTCGGTCTTGGGGATGAAGATGTCGAACAGGTTGAGGTCGCCGATGCCGGTGCTACAGCCGCTGTGCGGGTCGGGTCGGGTGCTGATCGGCAAGGTGCCGCGCAGCAAGTCATCGTTGGTGTGGACGTCGGTGTCGTAGCGCTTGGGGGGGTAGTAATCCAGAAGGTTGGCGCCAGGGGCCAGACTCAACGGGTTGTTACTTTTGTTGGCTACGTCGGCGTTATCGGCGAACGCACAAACGACAGGCGTAAACCATGCCGCCATCAGCAACAAAGCGTTTTTTTCCATAGCGGCTAACATGATTCCCCCGGTTCCTTGGTGGCTCATTGGTCGACTCGGCACTTCCCGGCCGTTGTTGTGTAATCTCTTTCCGATCAAGCCTGTAGGAATGATCTGAAGCTAGCAGCTAACCATAACTTAGCCAATCCAATGAGTTTTTTCTTTCGAATTGTGTGCAAAATCTCGCAGTTTTTTGTACTGATAAGTTAAAGCGAAACTTGTCCGGCATTCGAATAGAGGTTGAACGAAACCCTGTGGGAGCGAGCCCGCTCGCGATAGCGTTGTGTCAGGCAAATCGCTCTCGCGAGCAGGCTCACTCCTACATTAAGTAATGCTCAGCGTTTCTTCGCCTCTGCGCGAATCCGTTCTTCCTGCTCGCGCAGTTCCGGGGTGAACTCGGCACCAAAATCCTCGGCCTCGAATACCTGACGAATCTCGATCTCTGCGTCGGTGCCAGGCATCGGGTTCGGGCATCGCTTGACCCAGTCGATAGCCTCTTGTTTCGACTTCACCTGCCAGATCCAGTAACCGGCGATCAGCTCCTTGGTTTCGGCGAAGGGGCCGTCGATGACGGTGCGTTTGTCGCCTGAAAAGCGCACGCGCGCGCCTTTACTGCTGGGGTGCAGGCCTTCGCCTTCGATCATGATGCCGGCGTTGACCAGTTCTTCGTTGTAGTTGCCCATGGCGGTCAGCAGTTCTTGGGTGGGCATCACGCCCGCTTCGGAATCCTGGCTGGCTTTGATGATGATCATGAATCGCATGGTGTTATCTCCGGTGGAGGTGGGGGATTCACTACATGGTCGAATGACGACAGTGCAATTCGACAGGTCAATGATAGATTTCAGGCAACGCAATACCTGTGGCAACGAGGTGTTGATTGAAGGTTGGCCAAAACACTTCACGATTTGTATCTGGGCATAGGTCGCCAGCCCATTTCGTGGTTAACTTTGCCCTCTCCGAGATTCTTTACCACAACGTTCAGAAGGACTCCGTTCATGGCTCAAGTCACCCTTAAAGGCAACCCGGTTCAAGTCAACGGCCAACTGCCACAAGCCGGTTCCAAGGCGCCAGCCTTTTCCCTGGTTGCCGGCAATCTGTCCGACGTGACCCTGGCGAGCTTCGCCGGCAAGCGCAAAGTGCTGAACATCTTCCCAAGCGTCGACACCCCGACCTGCGCTACTTCGGTTCGCAAGTTCAACGCCCAGGCCAACGATGTCGCCAACACCGTTGTACTGTGCATCTCCGCTGACCTGCCGTTCGCCCAGGCACGCTTCTGCGGCGCCGAAGGCCTGGAAAACGTGCAAAACCTGTCGACCCTGCGTGGTGCCGAGTTCATCGAGAACTACGGTGTTGCCATCGCTGACGGTCCGCTCAAAGGCCTGACCGCTCGTGCGGTCGTGGTTCTGGATGAGAACGACAACGTGCTTCACAGCGAGTTGGTCAAGGAAATCGCTGAAGAACCGAACTACGAAGCGGCACTTTCCGTTCTGAAGTAAGCGGCGTCATTACAATTGTTAACGGCCTGGCCCTGTCCAGGCCGTTTTCATTTGTGCTTCAGTGCCTTAGACAAATCTCCTGTTACGTAAGCCGAAGGTAAATTGCCGGTAAAGCCGCTTTGCTTAATAGCCGCCAGTGCTTATCGTTCAGCCTCATGTAAAAGAAGCCCACGCGCCCAATGGTTGATTATTCAATGCGATCCTCCGCTTCCCGTAGTCCTCGTCGCTGGCTGTTCGGCCTGCTTGTCCTGTTGGTCATCGCTGGCGTGTGCTGGAAATTCTGGCCCACCGGTGCTGCTCAAAAGGAGGGCGCAGGGCAGAAAACCGTGGCCGGTCATACCGGCAGGTCCGGAGGGATGCGCCCAGGGTTCGGCGGGGCGACTGGCCCGGTGCCCGTGCGCGTTGCGCCTGCGGTCAAGGGTGACTTCCCGCTGTATTACAAGGCGCTGGGCACCGTGACTGCGCTGAACACCATCAACGTGCGCAGTCGTGTGGGCGGCGAGTTGACCAAGGTGGCGTTCGAGGAAGGGCAAATGGTCAAGGCCGGCGATTTGCTGGCTGAAATCGACCCGCGTCCGTATCAGAACGCCTTGCTCCAGGCCGAAGGCACGTTGCTGCAGAACCAGGCGCAACTGAAAAACGCTCAGGTCGATGTCGAGCGTTATCGAGGGCTGTTCAAGGAAGACAGTATCGCCAAGCAAACCCTGGACACTGCCGAGGCGTTGGTTGGTCAGTATCTGGGCACCGTCAAGACCAATCAGGCGGCGGTCAACGACGCCAAGCTCAATCTCGAATTCACCAGGATCCGCGCGCCGATTACCGGGCGTGTCGGTTTGCGTCAGCTTGATGTCGGCAACCTGGTCGCCGCCAATGACACCACGGCGCTGGCGATCATCACCCAGACCCAACCGATCAGCGTCGCCTTCACCTTGCCGGAAAACAACCTTGACGTGGTATTGGCCCGCTATCGCACCGGCGCCAAACTGCCCGTCGAAGCCTGGGACCGCAGCGACACCAAACTGCAGGCCACTGGTGTCTTGCAGAGCCTGGACAACCAGATCGACACCACCACAGGCACCCTGAAATTCAAGGCGCGCTACGACAACCGCGATCAGACCCTGTTCCCTAATCAGTTCGTCAACGTCCACTTGCTGGCCGACACCCTCAAGGGGGTGGTGCTCGCTCCGTCGGCGGCGATTCAGTTTGGCACCAACGGCACCTTCGCCTATGCGCTGGACGGCGACAAAAAGGTCACGATCCGTCAGTTGAAAGTCGGCGCCAGCGATGGCACGAACACTGTGATCACTGAAGGCCTGGCGCCCGGGGATCGTGTGGTCCTGGAAGGCACCGACCGCTTGAAGGAAGGCAGCGAAGTCGAAGTGGTCAATAGCCCCGAGGACGTGCCTGCTACCCCGACCGGTCACCTGCAAGGCAAATTGGCGGCGGACGCCAATGAGCCGGCCGCTGCCGACAAGGCGAAAAAGGGCGGCGCATGAACATCTCGCGACTGTTCATCCTTCGTCCGGTCGCCACGACCCTGAGCATGCTGGCCATTGTACTGGCCGGTTTGATCGCCTATCGGTTGCTGCCGGTGTCGGCGTTGCCCCAGGTCGATTACCCGACCATCCGCGTCATGACGCTGTATCCCGGCGCCAGCCCGGATGTCATGACCAGCGCAGTCACTGCGCCACTGGAGCGTCAGTTCGGGCAAATGCCCGGCCTGACCCAGATGGCGTCGACCAGTTCGGGCGGCGCCTCGGTGCTGACCTTGCGGTTCAGCCTCGACATCAACATGGATGTCGCCGAACAGCAGGTGCAAGCCGCGATCAACGCCGCGACCAATTTGCTGCCCAAGGACCTGCCGGCACCGCCGGTGTACAACAAGGTCAACCCGGCGGACACCCCGGTGCTGACCCTGGCCATTACGTCCAAAACCATGCTGTTGCCCAAGCTCAATGACCTGGTCGACACGCGCATGGCCCAGAAAATCGCCCAGATCAGCGGTGTTGGCATGGTCAGCATTGCTGGCGGCCAGCGTCAGGCGGTGCGGATCAAGGTCAATCCCGAGGCCCTCGCGGCCAACGGTCTGAACCTGTCGGACGTGCGCACGCTGATCGGCGCTTCCAACGTCAACCAGCCCAAGGGCAACTTCGACGGCCCGACCCGGGTGTCGATGCTCGATGCCAACGATCAACTGACGTCGCCCAAGGACTACGCCAACCTGATCCTGGCTTATGCCAACGGCGCGCCGTTGCGGCTCAAGGACGTGGCGGAAATCGTCGACGGTGCGGAAAACGAACGCCTGGCGGCATGGGCCAATGAAAACCAGGCCGTGCTGCTGAACATTCAGCGCCAGCCGGGTGCCAACGTGATCGAGGTGGTCGACCGGATCAAGGCGTTACTGCCGAGCATCACTGACAACCTGCCGGCCGGTCTCGACGTCACCGTGCTGACCGACCGCACCCAGACCATTCGGGCCTCGGTCAAAGACGTGCAGCACGAGTTGCTGATCGCCATTGCCTTGGTGGTGATGGTGACCTTTCTGTTTCTGCGCCGTGCCAGTGCGACGATCATTCCATCGATTGCCGTGCCGCTGTCGTTGGTCGGTACGTTCGGCGTGATGTACCTCGCCGGGTTTTCGGTCAATAACCTGACCCTGATGGCCCTGACCATCGCCACCGGTTTTGTGGTGGACGATGCGATCGTGATGCTGGAGAACATTTCCAGGTTTATCGAAGAAGGGGACACTCCGTTGAATGCGGCGCTCAAAGGCGCGAAGCAGATCGGTTTCACCCTGATTTCCCTGACCCTGTCGCTGATCGCGGTATTGATCCCGCTGCTGTTCATGGCCGACGTGGTAGGGCGCTTGTTCCGCGAGTTTGCGATCACGCTGGCGGTGGCGATCCTGATTTCGCTGGTCGTGTCCCTGACCCTGACGCCGATGATGTGCGCGCGATTGCTCAAGCGTGAACCGAAGGAAGAAGAGCAGGGGCGTTTCTACCGGGCCAGCGGCGCGGCGATTGACTGGATGATCGCGGCCTACGGGCGCAAATTGCAGTGGGTGCTCAAGCACCAGCCGCTGACATTGCTGGTGGCCATCGGCACGCTGGCGTTGACCGTATTCCTCTACATGGTGGTGCCCAAGGGCTTCTTCCCGGTGCAGGACACGGGGGTGATCCAGGGCATTTCCGAGGCGCCGCAGTCGATTTCCTTCGCGGCGATGAGCGATCGTCAACAGGCGCTGGCCAAGGTAGTCCTCGCCGATCCAGCGGTGGAAAGTCTGTCGTCCTACATCGGTGTCGACGGTGACAACTCGACGCTGAACAGCGGGCGCCTGCTGATCAATCTCAAGTCCCATAGCGACCGTGATCTGAGTGCGACCCAGGTGATTGCCCGCCTGCAACCGGAACTGGACAAGCTGGTCGGCATCCGCCTGTTCATGCAGCCGGTGCAGGACCTGACCATCGAAGACCGTGTCAGCCGCACGCAATATCAGTTCAGCATGTCGTCCCCGGATTCGGAATTGCTCGCCCTGTGGAGCGGTCGTCTGGTCGATGCATTGTCCCACCGGCCAGAACTGACCGACGTTGCCAGCGATTTGCAGGACAAGGGCTTGCAGGTCTATCTGGTGATTGACCGCGATGCCGCTTCACGGGTCGGGGTCTCGGTGTCGAACATTACCGATGCGCTCTACGATGCTTTCGGTCAGCGGCAGATTTCGACCATCTACACCCAGGCCAGCCAGTACCGCGTGGTTCTGCAATCGCAGTCCGGGGAGAAGATCGGTCCGGATGCGCTGAATCAGATTCACGTGAAAACCACGGACGGCGGGCAGGTTCGCCTGTCCAGCCTGGCGCACATCGAAGAGCGTCAGGCGCAACTGGCAATCACCCACATCGGCCAGTTCCCGGCGGTGATGATGTCGTTCAACCTGGCGCCGGGTGTGGCGCTGGGGCATGCGGTCGAGATCATCGACCAGGTGCAGAAAGACATCGGCATGCCGATTGGCGTGCAGACCCAGTTCCAAGGGGCGGCCGAGGCGTTCCAGGCGTCGCTGTCCAGCACCTTGCTGCTGATTCTGGCCGCGGTGGTGACCATGTACATCGTGCTCGGCGTGTTGTACGAGAGCTATATCCACCCGATCACCATTCTCTCGACCTTGCCGTCTGCGGCGGTCGGCGCCTTGCTGGCATTGATCCTGAGCGGCAATGACCTGGGCATGATCGCGATCATCGGCATTATTTTGCTGATCGGTATCGTGAAAAAGAACGCGATCATGATGATCGACTTCGCCCTCGATGCAGAGCGCAATCAGGGCATGGACCCGGAAACCGCGATCTATCAAGCCGCGTTGCTGCGCTTCCGGCCGATTCTGATGACGACGCTGGCAGCGTTGTTTGGCGCGGTGCCGCTGATGCTGGCCACCGGCTCCGGCGCAGAATTGCGTCAGCCGCTGGGTCTGGTGATGGTCGGTGGGTTGCTGGTGAGCCAGGTGCTGACCTTGTTCACCACGCCTGTCATCTATTTGTACTTCGACCGACTCGGCCGGCGCTGGGGCCACAAGGCTGACACCGTGGAAGCGGTAGAACAGCCATGAACCTGTCCGGACCGTTCATCAAGCGCCCGGTCGCAACGATGTTGCTGAGCCTGGCGATCATGCTGCTGGGCGGGGTGAGTTTCGGCCTGTTGCCGGTATCGCCGTTGCCGCAAATGGATTTCCCGGTGATCGTGGTGCAGGCCAGCCTTCCCGGCGCGAGCCCCGAGGTCATGGCCTCGACCGTGGCCACGCCGCTGGAACGATCCTTCGGCGCCATCGCCGGGGTCAACACCATGAGCAGCCGTTCCAGCCAGGGCTCGACCCGGGTGATCCTGCAATTTGACCTCGACCGCGACATCAACGGCGCGGCGCGGGAAGTGCAAGCGGCGATCAACGCCTCGCGCAACCTGCTGCCGAGCGGGATGCGCAGCATGCCGACCTACAAGAAGGTCAACCCCTCCCAGGCGCCGATCATGGTGCTGTCGCTGACGTCGGATGTGCTGGAAAAGGGCCAGCTCTACGATTTGGCCTCGACCATCCTGTCTCAGAGCCTGTCGCAGGTGCAGGGCGTGGGCGAAGTACAGATCGGCGGCAGTTCGTTGCCCGCGGTGCGTATCGAGCTCGAACCGCAAGCCCTCAACCAGTACGGCGTGGCCCTCGACGATGTCCGCAACACCATTGCCAACGCCAACGTGCGCCGGCCGAAGGGCTCGGTCGAAGATGGCGAGCGGTTATGGCAGGTCCAGGCGAACGATCAACTGGAAAAAGCCAAGGATTACGAGTCGCTGATCATCCATTACAACGGCGGTGCAGCCTTGCGCCTCAAGGATGTGGCGAAGGTCAGCGACGGCGTCGAGGACCGCTACAACAGCGGGTTCTTCAACGACGACGCGGCGGTGCTGCTGGTGATCAACCGCCAGGCCGGCGCCAACATCATCGAGACGGTCAATGAAATCAAGGCACAGCTGCCAGCGTTGCAGGCGGTGCTGCCGGCCAGCGTCAAGCTGAACCTGGCGATGGACCGCTCGCCGGTGATCAAGGCGACCCTGCATGAAGCGGAAATGACCCTGCTGATCGCCGTGACGCTGGTGATTCTGGTGGTGTTCCTGTTCCTCGGTAATTTCCGTGCCTCGCTGATCCCGACGCTGGCGGTGCCAGTGTCGCTGGTCGGCACCTTTGCGGTGATGTACCTCTACGGATTCTCGCTCAACAACCTGTCGCTGATGGCGCTGATCCTCGCCACCGGGCTGGTGGTCGACGACGCCATCGTGGTGCTGGAGAACATCTCCCGGCACATCGACGAAGGCGTGCCGCCGATGAAGGCCGCGTACCTCGGTGCTCAGGAAGTCGGGTTTACCTTGCTGTCGATGAACGTCTCGCTGGTGGCGGTGTTCCTGTCGATCCTGTTCATGGGCGGGATCATCGAGAGCCTGTTCCGCGAGTTTTCCATCACTCTGGCCGCGTCCATCGTGGTGTCGCTGGTGGTCTCGCTGACCCTGACGCCAATGCTCTGTGCCCGTTGGCTGAAGCCACACACGCCAGGCCAGGAAAACCGATTGCAGCGCTGGAGCCAGCGCGCCAACGAATGGATGGTCGGCAAATACGCCACCAGCCTCGATTGGGTATTGCGTCACCGTCGACTGACCTTGCTCAGCCTGTTGGTGACGATTGGCGTGAACATTGCACTGTATGTGGTTGTTCCTAAAACATTTCTTCCGCAACAAGACACCGGTCAACTGATTGGTTTTGTGCGCGGTGACGACGGCCTGTCGTTCAACGTAATGCAGCCGAAGATGGAAACCTTCCGCCGTGCCGTACTCAAGGACGACGCGGTGGAAAGCGTCGCCGGGTTCATCGGCGGCACGAACGGCACCAACAATGCCGTCATGATCGTGCGACTCAAACCGATCAAGGAACGCAGCATTTCCGCGCAGAAAGTCATCGAGCGCCTGCGCAAGGAAATGCCCAAGGTTCCCGGCGCACAGCTGATGTTGATGGCGGACCAGGACCTGCAGTTTGGCGGTGGCCGCGAACAAACCTCGTCGCAGTACTCCTACATCCTGCAAAGCGGTGATCTGGGGGCATTGCGCGAGTGGTACCCGAAAGTCGTCACCGCGCTCAAGGCGTTGCCGGAATTGACGGCGATCGACGCTCGGGAAGGTCGCGGTGCGCGGCAGGTCACGCTGATCGTCGATCGCGATCAGGCCAAGCGCCTGGGTGTCGACATGAGCATGGTCACGGCTGTACTGAACAACGCCTACAGCCAGCGGCAGATTTCGACGATTTACGACAGCCTCAACCAGTATCAGGTGGTGATGGAGGTCGACCCGAAATACGCCCAGGACCCGGTGACGCTCAAGCAAGTGCAGGTGATCACCGCCGATGGCGCGCGGATTCCGTTGTCGACCATCGCTCACTACGAAAACAGCCTGGAAGACGATCGGGTCAGCCACGAAGGTCAGTTTGCCTCCGAAAGCCTGTCGTTCGACATGGCCGAAGGCGTGACGGTCGAGCAGGGCACCGCTGCCATCGAACGGGCGATTGCCAAAGTCGGTTTGCCTGAAGACGTGATCGCGAAAATGGCCGGCACCGCCGATGCGTTCGCCGCCACCCAGAAGAGCCAGCCCTGGATGATTCTCGGCGCACTGCTGGCGGTTTATCTGGTGTTGGGTGTGCTGTATGAAAGCTACATCCATCCGCTGACCATTCTGTCCACCTTGCCGTCAGCCGGGGTCGGCGCGTTGCTGTCGATCTACGCGCTGGGCGGCGAGTTCAGCCTGATCTCGTTGCTGGGGCTGTTTCTGCTGATCGGCGTGGTGAAGAAAAACGCCATTCTGATGATCGACCTCGCACTGCAACTTGAACGCCATCAAGGCCTGGCACCGTTGGAGTCGATTCGCAGTGCGTGCCTGCAACGTTTGCGTCCGATCCTGATGACCACCCTGGCGGCGATCCTCGGCGCCGTGCCGTTGCTGCTGAGCCGGGCCGAAGGGGCGGAAATGCGCCAGCCACTGGGCTTGACGATTATTGGCGGGCTGATCTTCAGCCAGGTGTTGACCCTTTACACCACCCCGGTGGTTTACCTCTATCTCGACAAACTGCGCCATCGCTTCAATAAATGGCGTGGGGTGCGTACCGATGCTGCTCTGGAAACTCCGCTATGACTGACCGTTCGCTTATCAATCTGGCTGTCCCGCTGGCTGCCGCCCGAGGCTCGCGTCTGCTGAGCCTGGCGCTGTGCGTGGCGATGCTCAGCGCTTGTGCTGTCGGCCCGGACTATCAGCGCCCGCCAGCGGCTGCGCCGGTGCAATACAAGGAAGCGGCAGGCTGGCGTCAGGCCAGTCCGAGCGACTCCCTGGCGCGCGGTGCCTGGTGGGAGTTGTATGGCGATCAGCAGCTCAACGGCCTGATCGAGCAACTCAACCGCTCCAACCAGACAGTGGCCCAGTCCGAGGCCCAATACCGTCAGGCCCAGGCGTTGGTGCGCAGTGCGCGCGGGGCGTTTTTTCCGACAGTGGATTTGACCGTCGGCAAAAACCGCTCCAGCCAGGGCACCGGCAGCAGCAGTTCGAGCCTGACCAGCTCCTCCAGCGGTATTCGTGACACCTACACCGCCCAGGCTGGAGTCAGTTGGGAAGCAGACGTGTGGGGCAAACTGCGCCGAGGCCTTGAAGCCGACACCGCCAATGCCCAGGCAAGCTTTGCCGACCTGGCCGCGATGCGCCTGAGCCAGCAGTCCGAGCTGGTGCAGAACTACCTGCAATTGCGGGTGATCGACGAACAGAAACGTTTGCTGGAAGCCACGGTCGAGGCCTATCAACGTTCGCTGACCATGACTGAAAACCAATACCGCGCTGGCGTTTCCGGCCGGGACTCCGTGGCGCAGGCGCAAACCCAGCTCAAAGGCACCCAGGCCGACATGGTTGACCTGATCTGGCAGCGTGCCCAGTTCGAGAACGCCATTGCCGTGTTGATCGGGTTGCCTCCCGCCGAGTTCAGCCTGGCAGAAACCACCACCATCCCGACCCTGCCCGAAGTGCCGGTAGGATTGCCTTCGCAATTGCTGGAGCGCCGTCCGGACATTGCCTCCGCCGAGCGCTCGGTGATGGCCGCCAACGCCAACATCGGCGTTGCCAAGGCCGCGTATTACCCGGATTTCACCTTGAGCCTGAACGGCGGGTATAGCAGCAGCACCTATTCCAACTGGATCAGCGTGCCGAACCGCTTCTGGTCGGTCGGGCCGCAACTGGCCATGACCTTGTTTGATGGTGGCCAGCGTTCGGCAGAAGTCGATCGCAGTGAGGCGGCCTACGACGAGACGGTGGCCAAGTACCGCCAGACCGTGCTCGACGGCTTCCGCGAAGTGGAAAACTACCTGGTGCAACTCAAGGTGCTGGAGCAGGAAGCCGGCGTGCGCCAGGAAGCGCTGGAGGCCGCGCGTATCTCGTTGCGCCTGACCCAGAATCAGTACAAGGCCGGTCTGATTGCTTATCTGGATGTGGTGGTGGTTCAAGCCACGGCGTTGAACAACGAACGCAACGTGCTGGATCTTTTGCAGAGCCGGTTGATTGCCAGTGTGCAATTGATCGCTGCGCTGGGCGGCGGTTGGGACGGGGCGTTGCAGGTCAGCGAAAACAAATAACCCCGTAGGGTTGCTGGGCATCAAACAAGCGTTTCATCGGGTTGATGGCCAATTGCTTATTTTGTCAGTGCGTTCTTTTGCGCAATCAGTACAATCGCCCGCATTTGCCCCCCGAGTAAGGACGCTCTACGGCGGGCGCTCGCGAGAAGTCTCATGCTGATCGGTAGCTATTCACCCACCCTGGTTATCATTTCGCTCTGTGTGGCGATTCTTGCGTCCTATACCGCGCTCGACCTGACCGGGCGCATCGCCACGGCCAAAGGTCGGGCGGTGCATCTGTGGACGGCGGGTGGTGCCTTTGCCATGGGCATTGGCGTGTGGTCGATGCACTTCATCGGGATGCTCGCGTTCAATTTGCCGATTGACCTGGGCTACGACCTCACGATCACCGTCCTGTCGCTGCTGACCGCCATTCTCTCTTGCGGATTTGCCCTTTGGCTTGTCAGTCAGCCGAAGTTGCCAGCCTGGCAACTGGCGTTTGGCGCGCTAGCGATGGGCGCCGGGATCAGTGCGATGCACTACACCGGCATGGCTGCCATGCGCATGCAACCGGGCATCGATTACGATCCGACATTGTTTGGCACCTCGTTGCTGATCGCCGTTGGCGCGTCCGGCGCGGCACTCTGGATCGCTTTCCGTCTGCGCCAGTACACGCCTTACGTCGGCCTGATCCGCGCGGGCGCGGCGGTGATCATGGGCATCGCCATCGTCGGCATGCACTACACCGGCATGGCGGCAGCGCGTTTCCCGGACGGCAGTTTCTGTGGGGCGGCCGTCAGCGGCTTGAACGGCAAGGGCCTGGACAATCTGGTGCTGATCACCACGCTGGCGGTGCTGAGCATCGCCTTGCTGACATCGGTGCTGGATGCACGTCTGGAAGCGCGCACCGCGGACTTGGCGCGTTCGCTCACCGAAGCCAACCGCGAACTGACGCAACTGGCTTTGCACGACCCTCTGACCGGTTTGCCCAATCGCGTCTTGCTGGCCGATCGCATCGAACAGGCGATGTCGAAGGTAAAGGAGCAGGGCGGTTGTTTCGCGTTGATGTTCATCGACCTCGACGGCTTCAAGCCGGTCAATGACGCCTTTGGCCACCACATGGGCGATCAGTTGTTGCGCGAAGTCAGCCTGCGTTTGCGCGAAGATTTGCGCAGTCAGGACACGTTGGCGCGCATTGGCGGCGATGAGTTTGTGCTACTGGTGCGGCTTGCCGAGCCGGATGATGCGCTGAGCCTGGCGGCGCGTCAGGTCGGTTTAATTGCTCGCGCGTTCCGGGTGGCTGAACATGACTTGCAGATTTCCGCCAGCGTCGGCATCGCGCTGTACCCGGGCAATGGACAGACCGCCCAAGACCTCCTGATGAACGCTGACGCTGCGATGTATCACGCCAAGGGTGCCGGGAAAAACGGCTACAGCTTTTTCGACGCCTCAATGAACAGCAATGCGCGCAAGCAGCTGCAATTGCTGCAGGATTTGCGCAATGCGCTCGAACAGAAACAGTTCAGTCTCTATTACCAGCCCAAGTTCGACGCGATGGATGGTCGGCCAGTGGGCGCCGAAGCACTGCTGCGTTGGGCGCATCCGACGCGTGGCATGATCCTGCCGGACACGTTTATCGACCTGGCGGAAAAAACCGGATTGATCATTCCGATCGGCGAGTGGGTGCTCAACGAAGCCTGCCGTCAGATGCGCGAATGGTATGTGCTGGGCTACACCGACTGGCGGATCGCGGTGAACCTCTCGGCGTTGCAGTTCTGCCATGCCGGGCTGGTTCAAAGCGTCGCCAGGGCCCTGAGCGCCCATCAACTGCCGGCCAATAGCCTGACCCTGGAAATCACCGAAACCACCGCCATGAGCGACGCCGATGCGAGCATGACGGTGTTGCAGGAACTCTCGGCCATGGGCGTCGACCTGTCCATCGATGACTTCGGGACGGGCTATTCGAGCCTGATGTACCTCAAGCGCCTGCCGGCCAATGAGTTGAAGATCGACCGCGGTTTCGTCCGCGACCTCGAACACGACAGCGACGACGCGGCGATTGTCTCCGCGATCGTCGCACTCGGGCAGGCGCTGGGCTTGCGGATCGTTGCCGAAGGCGTCGAAACCGGCGTGCAGCAAGACTTCCTGACCAAGCTGGGATGTGATTCGTTGCAGGGCTATCTGCTGGGGCACCCGCTGCCGGCGGACCGCTTCATGGTCGACATCCTGCGCGCAGAACAACTGACCACCGCCTGAACCCGTGCGACCTGTAGCAGCTGACGAGCAGCGTCCGGCTGCGTCCGGCAGCGAAGCTGTCGTGAATTCAGGCGGCGCGGTGTTTCAGACAGATCGCGTGCGTAGGGTTCACGACTGCTGCGCAGCCGGACGCAGCCTCGCGCTGCTCGTCAGCTGCTACGGTCGGGTGGTCGGTCGGGGCGGGCAGTCGGCGGTGTGGAGGTGTTGGTCGTATCTGTTGATGTGAGCCCATGCAAAAGCCGGCAATGGCGGTTATTCTTGATCCCGACTGCTTATGTTGGATTGGGGGAACGCTTACATGGACAAAGTCATCGTCATCACCGGTGGCGGCCGCGGCATTGGTGCCGCCACCGCCTTGCTGGCCGCCGAACAGGGCTATCGGATCTGTATCAACTACCAGTCTGACGAGTCCGCCGCGCAAAGTGTGCTGGAGCAAGTCCGCGCACTGGGCGCCCAGGCCATTGCGGTGCGCGCCGATGTCAGCATCGAAGATGAAGTGATCGCCATGTTCCGCCGCGTGGACGCCGAACTGGGCCGGGTCACGGCACTGGTGAACAACGCCGGCACCGTCGGGCACAAGTCCCGGGTCGACGAAATGTCCGAGTTCCGCATTCTCAAAATTCTCAAGACCAACGTCCTGGCGCCGATCCTCTGCGCCAAGCACGCGATCCTGCGCATGTCGCCAAAACACGGCGGGCAGGGTGGCAGCATCGTCAACGTGTCGTCGGTGGCCTCGCGTTTGGGCTCGCCCAACGAGTACGTGGATTACGCCGCGTCAAAAGGTGCGCTGGACAGCTTCACCATTGGTCTGTCCAAGGAAGTGGCGGGTGAGGGCATTCGCGTCAACGCCGTGCGGCCGGGGTTAATCTTCACCGACTTCCATGCGCTGAGCGGGGATCCGGACCGGGTCAGCAAGCTTGAGTCGGCGATTCCGATGGCTCGCGGTGGTAGGCCGGATGAAGTGGCGGAGGCGATTGTGTGGTTGCTGTCCGATAAAGCTTCTTATGCGACCGGGACTTTTGTTGATCTTGGCGGTGGGCGTTAATCCATAGCTTTTGTATTGCCTTTACTGGCCTCATCGCGAGCAAGCTGGCTCCCACAGGTTTTGTGGACACTGAAAATCCACTGTGGGAGCGAGCGAGCTTGCTCGCGACAGTCAAGACAACGTCAAAACGTCAGAACGACCGCACAATCCTTCCCAGTGTTTCCATCGCCTTCTCCGAATCCTCGGTCCACGGACTGCCATAGTTCAGCCGAATACAATTCCTGAACCGCTGCGTCGGCGAAAAGATCGGCCCCGGCGCGATGCTGATGCCTTGTGCCAAGGCCATCTGGAACAATTTCAGCGAATCCATCTGCGGCGGCAATTCCAGCCACAAGAAGTAGCCGCCGGCCGGCTGACTGACGCGGGTCTGGGCCGGGAAGTAGCGGGCGATGGCGGCGAGCATGGCGCTTTGCTGTTCTTCCAGTGCATAACGCAATTTACGCAAATGCCGGTCGTAACCGCCGTGTTGCAGGTAATCGGCGATGGCGGCCTGCGCCGGCATCGAAGCGCAGAGTGAGGTCATGAGTTTCAGACGTTCAATCTTCTGCGCAAAACGCCCGGCCGCGACCCAACCGATGCGGTAGCCGGGGGCCAGACTTTTGGCGAACGAACCGCAGTGCATCACCCACCCTTCGGTATCAAACGCCTTGGCCGGTTTCGGCGCCTGTTGCCCGTAATACAGCTCGGCGTAGACGTCGTCTTCGATCAGCGGCACTTGATGGCGGCGCAGCAATTCCACCAACTCCTGCTTTTTCGCCTCGGGCATGGTCGCGCCCATCGGGTTCTGGAAACTGGTCATGCACCAGCAGACCTTGATTGGATGACGCTCCAGTGTCTGCGCCAGTACCCCGAGGTCGATGCCGTCCCGAGGATGCACCGGGATTTCCACGGCCTTGAGTTTCAGTCGTTCGAGTATTTGCAGGCAGGCGTAGAACGCGGGCGCTTCAATGGCCACCAGGTCGCCGGGTTCCGTGACCGCTTGCAGGCACAGGTTCAAGGCTTCGAGGGCGCCGTTGGTGATCAGCAACTCTTCCATCGGCAGCATCAGCCCGCCGACCATGTAGCGCAGGGCGATTTGCCGACGCAATTGCGGGTTGCCGGGCGACATGTCGGTGACCACCATGCGCGGGTCCATCTCCCGGGAAGCACTGGCCAGCGAGCGCGACAGGCGCTGCAAAGGGAACAGGGTCGGGCTGGGAAAGGCAGAACCGAACGGGACGGTGTTCGGGTCCTTGATCGAATCGAGCACCGAAAACACCAGTTCGCTGACGTCGACTTCGGTGGACTCGCTGACCTGGCTGCTGATCACCGGCTCCGAGAACGGGCTCGGTGCGTGGACGTTGACGAAGTAGCCGGAGCGCGGGCGGGCGCGGATCAGGCCTCGGCGTTCGAGCAGGTAGTAGGCCTGGAATACCGTGGACGGGCTCACGCCGTAGGTCTGGCTGGCGTAGCGCACCGATGGCACGCGCTGGCCGGGCCCAAGGACGCCGGAGCGGATCAGTTCAGCGATGTCGTCGGCGAATTTTTCGTAGCGTTTCATCGAGTGCCCGAGTTGGAGTGATTCATGTGGTGCACCGTTGTGGCGAGGGGGATTGCCCCCTCGCCACAGGGCACCGCAGTCTAAGGGATCAACGGTTCATCGGCGCAACAAACCGGCTCTTGGCTTCGCTATAAACATCCGGCTCATCGCTGTCTTCAATCTTGAATATGATCGTCTGCGAACTGCTGCTCGGCCGTTCTGTGGTCATCGCCACCGACACCGGCACATCGACAATCTCGCCCGGCGCCAGGCTCAGTTGCGTCTTGCCTTGCAGCTGGAAGCCGTCGCCATCGACCAGACTCAAACGATAGTCCTGACGCAGCTGGGTTTTATTGATGACCTTGAGGCTGTAGATGTTTTCGATCTGCCCCTGACTGTTTTCACGGAACAACCCACGGTCTTTGCTTACGTCCAGCGACACCATCGGCCGTTCCACCAAGGCAAAAGCGAGGGCGCCGATCATCACCAACAGCACCGCCGTGTAACCGATCAGCCGTGGCCGCAGCAGGTGGGTCTTGCCTCCCTGCAATTCATGCTCGGAGGTGTAGCTGATCAGCCCACGGGCATAGCCCATTTTGTCCATGATCGAATCACAGGCGTCGATACACGCGGCACAACCGATGCACTCCATCTGCAAGCCATCACGGATGTCAATGCCGGTCGGGCAGACCTGCACGCACAACTGACAGTCGATGCAATCGCCCAGCCCGACCTCGGCCGGTTTCACTTCACGTTTGCGCGCACCACGGTTTTCGCCACGGGCCGCGTCATAGGAAATGGTCAGGGTGTCCTTGTCGAACATCACACTCTGGAACCGCGCATACGGGCACATGTGCATGCACACCGCTTCGCGCAGCCAGCCGGCGTTGATGTACGTGGCGCCGGTAAAGAACAGCACCCAGAACAGACTGACGCCGCCCATTTGCCAGGTCAGCAGCTCTTCGGCCAACGGCCTGATCGGGGTGAAATAGCCGACGAAGGTCAGGCCGGTGAGCAGGCTGATCGCCAGCCACAGTGTGTGCTTGGCGGAACGCCGCAGCAGTTTGTTCAGGCCCCATGGCGCGGCTTGCAGCTTGATGCGCTGGTTGCGCTCGCCTTCGGTGATTTTCTCGCACCACATGAAGATCCAGGTCCAGGAACTCTGCGGGCAGGTGTAGCCGCACCAGACCCGACCGGCGAACACGGTGATCGCAAACAGGCCGAACGCGGCGATGATCAACAGCGCCGACAGCAGAATGAAATCCTGCGGCCAGAAGGTCGCGCCGAAGATGTGAAATTTGCTCTCGGAAAGGTCCCAGAGCACCGCTTGGCGGTCACCCCAGTTCAACCACACCGTGCCGAAAAACAGCAGAAACAGACAGCCTGCACCGCTCAATCGCAAGGTGCGGAACAGGCCGGTGAAGCTACGGGTGCGGATCAGGTTGTCGCTGGACTTGGCCTTTATCTTCGGTCTCGAAGGCTCAAACGTCTGGACCGCAGGGGGGCTTTCAACTAATCGGACGGGGATTCTATCGCTCATGGTCTGTCGCTCATCAGCCTCCATCAGGCCAGTGCACTATGAGCGTCGATCTGTTTGCATAACAGACTCAGGTATTGCAATAAAAAGCGGATCAGATGAGCGCTGATCCGCCCTGTGCGACAACTTGAAGCACCTGCCCTGACAGGACGCAGACCTCTATCCCAAGCCTGCGCCGGGGTTGTTGATCGGTGTCAGTCAAATCACCGAATCACTGTCCGTGGCCTTCAAATGCCGGCGACCGTCCACCGCGCCTGCTACGGTCAATGCATCGGCTTCTGCTTCGGTGATGTAAATACGCTGGTCGTTGAGGTCCACCGCTGACATGGATTTTTCCGAGTCAGTGATGATGGTGACGTCGGGACCCAAACGAATTTCCTCGCCGTTTTCGGTGGTAAAGAAGCAGGTCTTGTTTTCGATGCGCACGGTCATGGTGTTGTCCTTTTTTCTGCGGGTACTTAAACGTTAGGGCGCATTCGCCGGCCATCGTTCGGTGCAACTGATTAATGGTCGGCGCGGTCCATCCTCAAACAACCCGCACAAGGACCACAGCATGAACGCCTGGTGGCATGAAGTTTGGGTGACGCTGCAAGGGGAGTTCGCCGACATCGGTGACGCGTCCCAATTGACGCGTATTACTGTGCGCCTGCTGATAGCGGCGGTGCTGGGTGGAATTCTCGGTTTCGAGCGCGAGCACAAAGGCAAGGCCGCCGGGGTGCGCACCCACATGCTGGTAGCGCTGGGGGCGGCGCTGTTTGTGCTGGTGCCGCAGATGTCCGGCGCTCAGGCCGACGCCATGAGCCGTGTGGTGCAGGGCGTCATCGCCGGGATCGGCTTTCTCGGCGCCGGGACTATCCTGAAAAACAACGAGGGTGATGAAGGTCATGTCAAAGGCCTGACCACCGCCGCCGGGTTGTGGATGACCGCCGCCATCGGAGTGTCGGCCGGGCTGGGGCGCGAGGCGACGGCGGTGTTCAGTACGTTTTTGGCATTGGCCATTTTTAGCGTGATGCCAAGGATCGTGCGCCTGATCGACAAGGACCGCACCCCGTAAATTGTCATGATCAGGGCTTCACAATCACCGGCGGCAGGGTGCTCGGTGGTTCTTCCCGAGGTGGCGGTTGAGTGCCGGGCGGGTCTTGCTCGGGCACGGGTTGCGGCTCGGTCGGCGGAATCACCGGGCTGTCGATGTTCGGATCAGGTGTTTCGGCAGGGATTGGAATACTCATTGTTCAAGCCTCCAGTGGCACATGGCGTAAGTCGTGCTTAAGTGGATTGACCTCCCGACGCGGGATTTGATTCCCCTTAAACGCCAAGGCAAATCCCTCTGAACTTTTAGTGAAGCCGGTGGCTCCCAACCTAAGTGAATCTATTCAGGGACCATCCGGTACAAGAGCGTCCATGGGGCGTAAAGGAGAGATGCTCGATGACTGCTGAAAAACCGACAGAGCTGAACTACAACCCTCACATGCCGCTGTCGCAGGCGTTGCTGCTACCGCGAATCGCGATTGAAAACACCCACCCGACCCTCGATGGCGGACAGTTCGCCGTCAAGGCCGTGATCGGTCAGGACGTGGTGGTGACCAGCAAAGTGTTTGCCGACGGTCACGACAAACTGGCCGTGCGGGTGCGCTGGCGTGCCGAAGGCGACGAGGTCTGGCAAAGCGCAGTCATGGCGGAGCTGGGCAATAACGGCTGGCAAGGCCAGTTCCGTGTCGTGCGTGAGGGGCGCTACCTCTTTTGCATCGAAGCCTGGATCGATCAGTTCGCCAGCTTCTGTTATGAGCTTGGGAAGAAGCACGCGGCGCGAGTCCCGGTCAGTCTCGAGTTGCAGGAAGGGCGCACGCAGGTCCACCTGGCGGCCGAACGTAGCGACGGCGAGTTGAGCGAACAACTGGCGGCGCTGCACCACGAATTGTCCGGCCTGCTCGAAAACGAGCAGGTGGCGCTGTTTCTGCACCAACGTAGCGCCGACCTGATGGCCCAGGCCGACCATCGTGCTTATCTCAGCCTCAGCCCCGAGTTCCCGCTGGATGTCGAACGGGAACTGGCGCAGTTCGCCAGTTGGTATGAGTTGTTTCCGCGCTCGATCACCGACGATCCGGCCCGTCATGGCACCTTCAATGATGTGCACTCGCGGTTGCCGATGATTCAGGACATGGGCTTCGACGTCCTGTACTTTCCGCCGATCCACCCGATCGGCCGCAGTTATCGCAAAGGCCCGAACAATTCCCTGACCGCCGGCCCCGACGATCCCGGCAGCCCCTATGCGATTGGTGGCGAAGAGGGTGGGCACGAGGCGATTCATTCAGAACTGGGGACCCGCGAAGACTTCCGCCGACTGGTCGCCACGGCGGCGGACTACGGACTGGAAATCGCCCTCGATTTTGCCATTCAGTGCTCACAGGACCACCCCTGGCTGCAGCAGCACCCGGGCTGGTTCAACTGGCGGCCGGACGGCACGATCAAATACGCCGAGAACCCGCCGAAGAAATACCAGGACATCGTCAACGTCGATTTCTATGCGGCCGAGGCGATTCCCAGTCTGTGGGTCGAATTGCGCGACATCGTGGTCGGCTGGGTCGAGGAGGGCGTGAAGATCTTTCGCGTCGACAACCCGCACACCAAGCCGCTGCCGTTCTGGCAATGGCTGATCGCCGATGTACGCGCGTTGTACCCCGAAGTGATTTTTCTCGCGGAAGCCTTTACCACCCCGGCGATGATGGCGCGGCTGGGCAAGGTCGGTTACTCGCAGAGCTACACCTATTTCACCTGGCGCAACACCAAGCATGAGCTGGCGACGTATTTCACCGAGCTCAATGAATCGCCGTGGCGCGAATGCTACCGGCCGAATTTCTTCGTTAACACGCCGGACATCAACCCGTTCTTTTTGCACGAGTCCGGGCGTGCCGGTTTTCTGATCCGCGCGGCGCTGGCGACCATGGGCTCTGGCCTATGGGGCATGTACTCGGGTTTTGAACTGTGTGAATCGGCGCCGATCCCGGGCAAAGAGGAATACCTGGACTCCGAGAAGTACGAAATTCGCCCAAGGGACTTCAATGCGCCGGGCAACATCATTGCCGAGATCGCGCAGCTCAACCGCATCCGCCGGCAGAACCCGGCATTGCATACGCACCTGGGCCTGAAGGTCTACAACGCGTGGAACGACAACATTCTGTATTTCGGCAAGCGCAGCGCGGACGGCAGCAACTTCATTCTGGTGGCGGTCAGTCTCGATCCGCATAACGTCCAGGAAGCGAATTTCGAATTGCCGCTGTGGGAAATGGGTTTGCCTGACGACGCCATCACCCAGGGCGAAGACTTGATGAACGGGCATCGCTGGACCTGGTATGGCAAGTACCAGTTCATGCGTATCGACCCGGCGTATCAGCCGTTCGGCATATGGCGAATAACCGTCTAGAACGCAGAACCTGTGGGAGCGAGCCTGCTCGCGAAAGCGGTGATCCAATCGCCAAAGATGGATCGGATGTACCGGCCTCTTCGCGAGCAGGCTCGCTCCCGCAGGTAATCATTGTGTTTGGGCTCAGCGGCTTTTTCGATTTCAACAGGAGTTTCAAATGGCGAAGAAACCCAAGGCAGCCACCTTCATCAAGGACCCGCTCTGGTACAAGGACGCGGTGATCTACCAGGTTCACGTCAAATCATTTTTCGACTCCAACAATGACGGGATCGGCGACTTTCCCGGCCTGATCGCCAAACTCGACTACATTGCCGACCTCGGCGTCAACACCATCTGGCTATTGCCGTTCTACCCCTCGCCACGCCGCGATGATGGCTACGACATCGCCGAGTACCGAGGTGTCCACGCCGACTACGGCACGATGGCCGATGCCAAGCGCTTCATCTCTGAAGCCCATGAACGCGGCCTGCGTGTGATTACCGAACTGGTCATCAACCACACCTCGGACCAGCACGCCTGGTTCCAGCGTGCGCGCAAGGCCAAACCCGGCTCGGCGGCGCGGGACTTTTACGTCTGGTCCGATGACGACCACAAGTACGACGGCACCCGGATCATCTTTCTCGACACCGAGAAATCCAACTGGACCTGGGACCCGGTGGCCGGCCAATACTTCTGGCACCGTTTCTACTCCCACCAGCCGGACCTGAATTTCGATAACCCGCAGGTCATGAAAGCCGTGCTCTCGGTGATGCGCTACTGGCTCGACATGGGCATCGACGGCCTGCGGCTGGACGCCATTCCGTACCTGATCGAACGGGACGGCACTAACAACGAAAACCTCCCCGAGACCCACGACGTCCTGAAGCAGATCCGCGCCGAGATCGACGCCAATTACCCGGACCGCATGCTGCTGGCCGAAGCCAATCAATGGCCGGAAGACACGCAACTGTATTTCGGTGAAACCGACGCCCAGGGCTTGAATGGCGACGAATGCCACATGGCCTTTCACTTCCCGTTGATGCCGCGCATGTACATGGCGCTGGCCCAGGAAGATCGCTTCCCGATCACCGACATCCTGCGCCAGACCCCGGAGATCCCGGCCAATTGTCAGTGGGCGATTTTCCTGCGCAACCACGATGAGCTGACCCTGGAAATGGTCACCGACAAGGAGCGCGATTACCTGTGGAATTACTACGCGGCCGACCGTCGGGCGCGAATCAACCTGGGGATTCGCCGTCGACTGGCGCCGCTGGTGGAGCGAGATCGCCGTCGCGTTGAGCTGCTCAATAGCCTGCTACTGTCGATGCCCGGCACGCCAACCCTGTATTACGGCGATGAAATCGGCATGGGCGACAACATCTACCTCGGCGACCGCGATGGCGTGCGCACGCCGATGCAGTGGTCGATTGACCGCAACGGCGGGTTCTCCCGCGCCGACCCGGCGAGCCTGGTGTTGCCACCGATCATGGACCCGCAATACGGCTACCTGTCGGTCAACGTCGAAACCCAGGCTGGCGATCCGCATTCGCTGCTCAACTGGACCCGACGCATGCTCGCGGTGCGCAAACAGTCCAAGGCGTTCGGGCGCGGTACGCTGAAAATGCTTTCGCCGAGCAACCGCCGGATTCTGGCCTACACCCGTGAATTCACTGGCGAGGATGGCAAGCACGAAATCATCCTCTGTGTAGCCAACGTCTCGCGCAGTGCCCAGGCGGCGGAACTCGACCTGTCGGCGTACGTCGGCATGGTGCCGGTGGAGATGCTCGGTGGTAATGCGTTCCCTCCGATTGGACAGTTGAATTTCCTCCTGACCCTGGCGCCATACGGCTTCTATTGGTTCGGGCTCGCGGCGGAAAACCAGATGCCGAGCTGGCACGTGGAACCGGCACAAAGCCTGCCGGACTTCACCACGCTGGTGTTGAAGAAACGCATGGAAGAACTGCTCGAAACGCCGTCTCGCGGCACGCTGGAACAAGGCATTCTGCCGAATTGGCTACAGAACCGCCGCTGGTTTGCCGGCAAGGACGCGGCCATCGAACAGGTCAACCTGGCCTATGGCGTACGCTTCGGCGATCCGCTGCACCCGGTGCTGTTGAGCGAAATCGAAGTCACCAGCGCCGGCCAGACCCACCGCTACCAGTTGCCATTCGGCTTTATTCCCGAAGATCAGGTCGGCGCCGCACTGCCTCAGCAGCTGGCGTTGTCGCGGGTGCGTCGGGGCCGTCAGGTGGGTTTGATTACTGATGCCTTCAGCCTCGAACCCTTTATCCATGCCGTGCTGGCTGGTATGCAGAACGAGACGGTGTTGCCGTCGAGCGCGGGTGACATCCGCTTCGAGCCGACCGTGGAGCTGGCGAAACTCGGACTGACGCAAGAGTCGCCTGTTCGCTATCTGTCGGCCGAGCAATCCAACAGTTCGGTGGTGATCGGCAACAGCCTGGTGCTCAAACTGATCCGCAAACTCGCCTCGGGCGTGCACCCGGAACTGGAAATGAGCGCCTACCTGACCAACGCCGGGTTCCAGAACATCTCGCCACTGCTGGGCTCGGTGGTGCGCCGTGACGAACACGGCGAAGACACCTTGTTGATGATCGCCCAGGGTTATTTGAGCAATCAGGGTGATGCCTGGGAATGGACCCAGAACAACCTTGAACGCGCGCTGCGTGACGAGTTGGCTGATGCGATCTCCGAGCAGGAACAGCACTACAACGCCCTCGGTGAGCTGAGGGATTTTGCCGGCATGCTCGGCCAGCGCCTGGGGGAAATGCACCAGGTGCTGGCAGCGCCGACCCAAGACAAGGACTTCGCGCCGCAGGTGACGACGGCGAAAGAGGCACTGGCCTCGGCCAAGGACGTGGCGGCGCAGCTGGAGCACGCGCTCAAGTTGCTCAAACAGCATCAAAATCAACTGAACCCGGCGGACCAAGCCTTGGTCAGTCGTTTACTGGACGAGAAAAAAGCCATCCTCAGCCACGTTCAGGAACTGGGCAGGAAAGCCGTCGGTGGCTTGCGCATCCGCGTCCACGGCGACTTGCACCTGGGCCAGGTGTTGGTGATCAAGGGCGATGCCTACCTGATCGATTTCGAGGGTGAGCCGGCGCGGCCGCTGCGTGAACGACGGGGCAAGCACAGCCCGTACAAAGACGTCAGCGGCGTGTTGCGTTCATTCGATTACGCCGCCGCGATGACGATCAATGTGCATAACGTCGACAACACGGCTGAGGCTCAGGGGGCGCGCCATCGGGTCGCCGAGCGTTACCTGATTGAAGCAAAACAGGCATTTGTCGACGCTTATCGGCTGGCGGCAGCTAGTCTTGCTCATGCGTGGCAAGATCCGGAAGGCGAGGACGCCGCGCTGGCGTTGTTCGGTCTGGAGAAGGCGGCCTATGAAGTGGCGTATGAGGCCGAAAATCGACCCACTTGGCTGCCGGTGCCGTTGCACGGTTTGTATGGATTATTAAGTGGGCTTAAACCCTTTTCCGATCTTGGTGGAGAGTAGTCATGAGTTTCTCGAACAAGGAACAGGGTCACGCTAAAGAGGCGTTACTGCCCAGATCGCGGGACATCGACGCGCTGGTGCGCGCCGAGCATCACGACCCCTTTGCAATTCTCGGCCCCCATGGCGATGGCGCCGGTGGGCAATTCATTCGTGCCTATCTGCCGGACGCCTTGAGCGTGCAAGTGTTGGCCAGGGACTCCGGGGAAGAGCTCGGCCACCTTGAAGCCACCCAGACACCGGGGCTGTTTGTCGGGCATTTCGACCGCGCCCAGGCGTACCTGTTGCGCACCCGTTGGGCCGGTGGCGAACAAGTCAGCGAAGACCCTTACAGCTTTGGCCCGCTGCTCGGCGAGATGGATTTGTACCTGTTTGCCGAAGGCAATCACCGCGACCTGAGCAGTTGCCTCGGCGCGCAGTTGAAGACGGTCGACGGCGTCGACGGCGTGCGTTTCGCCGTGTGGGCGCCCAACGCCAAGCGCGTGTCGGTGGTCGGTGATTTCAACAACTGGGACGGTCGTCGCCATCCCATGCGTCTGCGCCATCCGACCGGGGTCTGGGAGCTGTTCATCCCGCGTCTGCGAGCCGGTGAGGCGTACAAATACGAAATCCTCGGCAGCCACGGCATATTGCCGCTCAAGGCTGACCCGATGGCGTTGGCCACTACCTTGCCGCCAGACACGGCCTCGAAAGTCGCTTCGCCGCTGAACATCGACTGGCAGGATCAGGCGTGGATGGCGTCGCGTGGCGAACGTCAGCGACCTACGGCGCCGCTGTCGATCTACGAACTGCATGCCGGTTCCTGGCAATGTGAGCTGGACGATCTGGGCGAGGTCGCCCGCCAGTACACCTGGCACGAGTTGGGTGAGCGGCTGATTCCGTATGTGAAGGACTTGGGCTTCACTCACATCGAACTGATGCCGATCATGGAGCACCCGTTTGGCGGCTCGTGGGGTTATCAACTGCTGTCGCAATTCGCCCCCAGCGCCCGTTACGGTTCGCCGGATGACTTTGCCGCGTTCGTCAACGCCTGCCACCAGGCGGAAATCGGCGTGATTCTCGATTGGGTGCCGGCGCATTTTCCGACCGACACCCACGGCCTGGCGCAATTCGACGGCACGGCGTTGTATGAATACGGCAACCCGCAGGAAGGTTTTCATCAGGACTGGGACACGCTGATCTACAACCTCGGCCGCACCGAAGTGCACGGTTACATGCTGGCTTCAGGGTTGCACTGGCTCAAGCATTTCCACGTCGATGGGCTGCGTGTCGATGCGGTGGCGTCGATGCTCTATCGCGATTACTCGCGCAAGGCTGGAGAATGGGTGCCGAACCGCCACGGCGGTCGTGAAAACCTCGAAGCCATCGACTTCTTGCGTCACCTCAACGACGTGGTGGCGCTCGAGGCGCCGGGTGCGCTGGTCATCGCCGAAGAGTCCACCGCATGGCCGGGTGTCAGCCAAAGCACGCAACAGGGCGGTCTGGGCTTTGCCTACAAATGGAACATGGGCTGGATGCACGATTCGCTGCATTACATCCAGCAGGACCCGGTGTACCGCGCCCATCATCACAACGAATTGAGTTTTGGCCTGGTGTACGCCTGGTCCGAGCGTTTCATCCTGCCGATTTCCCACGATGAAGTGGTCCACGGCAAGCACTCGCTGATCGACAAGATGCCCGGCGACCGCTGGCAGAAGTTTGCCAATTTGCGCGCCTACTTGAGCTTCATGTGGACGCACCCGGGCAAGAAGCTGTTGTTCATGGGCTGCGAATTTGGCCAATGGCGCGAGTGGAACCACGATCAGCAACTCGACTGGTACCTGCTGCAATACCCCGAGCACAAAGGGGTGCAGAAGCTGGTCGGCGACCTCAATCGGCTGTACCGCGAAGAGCCGGCGCTGCATGAGCAGGACGATGCCCCGCAAGGCTTCCAGTGGCTGATCGGAGACGATGCGATCAACAGCGTCTACGCGTGGTTGCGCTGGAGCAAGGAGGGGCGGCCGGTGCTGGTCGTGGCCAACTTTACGCCGGTGCCGCGTGAGGGCTATCGCGTCGGCGTACCGTTTGCCGGGCGCTGGACCGAATTGATCAACAGCGATGCGGCGATGTATGCCGGTTCCAATTATGGCAACAGTGGCGGGGCGTTTACGGAGGAGGAACCGAGCCATGGGCAGGCACTGTCGCTGGTATTGAATCTGCCGCCGCTGGCGGTATTGATCTTGCGGCCTGAGGGCTGATCTGAGACCGAGTCGCTCCCATCGCGGGCAAGCCACGCTCCCACAGGGGTACGCATTCCAACTGTGGGGGCGAGGCTTGCTCGCGAAGGCGTCAGCCCTGACAAAGCCTCTTTTGATGTCTGGCGCTCACCACCGCATCCGCACCCCCAGACTCCCGATCAACCCATTCAAATCATTGTCATCCACATCACTGCTGTAATCCGCACTGACGTAGAAACTCACCGCTGGCGTGACCTTGGCCACCAATCCCAGCCCCACCTCAACCGTGGATGAATTGCGGCTGCTGCTGATCTTGTCGACCTGATCGAGGGTCACGGTATTGCCGGTGTACACGGTGTGCCACAAGTTGGTCCGCACGTAGGGTTCGACGCCCAGGCCATTGATGTCGTAACTCCCTTTCAATCGCGCACCGACCCGGCCGCTCCAGGACGTCAGGTCGCTGGATGACGCGTTCCCTGAGCCGGCATACGGCGTATCCAGTGTGATGCGTTGATTGATCAACTGAGCCTGGGGTTCGACGACCCAGTTCTCACTCAGGCCAATCGGGAAACCGCCTTCCACCGACAACGTCATCGCACTGCCTTCGGTGGCTTGCCGCGCGCCCTGGTCATTTCGGCTGAAGCCGTTGACCCGGCCACCGCTGGCGGTCAAATCCACGTGCCAGCCTTGAGGGCCGGTCAGGCTCCAGTAAGCACCGAGACTCTGGCCTTGAAGGTTGAGGGTATCGTTGTTGGGGTCGGCCAGGGCTGGACTGGTCAGCAAGCCGTTGCTATTGCCTTGTAATCGGGTGGTGCCGCCGACCAGTCCGACCTGCTGGGTATGACCGCTACCACTCTGCAAGGTGAGGATCGCCGGCCCTTTGAATTCAGTGCTGCCCGTGATCGAAGAGCCCTGTGACAGAAAATCGGTTTGCGCCTGCCGCGACGGCTTGCCGTAGACCTGGTCCCAGGTCGAAGGCGCTTCGTCTTCGATGGTCAGGTGTGAACTTCGACTATCGGACGCGGCGCCGAAGTGACCGGGGTACAGCGAGGTGAAATGCGTGGTTGGCAAGGTGAGGACGGGAACATCCTGGCGATACCATGGAAGGGTTTCTTCCTCCGCGGGTGCCGCCTGGGCCTCGAGGGTCGAGCACAGCAGGATAGAGCTCGAGACAGTGCAAAAAGTGACTTTTATCTCTTGTTGGGTGAATGAAGTCTTCATGGGGGTCTACCTTGCAATCGCATGCGGTATCTCGCTGTGGCGTCTCTCCTACCCCGAATGAGGGGCGGCCGAATGGAGTGAGGGCAAGCCGCTGGGCGCCCGGATTGGCGGGTGTCTGGGGGGGATGCCCCCTGATGGTACTTCGGGGGTAGTAAGGTGTAGCTAAGAAGACCGTTGACGGTGCGTCAAGAAAATGCCCGATAAATGGTATGGGTATTTTAGGCGCTGCAAGTGACTGATTTTCGACGCAGATCTAAGCGCTTGTTTGTTCGACAAAACGTCAAGAAAGCCGCTAATCAGAGCTTTTACTCAATTGCTAGAGGTGTACCTCCACCGCCAGCGGCAGGTGATCCGACAGGTGCGTCCAGGGTTTATTGCCGAGGATTCGTGGTTCATGGCTACTGGCATTGCGCAGGTAAATCCGGTCCAGGCGCAGCAACGGAAAACGCGCGGGGTAGGTTTTGGCCGGTCGCCCGTTATGGCGTTCGAACGCTTCGTGCAGGTAGTCGCGACGGGCGAGGGCGGCATTGCCGTGCAACTGCCAGTCGTTGAAATCGCCGGCAATAATCACCGGGGCATCGTCGGGCAGGGAGTCCAGCAGTTGGCAGAGGAGCTGCAACTGCAACTGACGATGACTTTCGAGCAGGCTCAGGTGTACGCAAATCGCATGCACTTCAGCGTGCCCAGGCACCTCCAGCACGCAATGTAACAACCCGCGTCGTTCGGGACCGGTGATTGACACGTCAAGGTTACGGAACTCGCGGATCGGGTATTTCGACAGCAAGGCATTGCCGTGGTGGCCATCCGGGTAGACGGCATTGCGCCCATAGGCGAAATCGCTCCACATGCTGTCGGCGAGGAATTCGTATTGCGAGGTCTGCGGCCAGTTGTAATAACGCGAAGAGTGCCGATCGTGTTCGCCGACCACTTCTTGCAGGAACACAAGATCTGCCGACGTACTGCGCACCGCCTCGCGCAGCTCCGGGAGGATGAAACGCCGGTTGAAGGCGGTGAAGCCCTTGTGCGTATTGACCGTCAGCACCCTCAGGCGATGAATCGCCGGGGACGGCTTGAGGGTGGCCCGCTGCTCGGAATCGCTGGTCACGATGGCTCCTCTGAAATTTGGCTGCTTATGCATGCGACTGATGCAGTGCCGTGCAGTTCAGCGGGATCCTCGCATTACCGCGATTTTGGGTTTTGCGGTGTGTCAGACGAAGACGATTTCATAGGGCAAGCGCATGCGGTCCAGGATCACCCGGGGCAGCAGCGGTGCGATGCCCAAGGCCGGTTCGCCGTCGAGCTGGCTGGCGTAGGCATGGGTGGCGTGGCTTTTGCGCGCGACCGTCCAGGTGTCGAGGCGGACTTTGCGGGCCCGATGCCAGGGCATCAGCCCCTGGTCACGAGCCGGCCAGTGCCAGGCCCACACCGGTATTTCATGGAATGTCGCACCGACCATGCTCGCCGCAGCGGCGGTGGCACGGCCGACGGCGTCGTGGTCGGGCGTGCCGTCTTCGCGCCAGGTGCTGAACACCACGTCGCCGGGACGCAGGTAGCGGGCGATGAAACGGGTCAGTTGCGTCTCGTATTCCGCCAGGACGAAATCAGTGAAGCCCCCCCGAATCCATTTCAGGCTGTGCATCGGCAAGCCGAGCCGGCGCAAGGCCTCGACGCTTTCCTGACCGCGAAACACGCTTAGGCGCTTTTCCGACCATTGTTGTGAGCCCGGTTGAGTGGCACTGCCATCGGTGACCGAGATCAATTGAAGGGGATGACCGAGGGTCGAGAGCAACTGCAACAGGCCGCCGCAGGTGACCACTTCATCGCCGGGATGCGGCGCGATCACCACGGCGCGAGCGCCGGCGGGGACCAGGGTCTGGGTGTTGATGACGGGGATGTTGTCCAGTTGCAGCGCGCTGTTCCAGATTTGTGCTGGCTGGCTGCTGTCGATGATGGAGACGGATTTCATCGGGGCTACGTCCTTGTTCTGTTTGATAGCAATGTGCGACTTCTCCGTACCCTGGATCGTCGCGTGCTGAGTATTGCTCAAGTAATCCTATTCGTCGCGTAACGGTTCCACCTAAGCCGGTTTTTTTTAGTCGATCTTTGCCAGATCGTGTAAATAGTCGCCGAAACCACCCCGAGCGCGACTGTCCAGGCGGGCGCTGGTGAGCACTTGCGGGCGATGACTCCAGGCAATTTTCGCGCCGCAGCGCTCCAGTTGTCGCACCAGTTGCACATCTTCATGGCAGGCCAGCGGTTCGAACCCGCCGGCGCGCCGATAGGCGTCGGCACTGATGCCCAGGTTGGCGCCGTGAATGTGCCGATGGCCGTCGCGGGCGTGGTAATGCTGGTGGTAGCGAATCTGTGCCGATTCGTCGAATGACTCGTGCCACGCATCGACCGTGACCGTGCCGCACACCGCGTCCGCATCCAGGGACAACTGCGCCACCAGCCAATCCTGCGCGACTCGACTGTCGGCGTCTGAGCAGGAAATCCAGCGCACCCCCAATGCCAGCAGAAAGCTTGCCCCGACCGCGCGTGCCTGGCCGACGTTGCGAGCCTCGATGCTCAGACTGTGGACCGGGTAGCGCTGGACAATCTCGCCCGATCGATCGGTGCAACTGTCGAGCACCACCAGCACCGCGACGCTTTCACCGCGCAGCAACTCATGTTGCGACGCACACAGGGCGGCTTGCAGGCAGTCGGCGAGCAAGTCTTCTTCATTATGCGCGGGGATCAGAATGCCAATCATCGCAGGCCCTCAAGTGTCGCCACGGAGCGTGGTTCGCGGCTCCAGAGCTCCAGCAGGAAATCCGCTTCCTGATGCAAGACCAGACGCGGCAGCGGCAAGTGTTCGTGGAGCAAGTCGTGCACTTGTCGTGCGTTCAACGGGCAGCCGTCGATGGGCGGGCGCCAGTGGCAGGCCAGCAGTTGGCCGTCGGCGGTGAGTGACTGTTCGGCTTGTTGGATCAGGCGTTTCAAGTCCTCGGCATCGAGGTAGTAACCGATTTCACTGAGCACGATCAGGTCGAATTTTTCCTCCGGCCAATCGACTGGCAAGCGCGCGTGGCGCACTTCGGCGTGATCGAACGGGCCGAGGCGGGTGCGCGCCAACGCAACGGCTGCGGCGGCGGTGTCGCAGCACAGCAGGCGATCGCAACGGCTGGCCAGTTCAAAACTCAGTTCGCCATTGGCGCAGCCGGGTTCAAAGATCGCGCGGTAATGCGCACGGGGCAGGGCGGCGAGGGTGATGGCGCGTTTGCGCTGCTCGTACCAGCGCTGACGAAACGCCCACGGATCATCGTTACCGGCAAACAAGCCGTCGAAATAACGATCGTCGACACTCATAGGAACACCACCTCGAACGGCTGCAACAGGCGGTCCAGCACGTAGGGCGCCAGTACGGGCGGCAGGCCGATGTGCGGGTCACCTTCCAATTGGCTGGCGAAGGCGTGAATCGCATGGCGTTTGCGCGCGATCAGCGGCGGTGTCAGGAGGATTTTTCGTGCGCGGTGCCACGGTACAAACGCGTCTTCCGGCGTTGCCCAGTGCCAGGTCCACACCGGCAGTTCATGCAGGGTTGCACCGACGCGTCTGGCGGCGGTGGCACTGGCTCGCCCCACGGCTTCATGATCGCAATGGCCGTCTTCGCGCCAGGTCGTGAACACCACGTCGTTGGGGCGCAGATGCTGTTCGATGAACGCGCTCAACTCGATTTCGCGCGCGGCGACCTGGCTATCGCTGAAACCGCCGCGCAGCCATTTCAGCTGGTGCAGCGGCAAACCGAGACGGCGCAGCGCTTCAGCCGATTCTTGCGGACGCACGGCGCTCAGACGTTCCACGGGCCAGCGTGTCGAACCGGGATGACTGGCGCTGCCATCGGTGACCGAAATCAGTTGCAACGCCCGACCCGCCGCCGCAAGCACTTGCAGGAAACCACCGCAGCCCAGCACTTCATCGTCCGGGTGCGGAGCGATGATCACCGCGCGGGCGCCTTCTGGCACCAGGCTGAGGATGTCGATCACCGGTAATTGCGCCAGCTGAAGGGAGGTTTGCCACAGGTGCAGGGGCGTGCCCTGGCCGACGATGGGGTTGGTTTTCATAACGTCCATGTTCCGTTGATGGTGTGTTTGCCCAGTGCGGCAAGGTCCCGCTCGGCATGGCTTTGTCGCAGGAACACCGGCAGGTCGG
The DNA here is from genome assembly GCF_000514395.1 of Pseudomonas sp. URMO17WK12:I12. Taxonomy (NCBI): domain Bacteria; kingdom Pseudomonadati; phylum Pseudomonadota; class Gammaproteobacteria; order Pseudomonadales; family Pseudomonadaceae; genus Pseudomonas; species Pseudomonas sp. URMO17WK12:I12. The sequence continues at coordinate 260,774 of NZ_AZVV01000008.1, forward strand.
CAATCAGCCGGGCGAATTGCCGGTCCTTGCAGTAAGGCCCGGCGCCGAGGGCGTGGCCGACGTGCAGGATCACCTGTTCGGCGGCCTGTTCGACCACCGCCCGGGCGCGGCGAGCCAGCAACTCGGCGTTATCCAGCGGCGAAGCGTCGATGCTCATGGCGCTGGCGCGCAACACCTGCACGGCGGCGAAAAGAGCACGGTCGACCGCGCCGAGGTGGGCGAGGGCGTGGGGTTCTTCGCGTTGCGCACAGTGCGTGCGCAGGCGTTCGGCGAGGCTGCGTGCGGCGCCGTACCAGCAGGCGGCAATGCCGATCCCGCCCTGCCAGAAACCGGGCCGTTGCAAGTAATCACCGGGTTGGCCAATGAGGTGCGTGTCAGCATGGTCGAACAGCACGTCGACGCTGCCGGTGGCGGCCATGCCGACGGCTTGCCAGCCTTGATCCGTCACGCTGACGCCGGGTTGATCCAGTGCCACCGCGACCAATTGCTGACAGTCGTTTTCATCCCACGCGGTGAGCAAGGCATGGCTCAACACCGCCGCGCCCGAGCACCAGGCTTTGCGCCCGTTCAGCAAACCTTGGGGGCTGACCCGCACCCGCGCATTCGGCGGTTCAGCGGCCCACATGCCCCACGTGCTACCGGGTGTGGGCTCGCCACCCCGTTGCGCGATGATTGCGAGCGCATCGGTGTGACCTTCGTACAGTTTGCACAACCCCAAATCATGCCCGCCGACCTCGGCCAAACGCTGAAAACGCTCCAGCGTCCGACCACTGCCCGGCAGCGGAAGCTGATCCAGTCCAGCTTCCACCAGCGCCCGCAGACACTGACCTAACGTCTGAGTGTCAGGGTAATGCGCGGGTTGGCGAGCGAGAAACGCCTGAAGGTCCATTTCACTCTTCTTCCTCATGCTGCAATTCGAACAGCAGCAGCGAACGCCCGGTCACTGAATATTCGTGGCCGATTTCAAAGCGTTCCTGCCCGCGAATCGACGGTTGATTGGTGTCGATCATGCAGGTCCAGAACCCGCCGTCCGGCACTTCCGGCAAGGTGAAGTTGACGATGTCGTGGTGCGCATTGACCACCAGCAACAGGGTCGCGTCAGCACCTTTGCGGCGGATGCCGGTTTCCTGAGCGCGGCCATCAAGCAAGATCCCCAGACAACGGCCGTGGGCCTCGCCCCATTGTTCCTGGGACATTTCACTGCCGTCCGGCGCGAGCCAGGTGATGTCCTTGACCCCGATGTCCTCGTTGTAATTGCCCACCAGGAAGCGCCCGCGACGCAGGATCGGGTAGGCCAGGCGCAACTTGATCAGACGTTTGACGAATTTGAGCAGCGCCTTGCCGTCCTCGCTGAAGTCCCAGTTGACCCAGCCGATCTCGCTGTCTTGGCAGTAGGCGTTGTTGTTGCCTTCCTGAGTACGGGCGAATTCGTCGCCGGCCACCAGCATCGGCGTACCCTGGGACAGCAACAGCGTGGCAAAGAAGTTGCGCATTTGCCGTTGGCGCAACTCGTTGATCTCGGGATCGTCGGTCGGGCCTTCGACACCATGGTTCCAGGACAGGTTGTTGTTGCTGCCGTCCTGATTGTTCTCGTCGTTGGCTTCGTTGTGCTTGTCGTTGTACGACACCAGGTCGTTGAGGGTGAAGCCGTCGTGGGCGGTGATGAAATTCAACGAGGCATAAGGCCGGCGGCCGCGCTGGTTGAACATCTCGCCCGAGGCGGTCATGCGGCTGGCGAAATCGGCGAGTTGGCCGTCATCACCTTTCCAGAACGCGCGCACGGTGTCGCGGAACTTGTCGTTCCATTCCACCCAGCCCGGCGGGAAGTTGCCGACCTGATAGCCGCCGGGGCCGCAATCCCACGGTTCGGCAATCATCTTCACCTGGCGCAGCACCGGGTCCTGACGACAGGCCACGAGGAAGCTGTGACGTTCATCAAAACCGTCGTGGTAGCGCCCGAGAATGGTCGCCAGGTCGAAGCGGAAACCGTCGACGTGCATTTCCGTTGCCCAGTAGCGCAAGGAGTCAGTGACCATTTGCAAGACGCACGGATGGCTCAGGTCCAGGGTGTTACCGGTCCCGGAATCGTTGATGTAGAAGCGTTTGTCGTCGGGCATCAAGCGGTAGTACGAGGCGTTGTCGATGCCGCGCATGGACAGGGTCGGCCCTTGTTCATTGCCCTCGGCGGTGTGGTTGTAGACCACGTCGAGAATCACTTCCAGGTTGGCTTCGTGCAGGTGCGCAACCATCTCCTTGAACTCGGCTATCTTGCCACTGGCCAGATAGCGCGGGTCCGGGGCAAAGAAGGCGATGCTGTTGTAACCCCAATAATTGGTCATGCCTTTGTGCAGCAAGTGCTGGTCATTGACGAACGCATGGATCGGCAGCAACTCAACCGACGACACCCCGAGTTTGCGGATATGTTCCAGCACGTCATCGACCATCAACCCGGCAAAGGTGCCACGCACGTTCTCGGGGACGGAAGGGTGACGCATGCTGATGCCGCGCACGTGGGTTTCGTAAATGATGGTTTTGTCCCACGGCACGCTGACGCGATGGTCGTGGCCCCAGGTGTGCGCCGGGTCGATGACTTTGCATTTGGGCACGAAGGGCGCGCTGTCGCGTTCATCGAAACTGAGGTCGGCGTCGGGGTGGCCGATGGTGTAGCCGAACAGCGCTTCGGACCATTTCAACTGACCGACCAGTTGCTTGGCGTAAGGGTCGATCAGCAATTTGTTGGGGTTGAAACGATGACCATTGGCCGGGTCGTAAGGGCCGTAGACGCGATAACCGTAAATCAGCCCCGGATGGGCGTCCGGCAAGTAGCCGTGGTAGATCTCGTCGGTGTATTCGGGCAGTTCGATCCGTTCAAGCTCCACTTCGCCGGCGTCGTCGAAGATGCACAATTCGACGCGGGTGGCGTTGGCGGAAAACAAGGCAAAGTTGACCCCCAGACCATCCCAGGTTGCGCCCAGCGGGAAGGGCAAGCCTTCACGGATTCGCGAAGCCTCGGCGTGAGGTTCTGGCGCGGATTTTTTTGGCGTGGTCATACGTGCTCCTGCAAGAAAGAATCGGGTGTTTTTCGAGGGCGAGCGCGCCCTCAGTGGCGAGCGAACTCGCCACGTTTGCGATCAGGACAATTCGGTTGGCGCGTCAGGTTATCGGTGGTTTTTTCGCCACGCGAGGCTTCTTCTCGACGGCTTTTTCACCCGGCGGGATCACTTTCGACGCCGCTGCGGGTTTGGCCTTGGCCTTCGGTTTGGCGACGCTGGCTTTACCGTCCAGTGCGCCATTGCCTTTGGCTGCCGCAGGCTTGGCAGCGGTTTTACTGCCACTGGACTTCGGTGTTTTTTTCGGTGCCAGGGCTTCCGCTTCGGCCAGTTTGCGCGCCATCTCCCAGTGGCGGAGTTCCTGACCCTCGGGTTTTCCTTCCGATTCCCAGATCTGATAGGCAAATTCGCTAACGCGTTTATCGTCGGTACTCATCGCAATGCTCCTGAACTGAACTCAAGCTTGGGTAAAGAGTTGGATAAAGAGATTGACCGGGACAACCCCCAGCGCGGCGCTGATGTTCAGCTCCCTGTTTTTTGTGACTGCGACGCTGGAAAAAAGTCCCTTCAGATTTTCATCGGAGGAGGCGAACGGCAATTTGACCCGTGTATCGCCCCACAGCGGCGCATCAATCTGTGGTTGGGCACTGTTTTTCAGCAGTTCGGCGCAGCGTATCGGGACGATCACGATGGCGCGTTTTCCCTTCAGCACGCGGGCAAATGCCAGCACCCGATGGGCCTGACTGCCGATCACTTCAAGGGCCTGATAGCGCCCTCGGGAAAACAGTTCGGCATGCTCGGCGCGCAGGTGCAGCACCTCGGCGATCAGCGTCTGCTTGATGCGCCCGTCACGCCAGCTCGACAACAGTTCGGGCCCCTCCGGTGTCGCTTGAAGGGCTCGTTCACGACTGGCGTAATCCACCGGCCGGCGGTTGTCCGGATCGACCAGGCTGAAGTCCCAGAAGTCGTTGCCCTGATAGAGGTCCGGCACCCCCGGCACGGTCATTCGCAGCAAGGTTTGCGCCAAGCCGTTGATGGCGCCGGAAGGCGCAATGGCCTGAACGGCTTTGCCGAGGGCGGCACGTAACAGCTCACCTTCAGGCGCCAGAAACAGTCGCTCGATAAACCCCTGCATCGACTGTTCATACGGTTCGTTCGGCGCGCTCCAGCTGCTTTGCAGTTTGGCTTCGCGCAGGGCTTTTTGTTGCCACTGCCAGAGGCGTTTGGCGTAATCCGCCAGCGCTGGTTGATCGTCAATGTGCAGGGTCAACGGCCAACTGCCGAGGATCGCCTGATACAGGATCAACTCATCGCCCGTAGACGGCATGTGGTCGTCGTCGCGCAGCGGTCGGGCGAGCGTGCGCCAGAGCGGGACTTGCTCGGCGTACCAGGCGCTGCGTTCGCTCAACACCGCCAGGCGTGCGCGGGTGTCTTCGCCGCGTTTGTGGTCGTGGGTGGCGGTGGCCAGCAGGTTGTCCGGGAATTCGGCCAGGCGATTGGCGCAGGCCCCATGAAAGTCCGACACCGGGGCGCTGAACTGTTCGGTGCTGAACCCCACGTCATTGCGTGACAGCAATACCGCCGAGCGATAGAACGCGGTGTCTTCTACCGCCTTGGCGGCAGCCGGCGATGTCAGTTGCTGAAAGCGTACGCAGGCATGCTTGAGCATCTTGCGCTGGCGACCCACCGGACGTTTGCGCCACGGTTCGCCGCCGAGCCAACCGGCCAGGCAATCGAGCACTGGCCAATCGGCTTCGCTGAGGGTGTGGCGTGCACCGTCCATGGCCTGCTGGAAAAACACATCGTCTTCAGCGGAGCGGCCACGGGGGCTGATGTAGGTGCGGTACACCGGGAAGTGCACGATCAATTCCTGTAACGCCCGGCGGATCGCACCGAGGGTCAGGTCGCGGGTCATCAGGTCGTCCCGGGCCACCTGCAGCAAGGCCTGAGCGACACTTTCGAAATCACCGGCCAGCGAGCCATTGAGGATCTGCTGCCGCGCCAGTTGCGCTTCCTGCTGGAAGTCGGCCGGCCGTTCGCTGTAGCGCTGCCAGAGTTCGCCGAGGGTGTGTGCGCCTTGCGGATCGTGTTGCAGCAGCGACAACTGGTTCATGAACTCGTAACCGGTGGTGCCGTCCACCGACCAGTCGCGGTGCAAGGTTTCGCCTTCGCCGAGGATCTTCTCGACGTAGATCGGCAAGTGCCGCCCCGGTGACAGGCGATCGACCCGGCGGCGCAATTTGCGGCAGTAGCCACGGGGATCGGCGAGGCCGTCGATATGGTCGATGCGCAGACCGTCCACCAGCCCCTCAGCCACCAGTTCGAAGATTTTCGCGTGGGTGGCTTCGAACACGGCGGGGCGTTCGACGCGCAGGCCGCCCAGTTCGTTGACATCGAAAAAACGACGCCAGTTGATGTCATCTGCTGCGGTGCGCCAACTGGCCAGACGATAGCTCTGGCGTTCGAGCACGTTGTGCAGGCGTTGGAAACCGTCGGGTGTGAGCGAGTCGTAAGCGCCGAGGTGCTGTTCGATGGACTTCAGCAGCGAAGGAGCGCTGGCCAGATCGCGCAATTCGGCTTTCAGTGGCACCGCCAGGCTGTGTGCGTCGGTCTGGTAACTCAGGGTGGTGAAGCGTTCCGCCAGTGACTTCAGCGGTTCGACCTCGGTGGGCAGCAACTCGCCGTAGTTCATCGGGCAGATCGGGAAACGGTGGTCGTAGTGCTGCACATAAAAGCTGCCGTCCTGCGCATCGAAGCGCAAGGGCAGGGTGCCGTCCTGCAAGGCGATGCCGTAGTCGCTGCCGAGGAACGGCAGCAACAGCTGACCTTCCATCAACGGGTCCGGCGAGTGCCATTGGATGTCGAAAAACTCGCCGAACGGACTCAGGCGCCCCCATTCCAGCAAGTCGAGCCACCACGGATTATCCGCGCCACCGACGGCCATGTGGTTGGAGACGATGTCGAGGATCAGCCCCATCCGCTGTTCGCGCAGGGCACTGACCAGACGTCGCAGTGCGGGTTCGCCACCCAGTTCGGGGTTGACGGTGGTCGGGTCTACCACGTCGTAGCCATGCATCGAGCCGGCGCGCGCGGCCAGCAGCGGCGAAGCGTAGACGTGGCTGATGCCCAGTCGGGCGAAGTACGGCACCAGCGGCACTGCTTGATCGAGGGTGAAGCCTTTATGAAACTGCAGCCGCAGGGTCGCCCGCAGCGGTTGGATATTCGACGCGGTCATTGGTCACGCTCGCCCGCCTGAAGCCGCGCGCAGGCGAGCAATTCGAGGCGTCGGGCCGCGTCCGGGTCATCGAGCAGGGCTTCGCTGTCGCCGGGCAGGCGTCGTGACCAGTTGGGATGGGCGTCGATGGTGCCGGGCAAGTTGGCCTGCTGTTCAATGCCCAAGGCATCTTCAAGCGGCAGCAACACCAACGGCGCGCGGGTATGCCCGAGGAAACGGACACTGGCGTCGAGCACCTGATCGGTTTCGTGGGACTCTTCGCGAAAGTTCTGTGGGTCCTGACTCAACACGCGGCGCAGGCCTTCGCGTTCGCGTTCGCGGTGTTGGCGCCACTCGATTTCACTGCTGGCGTCGGTCAGGCCGAGCCGTGCGTTCCAGTCGATGTCGCGGCCGTGCCACCAGCCATTGAGCGTCGGCAAGTCATGGGTGCTGGTGGTCGCCAGTGCGTTGTCCGGCCAGTCGAGGATCGGTTTGAAGTGGGCGTTGTCCTGTTCAAACAACAGCACGCGCATGCCGAGGATCGAACGTGCAATGAGCTTTTCCCGCAGGCCATCCGGCACGGTGCCAAGGTCTTCGCCCAGCACAATCGCTTGATGACGGTGGGACTCGAGCGTGAGCAAACGCAGCAAGTCGTCAACCGGGTAGTACAGGTAGGCGCCATCGCGGGGCAGTGCGCCGTTCGGGATCACCCACAAGCGTTGCAGGCCCATGATGTGGTCGATCCGCAAACCGCCGGCGTGGGCGAAATTGGCGCGGAGCATTTCGATAAACGCACGGAATCCATTGCGCACCAGACCTTCTGGCGAAAACGCAGAGATGCCCCAGCCCTGGCCGGTCCGGTTGAGGATGTCTGGCGGCGCACCCACTGTCAGCGAGGCGAGCAATTCGTCCTGGCGGCTCCAGGCCTGACTGCCACCGCCGTCAGCGCCCACCGCGAGGTCGGCGATCAGGCCAATGCTCATCCCGGCACCGCGGGCCGCGGTTTGCGCGCGCTCCAGGCAGCGGGTGATCAGCCACTGGCAGAAGGCGAAGAAACCGATGCGTGCGGCGTTCTCTTCAGCGAATTCGGCCAAGGCAGCGCTGCGCGGGTCGCGCCATTGCTCGGGCCATTCGCGCCAGTCGAGGCTCTCGCCTTTGGCGGCGCGGGCCTCTTGCAGGGCTTCGAAGCGGCAATGATTTTCCAGTGCTTCGCCCGAGGCATGGCGGAAGCTGCTGAAGTCTTCGTGCAAGGGATGTTCACCGTGGACGAAGCCTTCGTACAACGCCTGCAGAATGCGGTGTTTGGCTCGTGCGGCTACGGGCCAGTCAATCAGCGGCCGTTCTTCAAGCGCTTGCAGTTCGGCGGCAAGCCCCGTGGCGTCAATCGCCGCGCGCATGGCGCGCTCGCCGAGGATCGCACCGGGCGCGGCATACAGGCTGTTGAGAAACAAACGGCTGGAAGGGGAATAGGGGCTGTACCGCTGGGTGTCGCTGCCGAACATGGCGTGCAACGGACTGATCGCCAACGCCTCGGCGCCGCGTTCACCGGCCACCCGTGCAAGGTCTTCCAGCGCCTGGGTGTCGCCGAAACCGCCATCGCCGGCCCGTCGTAGGGAGTACAGCTGCACGCTCAGGCCCCAGGTGCGCGGAATCGGATTGTCGACTGCGTCGCCGACGCTGTAGCAGCGCTCGGGCGCCACCGCCAGGGTGAAGGACTGTCCGTCGATGCTGACGTGTTGGTAACCGACCGGAATCAGCCCCGGCAGCACTGCTTTTGCATCGAGTTTCAGGTAGATCTTCGAACCGTCTTCGAGGTGGATGTCGCACGGGGTTTCGGGCTCGAAGTAACGCGCCAGATCGAGACCGGCACCGACATCGACCGTCAACAGCGGCGGCAGGCGGTGGGTCTGCTGGACGGCTTGCAGTTCCAGCAGGCTCGCGTCGATTTCCTGGGCACTGCCGGCCGGGTGGCCGAGGCCGGTGAGCACGGCGCGCAGCACCGACGGGCCGACTTTTTGCGGGCGGCCATTGGCGTCGATCCAGTCGACGGCCAGGCCAGCGCGGCTGGCCAGTATTTCAAGTTGCGCATCGCTCATAGGCGCTCTCCATCCGGGGGTAGCAAAGGGGCTGCGGCCGTGAGACTGACTAGCGCGCAATACGGGGCAAGTTTGCCCTCGTGCAACAGGCCGGCCGAGTGGGGCGGGTGTTCGAACAGCAAGATCGTGTCGGCCTGTGGGGTGTGGACCACTGGCGTGTCGCTGAGGTTCAGGTCAATGCGCAGCTCACTGCCATCGCCCAGTCGCCAGCGAGCGCTCACCGCCCCGTGGCCGAGCACGTCGGCGCCCAATGCCTGGGCACCGGGCAGGCGAGGGATGAGGTGCTGATGGCGCAGCTGTAACAGGCGGCGATAGAGGTCGTGAATGGACGGCAGTGCGCTGGCCCCCAGCTTCGGTCGCGACACGTCGAAGGTCCGGGGCGCATTCGGATCCGGAATCTGTTCACGTTTGTGCGGATCGGCAAAGGCGCTGAATGCCGCAAACTCATTGCGTCGACCTTCGCGCACCAGTTCTGCGAGTTCACCGTGGTGGCTGGTGAAAAACAGAAACGGCGCCTGCGCGGCGAATTCGTCCCCCATGAACATCAGCGGGATCATCGGCGACAACAGCAGCAGTACGGTGGCCGCGTAGAGCGCATCGGGATGAGTCAGTTGATGCAACCGTTCACCTAACGCACGGTTGCCGATCTGGTCATGGTTTTGCAGAAACAGCACGAAGGCGGTCGGCGGCAAGTGACCACTGGGCTCACCTCGCGGCGTGCCGTGGCGATTGAGGTGGCCCTGAAACACAAAGCCCTGGCTCAGGCAGCGGGCCAGTTGTTCGGTGGGCTGCTCGGCATAATCGGCGTAGTAGGCGTCGGTTTCACCGGTCAGCAACACATGCAGGGCGTTGTGGCCGTCATCGTTCCACTGCGCGTCGAAGCCTTTTTCCAGCAGGCTCGCCTCATTGTGCTCGTTTTCCACCATCAGCCACACATGGCGCGAGGGTTCGGTTTGCTGGCGAACGCGCTGCGCCAACTCTTCAAGGAAATCCGGGCTTTCAATGGCGTGCACCGCATCCAGGCGCAAGCCGTCGAAGCGGTACTCCAGCAACCACATCAACGCATTGTCGATGAAGAAATCCCGCACCTCGCGCTGCCGGAAGTCGATGGCCGCACCCCACGGCGTGTGTTTGTCTTCGCGGAAAAAGGCCTTGGCATAGCGGTGCAGGTAATTGCCATCCGGGCCGAAGTGGTTGTAGACCACGTCGAGAATCACCGCCAGGCCAAGGCCATGGGCGGTGTCGATCAGGTGCTTGAGTTGTTCCGGCGAGCCATAGGACGCCTGCGGCGCGTAGGGCAAGACGCCGTCGTAGCCCCAATTGCGATCACCGGGGAATTGCGCCAGCGGCATCAGCTCGATGGCGGTGATGCCCAGTTCGACGAGGCGCGACAAGTGTTGCTCGACGGCACTGAAACCACCGAGCACACCGACGTGCAGCTCGTAGATGATCGCCTCGTTCCATGGCCGGCCCTGCCAGGTGTTGTGTTGCCAGCGATAAGCCAGCGGATCGACCACCACGCTGTGGCTGCCAATATCGCCGGCCTGCGCGCGAGAGGCCGGGTCCGGCACCTCCAGCTCGCCATCGATGTTGTAACGGTAGCGGGTGCCCGCGGGGCAGCGGGTCTTGATCACGAACCAGCCGTCAACCTGAGGCAACAGCGGCAAGGATTGTCCATTTTCCAGTTCGACACTGACGTAAAACGCATCCGGCGCCCACAAGGCAAAACGCGTGTGCTCTGCGTCCAGCATGATTGCGCCGTGGGGCCAGGTCTCAAGGGTCCGTAACGGCATCGTTGAAAACCTCTTACTGTCGGCCTGATTTACCCAAGGCCTTGGCCACAAGTTGTTCGTAGAGTTCGGCGTAGGGTTCCACTGCCTTGCACCAGTTGAACGGCGCAGCCATGGCCCGGCACCGCATGGCATGCAGCAGGTCGGGGAAGGCGAACACCTTGAACGCACGGCTCAGGGCTTCCTGATAACTCTCGACGGTGGATTCATCGAAGAGGAAGCCGGTCACGCCATTTTCAATGGTGTCAGCCAGGCCGCCGGTGTTGCGCGCGACCGGCAACGAGCCGAAGCGCTGGGCGTACATCTGGCTCAGGCCGCAGGGTTCGTAGCGCGAAGGCATCAGCAGGAAATCGCTGCCGGCGAACATGCGTCGGGCATCGGTCTCGTTGAAGCCAATGCGCACGCCGATCTGTCCTGGAAAACGCAGGGCCAGTTCACGCATCGCTTGTTCTTCTTCCGGTTCGCCACGGCCGATGATTGCAATCTGCCCGCCGGATTTAACGATGTACTCGGAGACCGCTTCGGTCAGGTCCAGGCCTTTTTGATAGACCAGGCGCGAAACCACGGCAAACAGCGGACCTTCGGAATCGGCCAGGCCGAACAATTCGCGTACGTGCGCGGCGTTCACCGCTTTGCCGTCCCAATCACCAATGCTGAACGGGCGGAACAGGTGCGAATCCGTGGCCGCGTCCCAGCTTTCATCAATACCGTTGGGAATACCGCTGAGCAGGCCTTGCTGGGTCTTGGCAGCGAGAAAACCGTCCAGACCACAGCCGAAGGCCGGTGTGGTGATTTCCTGGGCGTAGGTGGCGCTGACGGTGGTGATGTGGCTCGAGTAGGCCATGCCGGCCTTGAGGAACGACATCTTGCCGTAGAACTCCATACCCTCCTGTTGCAGGGCGTGCGCGGGAATTCCCAGTTCAGGGCAGGAGCCGAGGCTGGTGACGCCTTGATAGGCCAGGTTATGAATGGTGAACAACGTTGGGGTGCGCTGCCCACGCCAGTGCATGTAGGCCGGCGCCAGGCCAGCAGGCCAGTCATGGGCGTGCACCAGATCCGGGCACCAATGAATTTGTGCGAGATTGGCGGCGATATCGGCGGCGGCGAGGCCCAGGCGGGCGAAGCGAATGTGGTTGTCTGGCCAGTCGCGGCCATTGTTGGCGCCGTAGGGCGAACCTTCACGCTCGTAGAGTTCGGGGCAGATCAACACGTAGATGACCAGACCGTCCGGCATGTCCATGCGTCCGATCTTGCAGGGCGGCAGTGCGGCGTGCCCACCCAGTTCCCCAATGATGTGGATCGGGTTTTCGCTGTGCAGCACTTGCGGGTAACCGGGAATCAGCACCCGCACATCGTGCAACTGCGCCATGGCCCGTGGCAGGGCGGCGGAGACGTCGCCCAGGCCGCCGGTCTTGACCAGGTCGGCAATTTCGGAGGTGACGAACAACACTTTCTTTCTATTTGGATTCTGACTGGCAGCCGGTGCCAGCGTCTTGGTTCCCGGGACGCTGATGGGGTGCGCGCTCGGTGCATTGACGGCGCTCGATTCGCCGACCTGCTGATGAGCACGCTCTCCCTGAATATCTAAAGCCGCACTAATCATATGAATCTCCCGTGGTGTTGATCTAAAGCTTAGGTCTGGCACAAACGGTGTGGCCAATTCCTGTGGCCGGGCGCAAACGCGCACGCATCGTGGCAAATGCTGCCCAATGCGGTGAAGCAGATGGGTTGGAGGGGCCGTTGCAAGGAATGCACCAGTCGCGTTAGCCCTACCTTTAACCTGACCCCTGGCCAGGACTGAAAGTTTCGAGTTTTTTACAACCAGATGACCGACCGGTTTTACCTCGCGAAATTGAGTCTAGGCCAGATCCTAGAGCGGGGCGGGTCATCTGGTGAAATTGTTCGACAATCAGTTTCAAGAGGGTAAAAGAACCGCGCGCGCAGGGGGGAACGCACCGACGAAGGGCAGGTTTATTTTTGGGAGTGGGTCAAAATGGGACTGGTGAGTCACGAAAATGGGCGAATTGGGAGGGGGTGGTGCACTGTTGCGGTGCGTTTGGTTCGGGTTGATGGGGGTATTTGATGGCCTCATCGCGAGCAGGCTCACGCCTACAGGGGTATGCGGTCCCTTGTAGGCGTGAGCCTGCTCGCGAAGAACGAAATCGCGGTATCAGGTGAACAACCGAATGGGTTTACCCGCCGACCACGCTTGAATGTCTTCGATCATCTGCGAAAAGAACAGCTGGTAGTTCTGCCGGCTCACATACCCCACATGCGGCGTCGCCAGCACATTTTCCAGCGTCCTGAACGGATGATGTTCAGGCAGAGGCTCCACTTCAAACACATCCAGCGCCGCACCGGCCAGGCGATTCTTCTGCAACGCCTTGATCAGCGCTGCCTCATCCACAATCGGTCCACGGGCGGTATTGACCAGCAGTGCCGTGGGTTTCATCCAGTCCAGCGCCTGGGCGTCGACCAGGCCACGGCTGCGGTCGCTGAGCACCAGATGCACCGACAGCACGTCGGCCTGCTCGAACAGTTCCTGCTTGCTGACATAGGTCACGCCGACTTCGGCAGCCGCCTCGCTGGTCAGGTTCTCGCTCCAGGCTATCACCCGCATGCCGAACACTTGCCCGAACTGGGCGACGCGCTTGCCGATGCTGCCGAGCCCGAGGATGGCCAGGGTTTTGCCGTGCAAGTCACCGCCCAGGCCCTGCTGCCAAAAACCCGCGCGCAAGGCGTTGGCTTCGGCCACGAGGTTGCGGGTCGCTGCCATGATCAGCGCCCAGGTCAGTTCCGGTGCAGCATGTTTGTAGCTGTCGGTGCCGCAGACCTGAATCCCCAATGCAGCGGCTGCTTTGAAGTCCAGCGCCGCATTGCGCATACCGCCAGTCACCAGCAGCTTGAGTTTTGGCAACCGACGCAGCAGGTCCTCATCGAACCGGGTGCGTTCGCGCATCACGCAAATCACCTCGAAGGCACCCAGACGCTCGGCCAGGGTTTCGTTGTCGGCGGGGTAGTCATGGACGAAACTCACCTCGCCAACGCTGTCCAGCACCGACCAGTCCACCACGTCGCGTGCGACGTCCTGCCAGTCATCGATCACCGCAATCTGCACCGCCATCAGCCTTACCTCATCAATGAACGGGGTTGGTTTTGTTCAGCCAGTCGAGCAAGGCCTTGTGGAATTGCGCCGGTTCTTCCATTTGCGGCGCGTGGCCCATGCCGGGGAATTCAATCAGGGTCGACTGTGGAATCAGTTTTGCCACTTGTTTGCCCAGCACGTCGTAGTGACCGAGCTTCGCCTTGACCTCAGGTGTGGCGATGTCACTGCCGATGGCCGTGGTGTCGGAGGTCCCGATCAGCAACAGCGTCGGCATCTTCAGGTCTTTGAATTCGTAATACACCGGTTGAGTGAAGATCATGTCGTAGATCAGCGCCGAGTTCCACGCGACCTGCGTATGCCCCGGGCCTTTGTTCAGGCCGGCGAGCATGTCGACCCAACGATCGAATTCCGGCTTCCAGCGGCCACCGTAATAGGTGTTGCGCTCATAGGTGCGGATGCCGTCGGCGTTGAGTTTGAGCTCACGCGAGTACCATTGATCGACGGTGCGGTAGGGCACACCGAGGGCTTTCCAGTCTTCCAGGCCGATGGGATTGACCAACGCCAATTGCTCGACCTGCTCGGGGTATTGCAGCGCATAGCGGGTAGCGAGCATGCCTCCGGTGGAGTGGCCGAGAAGGCTGGCTTTCTGGATGCCAAGGGCTTTGAGCAGTTGCTGGGTGTTGGTTGCCAGTTGCTGGAAACTGTACTGATAGTGCTCGGGTTTGCTCGAGGTGCAGAAACCGATCTGGTCCGGGGCGATGACCCGATAGCCCGCCTCGCTGAGGGCTTTGATCGAACTGTCCCAGGTCGCACCGCAAAAGTTCTTGCCATGCATCAGCACCACGCTGCGGCCATTGGCCTTGCCATGGGCGGCGACGTCCATGTAACCCATTTGCAAGGATTTGCCTTGGGACTCAAAGGCGAAATGCTTGACGGTGTAGGGGTAGTCGAAGCCCTGCAATTGAGGGCCGTATTCCGGCCCGTCGGCGTGGGCGACGAGGGGCAGTGCGGCGGTCAGCAGCAGGCTGGGCAGCCAGCGGGAGAGGGCGAGGGGCATGGGTGAACTCCAAAGAAAACCTGCCGATGCTGGATCGGCCTGATTAGGGCGACATTAAACACAGGCAATTGCCGCGCTCGATCGTTCAACCCATCCAGCCCAGCGTGGCCAGGGCCAGCACGCCATAACGGGCGGCCTTGGCCAGGGTCACCATCAGCAGAAATCGTCCCAAAGGTTCGCGCATGACGCCGGCCACCAGCGTCAGCGGGTCACCGATAATCGGCACCCAGCTCAGCAGCAGAGACCAATGGCCGTAGCGCTGATAGTGCTGTCGAGCCTGTTCCAGGTGACGAGGGCTGACCGGAAACCAGCGTCGGTCGCGAAACCGTTCGATACCGCGTCCCAACCACCAGTTCACCAACGAACCGAGTACGTTGCCCAACGTGGCGATCGCCAATAGCGACCAAAGCCAATACCGGTCGCTGAGCAACAACCCCACCAGCACCGCTTCGGACTGTAGCGGCAGCAGCGTCGCGGCACCGAACGCTGCGAGAAACAGCCCGAGGTACGCACCGGACATCAATGGGCGGGGTAGTCCGCCACCACCACATCACTGCCGTCCTTTTTCAGGCCGATCACTTGATAGGCATCGCTCATGCCATCCATTTCCATCCCGGGCGAACCCATGGGCATACCGGGTGCGGCAACGCCCAGCAGGTCGTCACGCTTGCTCAGCGCCACCACCTGGTCCGCCGGGACATGGCCTTCGACGAACTTGCCATTGATCAGCGCGGTATGGCACGACGCCAGACGCGGTGGCACACCGTGCTGCTGCTTGAATTCGCTCATGTTGGTTTCGACGTGGTCTTCAACCTTGAAACCGTTAGCTTCGAGGTGGCTGATCCATTTTTTGCAGCAGCCGCAATTGGCGTCGCGGTGCACTTCGATGGGGATCAGGTCGGCGGCTTGAGCCAGGGAGGATATAAAAAGGACGCTCAGGGCGGCCAGACGCAGAGGGGTTCGCATGGGAAGGTCTCGACTCGGTGGCGGTCAAAAAAAGAGGCATTTTGACCAGTTTAGCCACGGATGAGGGGCGAGATTGTTTCCAAGTAATGCAAAGACAATGCAGCCAATGCAAAACCCTGAGGGAGCGAGCTTGCTCGCGATGGCGGTGTGTCAGTCAACAATGATGCTGACTGGAGGGCCGCTATCGCGAGCAAGCTCGCTCCCACAGGTTTGCTCCAGGCTTTTCAGGTACTCAACGAACCTTGAACCGCCCCATGATCGAACTGACGCGCGCATTGGCGTCCACCAGTTGCCGGGTATTCAACTCGCTGGCCTGACCGCTTTTCACCAGTTCATCCACCATGTGCCGGATCTGCACCATGCTGCGGTTGATCTCTTCGGTCACCGCACTTTGCTGCGAGGCCGCGGTGGCGATCTGCGTGCTCAGGCCGTTGATGTGGCTGACGGAACCGGCCATTTCATCCAGGCCCGAGTTGACCCGCGCTGTCGCGTCGGCGGCGGACTGGCAACTGGCCTGGGTGTTTTCCATTGCGGCGACCGACGAACTGACGCCTTGGGTCAGGCGCGTGAGCATTTCATTGATTTCCGAGGTGCTGGCCTGGGTGCGGCCGGCGAGGGCACGGACTTCATCGGCGACCACCGCAAAGCCTCGGCCTTGTTCACCGGCCCGGGCCGCTTCGATGGCTGCGTTCAATGCAAGCAAGTTGGTTTGCCCGGCGATGGCACCAATCACCCCGAGAATCTCGGTGATGCGTTGCGCGTCCTGCTGCATGCTTTCGACTTTGTGGGTGGCACTCGCCACTTCCTCGATCAACGCAACTACGCTGCTCGACGCTTCGCCCACCACCACCCGCGAACGGTCGGCGTTTTCGTTGGCGCGCTTGGTGAAGGCCGCTGTCTCGGCGGCATTTTGTGCGACGCTTTCAGCGGTCGAACTCATCTCGGTAATGGCGGTGACGGTCTGATCGGTTTCCGAGGCATGGCGCACCAGAATCTGACTGGTGTGGGCCGAGGTGCGTTGCAGGTTGTCCAGGCTCGAGGCCATGGCGCCGGTGGCCTGGGTCACTTCGCCGATCATGTTCTGCAAGTAGACGATAAAGGCGTTGACCGAGTGGCCGATGGCGCCCAGTTCGTCTTCGGCGCGGATGGTGATGCGTTTGGTCAGGTCGGCGTCGCCGGCAGACAGCGCATCGATATTGGTCTTGAGGATTTTCAGGCGCTGGACCAGTTGGCGAATCGCGTAGATCTGCAACAGCGCCAGCAGAATGACCATCGGGATTTGCAACAGGCTCAGGGTGCTGAGCACGTCATCACGCTGGGCGGTGATCAGTTTGCTCGGCAGGGCGGTGGCGAGGAACCACGGTGAGCCTTCGATGGGGCGCATGAAGAAGGTGCTGTCTTCGCCGTTGTTGTCGAATTCGACGCGCTGCGATTGGTCACGGTTTTGCAGGCCGGCTTTCACTTGGCTGGCGAACGGTGAGTTGCCCGCCAGTTCACTGATGTTTTTCAGAACGATGGGGCCGCTGATGCGCGAACTGTTGCTGATGATCTTGCCGTCGGCTTCGACGATCAGCATCTCGGCGCCAAGGTCTTTTTCCTTTTGCGCGATCAAGTCATTGAAGAAGCCCAGCGTCACGTCGATGGTCGACACGCCGTACGCCACGCCATTTTTCTGAATGGCCATGGCGCAGTTGGTGCGCGGCTCGGCACTGGCGTCATCTTTATAGGCCGCCGCCCAGGCACATTGGCCACGTGGCGTTTGCATGCCGCCCTTGTACCAGGCCTGGTCGTAGTAGTTCGGTGCGGCGTCACTGTTCCAGAACGTATTGACCGCCAGTTTGCCCGAGGCGTCACGGTGCCAGAAGGTGCTGAATTTATTGCGCCCGGCTTCACGTTGGCCCGGCAACGGCCAGATCCCGCCGCCAAAGACTTTCAATTCACCGTACTGATCCACCAGGCCTGGCAATACCGTGTCAATGCCAGCGCTGTCGAGTAAGGGAATGGTTTGGGTGATGCTGCGCTGTTGTGCCTGAACCTTGTTCAGTTCGCCCTGGATTTGTCGGGCGACGTCGGCGATGCGGTTGAGGGCCACCTGTTCTTCGGTATGGCGCAGTTTAGGCGCGACCAACTGGCTGATTCCGACCACCGTCAGCGCGAACAGCAACAGGATAAACAGGACCAGAAACAGCGTGTAGCGAGCCTGGATCGAACGGAATGTGGGCATGGGACCGGTCCTTGTGTGCAGCATTTTTATTATTAGGTTTGGAGGGGGCATCGCTGCTTCATCGGGCTATCGGCTTGGGCAGGGATAGCTTTAGGCACGATCGTCCAGGAACGGGCATCAGCGGAAAGCGGTAGGTATCGAAACGGATACAAACAAACTAACCGAGACGTACAAATCGCTGGGTTAGTTGTCTAGACCCCTCCAGGAAAGTTCGTCTAGGGCAATAAAGCCGGGCACTTGCCAGTTTGTATCTGAAATGTACGGAAATTGTAAAAATGAGCAAATAGGGGTTGGAGTGGCCAGTTGCCAGACCCGATACTCGCCCGCT
Organism: Pseudomonas sp. URMO17WK12:I12; assembly: GCF_000514395.1. NCBI lineage: Bacteria > Pseudomonadati > Pseudomonadota > Gammaproteobacteria > Pseudomonadales > Pseudomonadaceae > Pseudomonas > Pseudomonas sp. URMO17WK12:I12. The sequence continues at coordinate 278,605 of NZ_AZVV01000008.1, forward strand.
CCAAACCCACTCAAGAAGGATCTGAATATGGTCACGCAGTCGGAAGCTCAGTCATGACAATCGGCAATACTGGGGGATGGACGGCCAAGGCGGGTCTACTGGTGCAGAACACTGGCGGCGGCAAGCCCGTGACGCACAGCGCCAGGGTCAAGCAAATGCTCGCGCTGGTGGGCACCAATCCAAATGCGCTGAACGCGGCGAGGATGGATGAGCAGAAAATATTCAGGAACGTAAAAGGCTTCGACCCGGAAAATGTATCGTCCAAACAATTGGGCAATCTCAGTGCATTTTTACGGGGCAGAGGCCTGATCTCCGATATTACGTCGATGACCTTGATGAACGCCGGGGACAAATTTGACCGGTTCGGGGTACAGAATGATCCGGATGCGAAGTTCAATGCGCTGGAATACTTCGCCACGCAACTGGACACCATCCAGAACAACAGCATCAAGGGCGATAAATACGCGGTTGGCCTGATCCCGGAATACAAGACCGCCATCTACGTCCTGCAAAACCTGGCCACTTATGGCAAGGGCAATGGCACGACCGCTCCTACGGACAAGGGTGTCAGCTCCAAGGCGTGAAAGGTTGCCGGCCCGCTCAGGGTGGAGCGGGCCAGGCACTGTTGCTAGCGGTCCAGCAACTTCATGACTTCCTCGGGGTAACGCAAGCCTGCGGTGGCATTGGCGGGGAATATCGACTCCAGCGCTTTCAATTCATCTGCGCTGAGTTTGACCTCCAGTGCCGCAACGTTTTCCTCCAGGTATTTGCGCTGTTTGGTTCCAGGGATCGGGATCAGGTAGTCACCCTGCGCCAGCACCCAGGCCAACGCCAATTGGCCTGCTGTCACGCCTTTTTCTGCGGCCAATGCCTGTACTTGCTGTACCAGCAGCAAGTTCTTCGCAAAGTTTTCCCCTTGAAAACGTGGGCTGAAACGACGGTAATCATCCGCCGCAAAGTCATCCGGGCTTTTCAGTGCGCCCGTCAGAAAGCCTCGCCCCAATGGGCTGTAAGGCACAAACGCCACGCCCAGACGCTGACACGCCGCCAGGCAACCGTTCTCTTCCTGGTCACGGCTCCACAACGAATACTCACTTTGCAGCGCGCTGATGGGGTGAACCTTGTGCGCGCGTTCCAGGGTAGCGACCGACGCCTCGCTCAAGCCCAGGTAACGCACCTTGCCGGCCTTCACCAGTTCGGCCATGGCGCCGACGGTTTCTTCGATGGCCACCTGCGGATCGATCCGGTGCTGGTAATACAAGTCCAGGGTTTCAACGCCGAGACGCTTGAGTGTGCCGTCGATGGAGGCGCGAATGTAGTCCGGTCGGCCATTGACACCCCGTGCGGTGGGATTGGACGGGTCACGGACAATGCCGAACTTGCTCGCCAGAAATACCTGGTCGCGTTTGCCGGCAATGGCTTTGCCGATCAATTCTTCGTTGGTGTGAGGGCCGTACATGTCGGCGGTGTCGAGCAGGTTGATCCCGAGTTCGAGTGCGCGATGCAGGGTTGCAGTGGCCTCTTGGGTGTCTACGCCGGTGGTGTAGAAATCGGTCATGCCCATGCAGCCCAGGCCGATGGCGGAAACCTGCGGGCCGTTTTTGCCCAATTGACGTGTTTGCATGAAATCAACTCCCTGTGGTGTAAGCGCACAGTGTCGACCTCGACAGAAACAAGATAAACCGGCTAAAACTGCTATCACTGTTCGTCTTTTCTAAATAATCATCAGGAACGCCAGAGTAATGGACCGTTTCAACGCCATGCGCGTGTTTACCCGAATCGTCGAGCTGGGCGGGTTTGCCAAAGCAGCCGACAGCCTGCAATTGCCCCGAGCCTCGGTCACTGTATTGATCAAGCAGCTTGAAGCGCATCTGGGGGTCCAATTGCTGCAACGGACTACGCGCCAGATCAGCCTGACCCTCGACGGCGCGGCCTATTACCCCCGTTGTGTGCGGCTATTGGCGGACCTGGAAGAAACTGAAGCGGTGTTTTCCGCCGCTCGACACAATCCCAAAGGGTTGCTGCGGGTGGACATGCCGGCAGGAATTGGGCGCTTGATCGTGATTCCGGCATTGCCGGCGTTCACCCGACGTTATCCCTTGATCGAGCTGGAAATCGGTTTGAATGATCGCCCCATAGATCTGATCCGCGAAGGCGTCGATTGCGTGTTGCGTGGTGGCTGCGCGCTGGATGATTCATTGGTGGCGCGGCCATTGGTCATGCTGGATCAGGTCACCTGTGCCAGCCCTGACTACTTGCAACGCCATGGAATCCCTCAATGTCTGGCAGACCTGGAAGGGCACCGGATGGTGGAGTATTTCTCCGGCACGACCGGTAAGCGTTTTGGACTGGAATTCCAGGTTGATGACGAAGTGCAACTCATGGATTTGCCCAAACAGGTGGCAGTCAACAGCGCCGACGGTTACCTGGCGGCGTGTGAGGCGGGGTATGGGCTGATTCAGACCCCGTATTACCACGTTGCTCGCCAACTCGATGAAGGCCGATTGTGTGAAGTGCTCGGGAACGTGCCGCCACCGGTGATGCCGTTGACGGCGCTGTATCCGCCTCACCGCCAGTTGTCCCGGCGGGTGAGGGTGTTTGTCGATTGGCTGGTGGAGCTTTGCGCGCAGCCGGGCCTTAACGTTTACCGGAAGGGTTCAAGCGGCTGAACAGGTGTTGGCCTGTGCGCTGGCGTCGCGCTGCAAGTTATCGTGCAACTGTTGCATGTCAGGGCAATGCAGGGAGAGATGACGCGGCTGCGCCCCTCGGTGAAACAGCGCAAACCACCCGTTGCTGCGCAGGGCGGGCATCAATCCGCTGAAGGTGAAACCCAGCAGGGTCAAACGGTGCAGGTCCTCGGCAAAGTGGCGTGACAGCTCGATTTTGGCCGAGATGAGCCAATGGCTGGGCAACCTCCGGAGTTGGTCCAGCAATGCGTCGCTCAAACGCTGAATGACGACGACGTAGCGTTGGTGATTTTGCCTGATTTGCAACGGCATCGACGCTGGCGACAGCGTGGCCCGATAAGTCCCGAACACATCACACAAGCGTTGCATAAGCGTGCGACAACTTTCAGGCCACTGAACTTCGGGTAACGGACGTGTGTGCCCCTCGGCCAGATAACAGCCGAGCACCATGGTTTCCGGCAGCGGCCTGGTGAGCGGGGACGGCGCGTAGTCGGGAAGCAATCCCGTGCTGTGAAACCCGATGCTGTGGGCCATGCGTTGCGTGTGGGGATGGTGCGTGACTTGTTTGATCAAGACGTTCTTGACCTGTTGCGCCTGCGACTGCAACAACAATTCCCGACCCAGGTGTGTCGCGATACGCTGACCTCGCGCAGCGGGATGGACCACGCTCAGTGCCAGCTCGGGGATGTCCGACAGTGAGTCACGGCATAACGCGGCGTGCCCCAACACGCATTCGCCGTCGACCGCCAGCATCGAGAACCATTGGCCGCAGGCGTTGTGCTGACTGATCATGTTCGGCAGATAAACGTCCGGTCGAGGGTAATGATCCCCATAGATCTGGCGAAACAACTGACTTACGGCGCGTGCATCACCTGGCTGGAAGCGACGATAAACGAGGGTCGACATTACTGACGCTCCGTTGACGGCGAGTCATACGCGCGCACGTCCAGAACCCGCATCTGTTTGCCAGAGCGCGGGTGAAGGTTCAAATCGGTGGTTGCACAGGGCACCACGCGCAGTTCCATCAACCCTTGGCGATTCAGTTGCTCAATGCCGGGATAATGGGCGATCAGCGCTTCATGCAGCGCGCTGCAGATGGGGAGGGTGTCGGCGGATGGCATGGTGGGCACCCACTTCACCGTCACAAGGTCTATGACGCCCTCTTGCTCGATTACCAACTGCCATTGATCGCTGCCAGCGATGTGCTGCACGATCAACAGGATTTCATCGATCAGCAACGACAATGTCCCTACCCGAACCCGTTGACTGTGGGCACTGCGTCCCTTGAGCGCGAATTTGCGCATCGGCGTGGCGCTTGGCTCGCGCCAGCAAGCGCGGTCACCCACGGGATACCGCAGCAGGGGCATGAGCCGGCGCGTAAGGTTGGTGACCACCAGCAAACCGGTACGGTCACACTCTTCGATGACTTCGCCGGTGTGTTCGTCGACAATTTCCAGCAGTGTGTGGGGTTCAAACGTCCGATGCTCTCCCAAGGCACAGTCACGGCTACTGGCCCCTATCAGGCCGGCATCGACGCTGGCGTAGCCGGCGGAGGCGATGCGCGCATTGGGAAGCGCTGTCTTGAGCATGGCGATTTGCGCGGGGAACAGGCTTTCGCCGCCGTACAGCAATGTATCGACGCCGCACAACACCCGTTGATGCCGACTCAGGTAGGCGGCAAATCGCAACAACTGGGCTGGAACGCCGGCAAGCACGTTGATCCGATGCTGATCTACAGCATCAGCCAGCACGTCCAGGTCGACATTGCCCGTGAAGGGAAACTCGCAAATGGAGTGTGTGACGTGCGCCAGTGAGTCGTGGAAGAACACGAAGCTGGCGTAAAGATCACCGGAAAAAAACAGATTGGCGACCCGGTCGCCGTTCTTCAGTTGAGAGGAAATGCTGTGTGCAAATGTGGTTACCAATGTCCGCCATTCATTGGGGGTATAAACGCTAAGTTTGCCTTGACTGGTCGAGCCCCCGGTTTTAAATACCAGGCCATCGTCGATACGTCCTGTCAGCACGGCCCAGTTATTCAAGTCGTGACTGTCTGCCCAATACTCATCCACGTTTATTAATGGCAGCGCGTTCAAGGTAACTTCGCACATGGGCAAGTCTTGCAGATGATTGCGGTAAAAGTTCGAGTGTTGCCTTATGAAAGGCACGAGTTGTTCAAGCGAATACATGGAATTCACGGGGCTCTCTTTATATCAGGCATGTCTACGGTTAAGAGACAGGATGTTGCTGATCAGCGGTGTATTTGTATTCGGTTATCAATAACCAAGGGTGTTTTGCCGCTGTGTTTGTTTCTTGTGAAGGCCGATTCCGCACATTCGTGAACTTCTACCATTAAAAAGCAGTTGTTTACCGCGCTCGACAAGGCTTCATCGGTCAATAGGGACTGGCGAACGCTACCCCTGTCTGAATCGATGAAAACCCGCAGCCGTTCCATGCCGTTCGGTGCATGATCCAGCTGAATTTGAATCGGTCTGCCGACACGCTCTTGCAGCGCCGATGGCGAGATGAACTCTGTGCCTATCCGCAGTAGCTTGCCGTGGCGCTGAAGCAATTCGAACCGCGGCGATTCAAGTCCGCAAGGACAGGGGCCGGGTACCCAGCGACCGGTATCGCCCACGTCATACCGGCGTACGTCCTGACCTTGCCGCGCCCGGGAGGTAAACAGCAATCGTCCGATTTCATCAGCCTGGACGGGCACATCCTGTTCGATCTCGACGATTTCCAGATGCTGGGTATCGCCCATCAAATGAAACACCCCATTGGCCGTCGATGCGCAGGCATGCCCCAGGGGACCGGCATCGACCGAGCCATAAATCGCCGAGCGAATCTGCAACACCCCACAACTTTCCATCAGGCGCAGGCTGGCCTCTGCCGGGTGTTCACCGCCGAGGAACACTTTATGGATGCCGCCGTAAACGCGCAGGCGTTCCTGCTCGTTGAAGAACAGGCGGTGCAAGGTGCTTGGCATGCCGATCAGCACGGTGACACGCTGGTCCGCGATCATTTGCGCAATTTCGCTGAAGTCGTCATTCGGCGGTGCCCCCATCGGGAAATGGGTCACCTCCATCAGCTCAAGCACCTTGGTAAAACTGGAAAACCCGCCGTACAAGCCGCCGCCGTAAAACAGGTTCATCACCCGGTCCGTAGAAGGGTCGAGGCCGGCGGCGAACATACCATCGGCTGCCGCGCGCATTTGCCGCTCGAAGTCGCGATAGCTGTACCCGGCCACCGCCGGCCTGCCACTGCTGCCCCCCGAACGAAAATACAGTTGGGCTGCGCCACTGATGGGCTGGGCCATGAACGCGTTTTTATCCATGATTGGCGTTTGGCTTGAAGGGGGAGCCGGTGGCGGCATGTCGAGTGTTGCCCGGCCAGTCGCTGTTTCTGCCGGCAGGCTCACCGAGAGGCGACGACTCAGACGCGACAGCGCGTAGACACCGTCGTGCGGTTCACCGGCGTAACCATCATGAATAGAGCCGCAAGGCGCAATGCGCGTGACCCCCGCGTTGACCAACGTGCGTACCAGCTGTGGCGCTTGTGCGGGTGAACAGATCAGCGCGCAACTCTGCAGCACGGTACGCCACGGCAGCAGCGTCTCGGCGATCAAGTGTTGCGGCACGGGTTTGAGCATCAGCGTGCGGAACAGTGGCGAGGGGGCCAGTGTTTGATCATGCTCCCAGATGATCCGCCATCCTGAGCCGTTCCAGACCTGGCCGGTCTGGTTTGCAAAGCAGAGATCCAGTCGAGCCATGGCGCAACGGGTGGTGATTTCCGAGGCTTCCTGATCGGTCGGGGTCAGCGCCGGCCACTGCAGGGCACGGCGTTCAAACGCTTCGACCAGTTGTTCACCCAGCCCCTGCAACACCACGGGATCGTCACTGTCGACCAACAGCCATTGCGGGCTGGAGCAGGCCTGTTGATCCAGACTGCAGACTTCATCCACCAAGGCGTCCAGCGTAGATGCAGTGGCCGCGTCTGGCGACAGGTAAGCGAAACTGATTCTGTGCCCCCAGTCGATCCAGCGACATCCGGCCGGGATGTGCTGACGAATGGCTTTAAGGGACGCTTCGCCGCCCCAGGCTGACACGCCATCGGCGCGAGTGCAGAGTTCAGGGATCTGTGCCGTACTGACAGGCAGCACCGCAACGAAATCTGCCAACCTGTCGCTGGTGTCACACTTAACCAGTGCCGCGAGTAACCGAGCGGTCACGCCTTCGTCGCTGGAACTGGGGCGCAGCCAATTGATGTTACCGGCCAGCAGGCTTTCGACGATCGCGCAGAACGCCAATAGCGGTGCATTGCCTGGCGTCACATGCACCACCAGCCCCAGCGGGTGCCAGCTTTCAAAACTTGTTTGGCGGTAGTCGATACGTCGCAGCGAACGGGGTTGGTCGCCCAGTTCTCGTTCAAGCTTGGTGCTGAGGTTGCTGCGCTGACAGAAGTCGACAAGCCCTTGGCGTTGTTCATCGTTGAGGGGCAATTCAACTGTTCGAGTCTGCAATTGCAGGGCAAAACGAGTGACGGTTTCGATCACGGTACCGCTGTCGATCGGTGCACTCAGTAGCCGTGGCAGTTGTTGGTGCAGGCGCTCAAGGGTTGCCTCAAGGGTGACATCGTCACGCAGTTGGCCATTGATCAAGTACATGTCATGCCTCTCCCATCAGTTCGGACGCGGCCATTGCGCAGCTTCGGCTAGCGGTTGTTCCAGCGCGTCCATGCAGTTCAAACCAGTCGGTCGTCAAGCCGCACCCGCAGCTTGCGCCGGGGTGTAATGTCGCCAGATCACTCATCACCACGGCATGCGCCGGGCTTGAAGAAATGTAGGGCGATACGAACTCCAACAAGCCGCGTTTGCCGTAGGGCTGGACGCTGAAGTCGGCGGGATTGCGCACGAAAACCTTCGAATAAACCGGCACATGAAAATGCTGGTGAGCACACTGAACGTAAGGCACGGCATGCTCGACGGCGCCGTAACCATCCCGGCAGCGCGCCAGGTCGATACCCAGTTGGCGGTTGATCCGTTGGTACAACCGCGACAGAGGCATTTCCTGCGCCGCCTGGGTTTTCCAGCCGCCCCCGAGAATCACCAATGACTCGGCCGGTAGCTTGAGGTCCGTCAGGCCGGTGTCTTCCATATGTTGCAACGCATGGGACAGGAACGCTGGAAATCCGAGAATGCGCACGGGCAAGCCTTCTTCAGCAAATTGCTGCAAGGCGTGGACAACCCCGAACGGGTCGAACGCGTGCCCATTTCCAGTGCGGCGCAATCCATAGGCGACTCGATTGACGGGGGCATAGCGGCATAAAAACTGATCGGTGAAAGCGGTTCCAAGGCTGATGACTGCGTCGGGTTCATAGCTCAGCAGCAAGTAGTTGCAGGGGCTGTCTGGAGTGTCCCAGCCGTAGTGCCGGAAAATGTGGTTCACCATGCCTTGGGCGGCGGCCATGCTGCGAGTGTCATAGCGCATGCGACTTTTTTGGCCGCTGGTGCCAGACGATGTCAGCTCAAGCGCGTCCTTTCCCGAGGAACCCAGTAATAAATGGCGCTTGAAATAGTTGGCAAAAATCGGCGGCATTCTTGACCAGTCATCCATCGATGCCAGCGCGTTGGCATCAAGGCCATTGGCGTGCAGCCAGCGTTCATAGCCCGGCGTGTGCTGACAATGGAACAGACTGATTTCACTCATCGCCCGATCAAACAGGCCGTCTGGTACCGAATCCAGGCAATAGGGTTTCGTTAACGCGCAAAGCGCATCGGTATGGGGTAAATGGATCATCAATGGACCTGTGCTTGGGGATCAGACGGTAAGTGCGACAGCGTTGCGGCGAAGAAAAAACCGCAAGGGCAACAGGGATAGAAGCCCGGCGATGCCCGCCATCAGGGAGAAGGATTCATGGCTGTAACCAGCGCCGACTGCCGCAAGCAACGAACCACCGCCCCCCATGACAAGGATCGAGATCATGCCGATCATCGCCGAGACCAGGCCTTTGCTGTCATCGCTTGAGAACAATGCAAGGCGATAGAGTGCGGCGTTGCTCATGCCAAGACCGACCGCGTAAAGCCCAAGGCAACCGATCAGCAAGGGCGTCGAGACGCCGTAGAAACTGAGGACGACCAATGCGAAGAGCCCACCGCACAACGGCCAGAGCGAGTATCTAATCAGTTGTGGGATGTCGGTCTTGGCGATCAATCGATTGAGTATCAGGTTGCCAAGAATGACCGCGGCAAACACCGGGATTTGCCACAGGCCGTAAGCAAGTGGCGAAAGCCCTTGGTTATGCATCAGCAGCAGTGGCGCCAACCCGATCCAGGCAATCAACGGCAAACTCATGATGCCCAGCGCGACACTGGCGCTCAGGAATCGCGTGTTACCGAGCAGTGCGGCATAACGGCGCACGGTACCGCCCCATTCAAACGGCACGGCCATCAGGCGTTGACCGTCATGGCGTAACGTTCCCACGGTTTCCGGCATGTACACAAAAAGTGCCAGCCAGACCGCCATGCCGCTCATGCCCAGCAGCAAAAACAGTTCCCTCCAGGTTAACCATTCCAGCAGCAGGCTGCCCAACAGCGGGCCGAGAAGGGGAGAAAGCAGTGCGACATTTCCCAGCAGTGCCATGATTTTTACCGCGTCCGCTTCGCAGAACACTTCCTGCAATGCCGGGTAGCTGACGGCGATGACAAACCCCAGTCCCAAGCCCTGGATCAGGCGTAATCCATTGAACGCATAAATGCTTTGCACACTGAATGCGGCACTGCAGGCGAGGGCGAATACCGCAGAACCGATAAGTAACATTCTACGGCGACCAAAGTGATCGGACAGTGGTCCGATAAGCCACTGCAACAGGATGCCTCCTGCCAGATACAGATTGAAAGCGAATGGGACATGTTGTGCACTTGCATTCAAGTCGTGAGTGACAGTCAACATGGCCGGCATGATCATATCGCTGGCCATATAAGTCAGTAGTTCGAAAAGCGTTATTGCGAAGCAAAAGCCAAGCAAATGACACGCGCTTATATTGATCAAAGGCCTGTCCATATATTCCCAGTTTTTTGCTGCGAGTTAATTGATGTGTGCTCTTGTTGCGCAGTAAGAGTATCCAACGATCAGGGAGGGCTCTAATAAAGGATTGAAACAGGGCGTTTCAACTGTTTGCGAGATGATGCAATGTGAGTCGCAGGGTGAAAAACATTAATGGGTTTAACGAAAATGCCCGCGACAGCGCGGGCATTAGTTAAGAGCTTGTCGGATTTGTCCTACGTACTAAAGTAAATAATGAATAGCTCTTGTCCCGGTCGTAAGTTATCGATGCTCGTAATAACCGGGCCCGCCACGATTATAGTGGTGATCCCCGTGCCAACCGCCGTGGGGGAAAATGATGCAGCCACTCAAGGCCAAAATTGCGATCAGGGGAATCAGCTGTGTGATTCGACGAAACATTTCGAAATCCTCATGGTTAGCGCCGCTATGAAGCCAAATCTCTTCATCGGCTGTAACATGAGACCCCGTTTACAGCTCGCCATCCCCGAAGAAAGGTAGGGGGTTGGCATGCGTTCGGATACAAAGCGGATACATTTTCAGGTTCAGGAACTCGCAATGACTCAATCGCAACGTTTGAAATACTCGATTCTGATCTCCCTGGTCGTGCTGGGGATCATGTTCGGCCTTTCGTATCTGCAAAACGAAGGTGTCATCAGCGAGAAGCTGTTTCAGTACATCGCCATTGGTGTGGCGGTGGTCGTGGTGGTGATCAACGGCGTGATGCGTCGCAAGGTCAAGGCTTGAGCGACGTATCTTCAACGGGTGAATCGCGATGGAGCATGGCTACAGCGTGCGGATGCAGACTGTAGCTTTTGTCCGGATTGAGCGTGATCACGCCTTCGCTGCACAAACGTTTCAACACTTCACGCACGCTGAGAAAGGACAAGGGAATGTCCAGGTCCAGCAACTGGCTGTGCACGCCGCGCACGCCGAGACTACGATCGCTTTCAGCGGCAACCAGTAAGGCGTCAATGACTTTGAGGCGAATCAGGCTGGTGCGCAGGCCAAAGCTTTTGAGCAGCAACCGGATGCGCTCATTGCCGTTGCGCTCGCCGCGCGGCTCGAAAATACCGGAGCCCATGGCAGGGCCCGAGGGTGCATTGCTACCGTCCATTGGCAGTTGCGAGTTGTACATGCAAAAACTCCTTTTCCGAGCCGGCCAGAAAATGTGAAGGGGGCTCTCAGTCATTTAGACGAACGAGCACGACAAATAATGAAGGCCCAAATGTAGAAAATTTGTCGGTGCCATGTGAGCAGCCCGTGAGAAGGCCATTTGGAATGGCTTTGCGAGCCTAAATTTTTGTCTTTTGTTTCGTTCCTGAGAGAAGGCAGGGTGTTTGTCTATTCGATCAGGAGCGAGTGTGATTATTTTCAGGCAGTTAACCAGGCTAAGCCTTGCGGGTTTGTTAGTGGCGCTGAGTCTTGCGGCAAACGCCCGCAGTCAGACAGAACAGGCGAGCGCTGACATTCGCCGCACCAGTTTCGGCGTGCCTCACATTCGTGCCGACAACGAACGGGGGCTCGGTTATGGCATCGGGTACGCCTACGCGCAGGACAACCTGTGTTTGTTGGCCAACGAAATTGTCACTGTCAATGGTGAACGCTCACGCTATTTCGGCCCGGAACAACTGACTGTCGAAGAGCGTGAGAATCTGGTCAGCGACCTGTTTTTCATCTGGCTGAACACACCCGATGCCGTCGCCGGTTTCTGGCAGGCGCAAACGCCCGAAGTGCAGCAACTCATTGACGGTTATGTCGCCGGCTACAACCGTTCGCTGGCAGAACGCCGGGTCCAGGGTTTGCCCGCGCAGTGTCAGGGGGGCTGGGTGCGCGAGATTACTGCCCAGGACCTGGTCAAGCTGACCCGTCGTCTACTGGTCGAAGGTGGAGTAGGGCAGTTCGCCGAAGCGTTGGCGGGTGCCACTCCACCCCAAGCCGTCACGCAAGTGATCGCTGAGCCATCGTCCTTCCAGGTGGCGGCCTCGCGCATGCAGCGGTTTGCGCTGGATCGCGGGAGTAACGCCGTGGCCATCGGCAGCGAACGTTCGTTCAATGGCCGCGGGATGCTGCTGGCCAATCCGCATTTTCCCTGGGTCGGCGCAATGCGCTTCTACCAGATGCACCTGACAATTCCCGGCAAACTGGATGTGATGGGCGCTGCGCTGCCAGGGTTGCCGATGATAAACATCGGGTTCAACCAGCACTTGGCCTGGACCCACACCGTGGACTCATCCAAACACTTCACGCTGTATCGACTGCAACTTGATCCCAAGGATTCGACCCGCTACCTGCTCGACGGCAAGTCCTTGCCGATGAAAAAACAAACCCTCACGGTGAATGTGCAGCAACCTGATGGTCAGACCACGCCGGTTTCTCATGTGGTGTACAGCACGTCCTTCGGCCCGATCGTGCAATGGCCTGGAAAACTGGATTGGAATCATCAATACGCGTACAGCCTGCGCGATGCCAACCTGGATAACGACCGGGTCCTGCAGCAGTGGTATGCGATGAACCAGGCGAACAGCCTCAAGGAGTTGCAGGCCTCGGTGCACGCCCTTCAGGGCATCCCGTGGGTCAACACCCTGGCCGTGGATGATCAGGGGCAAACGCTGTACATGAACCTGTCGGTGGTGCCAAACGTCAACGCGGAAAAACTGGTCAAGTGCAGCGATCCAAGGGCCGGGTTGCAAATGATCGTGCTCGACGGCTCCAACAGTGCCTGTGCCTGGGACATTGACCCGCGAGCAGCGCAAAAAGGCATTTTTGCCCCAGACAAATTACCGCAGTTGTCGCGAAAGGATTTTGTGCAGCACTCCAATGATTCCGCCTGGATGGCCAACCCGGCGCAACCGCTCACCGGGTTCTCGCCATTGATCAGCCAGGAAGGCCAGCCGTTGGGTTTGCGCTCGCGTTTTGCACTGGATCGCTTGGCCACGCTGGAGCAGTCCGGGCGTTTGACGACAGGGGATTTGCAACGGATGGTCATGGACGATCAGGTGTACCTGGCCGCACAGGTGATGCCGGATCTGCTGCAGTTTTGTGCCGGTAACCTTGGCGCCGATGCCGCGGCGCTGACGCCGCTGTGCGGCCATTTAAAGGCGTGGGATCGCCGGGCGAATCTGGACAGCGGGCTGGGCTTTGTCCACTTCCAGAATGTCATGGAACCGTTGCAGCAAAACCCCGGTATCTGGCGCGTGGCATTTGATCCCAAAGATCCGCAAAACACCCCGCGTGGTCTGGCCATTGACCGGGCGGATGTCGCCAAGGCTCTTCGCGAGGCCATGCTCGTTTCGGTTGAACAGGTAAAAGCCCAAGGGTTGAAGCCAGACGTACGCTGGGGCGATATTCAGGTGGCCAGCAGCGGCGGCCAGCAAACGCCGATCCATGGTGGACCCGGCACGTTGGGCGTCTACAACGCCATACAAAGCGTGCCGAGAACAGACGGCAAACTTGAAGTGGTCAGTGGCACGAGCTACTTGCAGGTAGTGACCTTCGATGACGAGGGGCCACACGCTCAAGGTTTGCTGGCGTTCTCGTTGTCCAGCGATCCGGGTTCGAAGTACGCGCGGGATCAGACGCTGGCTTTTTCGAAGAAACAGTTGAGTGTGCTGCCGTTTACCGAGCAGCAGATCACGTCAGACCCGCAGTACCAGGCGCAGACAATTCGCGAGCAGGATGGAAACGCCGGGACGGTGGCTGCGCAGTAACAGCAAAGGCACTTGGATCAAAAACGAAGGCCGCACCCCACAAGGGTTGCGGCCTTCAGCTTTTAGGGGGGGTTAGCGGAATGGAGTTGAGGACCGGATTGCCGTCCTTGTTGCGGGTCAGGTAAACCGGCAGCACCTTGGGCAAGGACGCCACCAGGTTGTTGAGCTCTTTGATGTTGTAGATTCCGCCGAGACGGATCTGACCGGTACTGTGATCGGCCACCATCACGGGTTTGCTCAGGTAACGATTGATCAACGGCAGGGCATCGATGAGTGCCAGGTTATCAAGCACCAGTTTGCCACTGCGCCAGGCCAGCGAATTATCGTTGGCGTAGGTCTGACTGATTTGTGGCGTGTAGTCACCCTGTTTAAAGCACGCCTGCATGGCGGGGCCTAGACGTACGCCATCGCCGGGGAGGTCGTCGTTGCTGGTGACCAGCACCGACCCTTCGATCAGGTTCACACGAACCTGGTCCTCGTACATCCAGACGTTGAATCGGGTCCCGGTGACTCGGATACTGCCGCTGGCGGCCTTGACGACAAAAGGGTGAGTCGTGTCATGGCTGACGCTGAAGAAGGCTTCGCCTTTTTTCAGCGTCACCCGCCGCTGATCCTTGTAGTTGCTGAATGTCAGCTCACTGCCAAGATTCAGTTCAATCTGGCTGCCGTCGCTCAGGGTGACCTGACGGACCGTATCACGGGCTTCAAAGTGTTGGTACGAGTTGGGTAACCAACCCAAACTCCACCCACTGTATGCCGCCAGTGGCAACGCCAGGGTGCACACCGCAGCGGCAATGCCGAGACTGCGCCAAGGCGTAGTGGATTTGAGGCGCGCACCGTGATTGACGGGTTCAGGACGCGGCAGATCCCCGGCAACCTCCCAGATCTCCAGCATGGCTTCATATTCGAATGCATGCAGCGGATGGGCGTCATGCCATCGTTCGAAAGCTACACGTTCTTCAGCCGTGCAGTCGACTGCATGCAGGCGCATGCACCAATGCGCTGCGGCATCGGTGATCGCATCATAGTCGGCTGGCGATAGAGAATTGTCGGTCATTGACTCATCCTGATTTCCGGCATTCTAACCTTGCGAGGAAGCTGGCGAGAACAGCCGTCATGGCAATTAACTATCAAACACGCCTTTTTTTAAGTTCAAGGGGTACTGGCGTGCAGTTGCCGTCCCAAATGACCGATCAACCAGGCGACGCTGTCGGCGTTGCCAAGTAGTACTTTCAACCTGATCAGTGGGTCCCTTTTAAACGTGTGGCGGGCCTCGCTCAGGTTTTCTGCGCCGGTCAGCGTCAAAACGTGTTCTTTGATCAGGTCAGTGTCTTCACTGGCTGTATGACCCAGGTCTTCCCACTCACCAGTGTCAGGGTTTTGCGCCATGAACAGTTGGGTATAGGGCGTCTTTATGGACAGTGCGGTGTCTTGAAGCGTGGTCAACGCGCTTTTGAGCTGTTTGGCATCCTGTGTCACTGTTCCGATCAGGTCTGCGAATGGGCGGCCGGTGTCGAGGTATGAAATATCGAGGGTTTTACAGACGATGTGTGAGAGCTCATGAATGAGGGTCATCGAACGGCTATGGGCGCCGATGGGGAAGTGCACGTCGCTGAGGTGCGAGCGGTAGTGTTCGTAGCTGGAAGCGAAAAATTTTTCCGCCAGGTAAATTTTGCGTTTTGGGTCTTTCGGCGTAATGAAGCCGAAGGTGTTTTCTGCATCCTCGATCACCCTGCCGATCGTAAATCGACTGGAGTTGGCCGTTCTGAGCGTCGGGTCGAGCAACGCTGAAAATATTTCCTCCACGACTTTTTCAAGCTGCTCCACATGCGCGGGCAGAACTTGCGACACGCCTATAAAGTCGGTGATGAGTTGGTGCACCGGGGTCACCGCAGTGTCGGTAGTCTTTAGTAATTGCAGGTTTCGAAAGCTGTTCCAGGCATAGGTGGTTGCCAGGTCCAGTGCTTCATCGATCTGACGTGCCTTGTACGGAAACAATCGCCGGATCTGTGCCATCCCGCGGGCATCGACGTTCATGCCTCCCCAAACGGCCATTACGGTGTCCAATCGGTCGATAAGGTTGAAGCGGGACGCCAGCCTCTGGCGGTCCAGGACCCATTGTTTTACGGTGTTTTGGCGCAGAAAAGGCACACTTTTTTGGCTGCCTGCAATGCGCCAACGGGTGTCAAGCTTGACGACCGGATAGACGTTTCCTTCAACGGGCGCGTAGTGTTTTCCGGAGGCTGGATGAGTGTAGAGCCCAAGTGTCGAGTCGGAGGTCAGTGAATTGAGATCGACGTCGATGCTTTCATGGCGCTTTAACTGCGTGCGTTCGAGGGCGGTGGTATTGACCTCATGCCAGCTAAATCGGTTAGCGGACGACGTCGGAGCCGCTGCCCCCGTTACTGCGGGTAATTGCACTTGATCGCCTGCTAATTGCCGCAACGAAGCCAGTTGAGCAATACCGTCGATGAAGGCACTTATTGCAGCCCCCCATTTATGGGTTTGAAGGTCTTCGGCAGATTGCTTGATGTCGCGGTAACTGCGCCACACGGTCATGGGGTAAGCGAGTTTCCCCATGAAAAACGAATAAGCCTCGTGCAGGTCTTCGCCCAGTACGTGTTTGATGGTTTCCCATTCGCCCTGGTTTTTGTCGTCGGACTGACAACCGAGCAGTCGGCCCAGTAGCGCAGCGTTGTCTTTGAACAACTGGCTGAAGAGGTGGCCCTTGATCGGACTGGACGCCAATGTGACTTCTTGAGGCGGCTTGTCGGAAGTAGCCGTTACGGCTCGAGTGACGCGGTTGTGAGTGGTCGCCATCCGGTTTTCAAGCACCGTCCGGTCAGACGGCGTCAGGTTCATGAGTATCCAGTCGAGCAGCGGTCCGCGAGTCTTCAACTCTGTCAGTAACTGAACTTCACTTTCATATTCCTTTATCCCATGACGGGGACTGTGCGGTGCGACAAGGACGTGGGGGGCTGCGCTATCGGTGGCTGAGCCGATCAGGTAGACACCGGGCACTTTGATCGTCTGTGCGCTCTTGATCCCCAAGAGCTCGAGCGGACGGATAATGGCATGGGCACCTTCGACCGCCGCGCGAGCGATGGCGTCGGGCATGTCCATGATTTGCCGGATCAGATCAAAGCCTTTTTCGCTCAGGCGTTCCTGCAGTTTTTCCGTGTGAGCGTAATGCATCAGTTGCCAAGGCAATTGTCTGTAAAAGCACTTTCTGCGATCGGCGTTGGCCGGGGTATCAGCAAGGGCTTCACTCAGTATTTTCTGCTGATGCTCCCCCGGCTTAAGATTTCGTATCAGATCTTTGATGTACTGTTCGTTCATCCCCTCGGGAATGACACTGGTATCCAGCGATTGCAGTTTGAATCGGGCCTGATCCAGCTCCTTCATAGCCGTCAATGCGAAGTCGGTCAGTGTTTGAGTCCGGGCCGGCGACGTCAGACGTGCGCTGATCTGGACCTGGACCTTGTCCGGATCAATGTTGAAGGCGTCCGCCTTGAGTTGTTTTTCAAGCGCTGCGTGAGCCGTACGCTGCAGTGATCGCAGGCCGCTCAGGTAATCCTCGTCGTCTTTGACGTTGTCGAGGTATTGCTGAAGCAGTTCGCCATGCAGCACCAGATCTTCAATGGACGCTTTGGCGAGCCATGCCGGAAGTTTTTGCTGCGTCGTCAGGGACTGGGCAATGTCCGACGCGCGACCCAACCCTGTCAGCGGCTCACGTAGCGCCACCAGATTCAGAAGATCAGGCAGCCGCGCGGGGGGGAGTGGCGTGGCCAATGCGCGGGTAATGCATGCCTGGTCCAGATGGACGTAAGGCTTTTGGAGGTGATCGAGAAAGTGCCCGTGTATCCGCTGCAGTGGCGCCAGCCCATACGTCCTGCCGGCCATTCGCTCGCTACGACCAAGGTTTTCCAGAAGGGTTAAACGCAGAGTGTCATCCTTGAGGCGCTGATCAAGTTCGGTCTGCAACTGTGACAGTGTCTTGAACGCTTCGAATCCCGATGCCGGCGTCCACAAAATCGCCTTGCCCGAGTGCTTCAGGTCCAGGCCTCCTCGTTCAGTCAGCACAAAACAACTCGCCAGCTTCAATGGGGTCGTCACGTCGCCGGCCTTCAATGCCAGGGAAAATACGTCTGGCAAGAAACCGTTTAACGCCGCTCGCTGCAGGTGTATCGGGCTATCGAGCACCGTTTTGATGATTGCCTGCTCGGTCGCGCCCAAGGTGCGTGTCACCGTGTGTAGCTTCAATTCGCTGCGCAATGCCGTTGACAGGGTATGCGTAAAACTCGATTGCAAGTCCGCCACGGATGAGTCGAGGAGGCTTTCTACTCGAGCGAGTGTATTGACGCCGACGGGAATGACCGGGTGTTGTTTACGCCGTTGATCGAGCGCCTGCCCAACCGAATCGAGCAGTGTCATCTGCTCTTTGGCTGAATCGGCTCGCACCGTTGCCGGTTGCCCGCTAATGCGCTGATCGACCCGTGTACTCCAGCGGCCTGTGGAAGCGGTGGCCAGCAGTCGACCATCAATAAGACCACGCACGTCCAGAGCATTATCCAGCAGGGCATGTGGGGAGAGCGTGCCTTCACTTTCACGGTAACGACTCAAGGCATGACTGAGGTTGTCCTGTTGCTTGTGAAGGATGTCGGTCATGACTTGGTCAAATACCGGGCCGACGAGGGGACTGCCTTCAATCAGGCGCTCCTGCGGCTCCATGCCCAGAAGGGTGAGACGTTCATCCAGCGACATGAAGTTGAGCAGCGCATCTTCGTGACCTTCACTGTTCATCATCTGCAGTACGATCTTTTTGACCGCTGACAAATTGTCAGTCGCTTCGATACCTCGGGAGGGGGTGTATAGAAACCCCAAGGTGTCGGCGCCCCCGATCATCAAGGTCGAGGCCAGTTCCACGAAATGCTTGAACGGGGCCGTCACCCTGACTTTTTCGATGCGCAACGTCGCATCCCCGGGTTCTTGGCAGACCTTCATCAGTTGCAGATACTCCTGCGTGGTCAAAATGCCGTCCTGACGCTGGAGCAGAAGTTTCAGTTGGAACGTATCGCGCAGGCCCTCGCTGAAAAACGCCAGGCGTGGCATCCCATTGCTCATGGCGGTGTTCCAGAACATGTCGAGCAGGCTGTACAAGTGAGGGGTGAAACTTTGGGCGATCTCTTTGACTGCGCTTTCCCAGGCCTGGTTATCGGCGTCACTGCTCACGCCGTGACCGGGATGCTCAAAGACCCTGGAGTCGCCGGGGGGCCACTGGTTGGTCAGGTAAAAGTGCAGGAGGGCATCGCCCAGTGAAAGCGAAGAGGTCGTGTGCTCATAGTCACCCCCGTCGAAGGCTGACACTGTACTGATAAACGTCTTCAGTCGAGTCAGGCGCTGGTCCAGTGCTGGAAACGGCTTGTACAACGCGTTTTTCAGGGTGTCGTTGAGCATAGACTGCAGCGTGGGCATCTTGAGCAGCTCGCCCATCATCGTCTTGATGTTTTGAGCTTGATTGGTATCAAGGGTGAGCTGCTGGTCCTGGAACACCGCGCCTTCGATTGTTGTTGTGCAAATGTCAGGCACTGTGGCAACGGCTATAGCGCTACGTTGTTCAATGGAGAGGAAACGCAGCAGAGCAACCTTGTCGGTCGGCGACGCCAACCACTCCTTGAGCTTGCGTTTCAGCTCGTTCATGTCCGCAAACTTGATCAAGCCTTTCCATGGCGTGTAGAGCGTGACTTCTCCATCCTTGGGGCGGCCCATGGCGAAAGCGCCGGCCAGTGGGACGTCCGCCGTGTCCGGCACGGTCAGCCACAACCGGGAGACGTGCATGGGGTTGTTATGCGCGGTGCGGGCTACTTCGGTGGCCAGGTAAACGTTCTTGAGCCATTGCAGGTCATCGAGCGTGAAGTTCAGCGCTTTTTCGCGGTTACCGGGTTCTCGGGCATTGGAGGCAGTTTGTGCCTCGTCGAAAAAATACGGCATTGAAGGAGCGGTCATGATGTCCTCGATGTGCGGGGATCCGCAGGTCGCAGTCGTTAAGTCGAGGAATAACGGTACGGCCGCTATCTGGCTCATGTGCGGTACATATTGCTTGAGCCAATCTGGCTGCCGAGACTTGACAGGACGCCGGTACAACAGCGCTTAATCGGCGACTCTTTTCAGGTTGCCTTGCAACCTCGCTTCACCCTGTTGCCCGCACCCAATAATAAAACTGGAGCTTCAGATGACCGCATCGCCCGAAATGGCCGTCAGTTCGAACACCCAAACGCTCGATTTCGACGCGCTCGTTCAATTGCTCGAACAGATTTTTCTACGTCATGGCACCTCTGCCGACGTCGCCAAAACCCTGGCCCTCAACTGTGCCGGCGCCGAACGCGACGGTGCTCACAGCCATGGCGTGTTCCGCATTCCGGGTTATGTCTCGACCCTGAACAGCGGCTGGGTCAATGGCCAGGCCGTGCCAGTGGTCGAAGACGTGGCCTCAGGATTCGTGCGCGTCGACGCCGGCAATGGTTTTGCCCAACCGGCCCTGGCGGCTGCACGCTCCCTGTTGATGGAAAAGGCGCGCAGCGCCGGCATTGCGGTGCTGGCGATTCGCAACTCGCACCATTTCGCCGCCTTGTGGCCAGACGTCGAGCCCTTTGCCTACGAAGGGCTGGTGGCGCTCAGCGTGGTCAACAGCATGACTTGCGTGGTGCCGCACGGTGCCGATCGTCCGTTGTTCGGCACCAACCCGATCGCGTTCGCCGCCCCGCGCGCGGATGGCGAGCCGATTGTCTTTGACCTGGCCACCAGCGCCATCGCCCATGGCGATGTGCAGATCGCGGCCCGCAAGGGCGAGCGTTTGCCGGAAGGCATGGGTGTGGACAGCCTCGGCCAGCCGACACAGGACCCGAAAGCGATTCTCGAGGGTGGCGCACTGCTGCCGTTTGGCGGGCACAAAGGTTCTGCCCTGTCGATGATGGTGGAATTGTTGGCGGCGGCGCTGACCGGCGGCAATTTTTCCTTTGAGTTCGACTGGTCGAACCATCCCGGCGCCAAGACACCATGGACTGGCCAACTGTTGATCGTCATCGACCCGAGCAAGGCCGCCGGGCAAAACTTTGCCGAGCGCAGCCAGGAACTGGTGCGGCAGATGCACGGCGTGGGGCTCAAGCGCCTGCCGGGTGATCGCCGCCATTCGCAACGGGCCAAGTCCGCGGCTCAAGGTATTGCGCTCGACACCGAGACGCTGGCGAACCTGCGGGCACTCGCGCGGTAACACAAGCCTGTGTAGCCTTCGGCAGCTGCTACGAGTCGGTGTTAGGCGGGTATGAAAAAGGCGAGCCAATGGCTCGCCTTTTTACTGTGCAAAGCGGGGAGGCTTAGCGCCGACCCAGCAACAACCCGACCACCAGCCCGAATCCGGCAGAAATGGCCACGGTTTGCCATGGATGACCGCCGATGTAGGTTTCGGTGGCTTCGACGGCAGGTTTTGTGCGGTCACGCACGCTGCTGACCGAATCCCGTGCCTGCTGGAGTTTCTGGGCGATTTGCTCACGCAGGGTTTCTGCTTCCTCGCCGACCAGCGCGGCGCTGCTGTTCAGCAGTTTTTCCGATTCTTCGATCAGCGTGGTCAGCTCGCTGAATGCCAGATCCTTGATTTGGTCTTCGGCGGTTTGTGCAGCGGTTTTGCGAGCCATTGAGGTACTCCTTGCAGGTAAGTAGGCAGTGAACAATGGAGTCTGGCGCGGGTGAAAAAGTTGCAGTGGATTTCCCCGTCGAGCCTGCCGGACAGAAAATTCCTGAGTCGGACGTTTCGTCCTACAGTGTAAGATGTCGCCTATTTTACGCAGCAGGACATTCCAATGAGTTTCAATCTGGCCGACAAACCCCTCGCCGAGCGCGCGGCGCTGGAAGATGAAAAATCCCGTCTGTTCGACCTCTGGCAAAGCAACCTGGGCAAATCCAAGGGCGAAGCCGCGCGGCTATTTGGTGAACGCGCCAAACGCAAAGGCAAGTGGTCCGAATGGGTCCGCGCCGAACTCGACGCAATGTCGCCACCGGAATACGCCAACATGGTGCGCAGTGAAGTCAATCGGCTCATGGCGGCCAACAAGTAAGGCGGGGCTTCAGGCGAAACACGCGACAATTGCTTCGCGCACTTTCAATACCACCGGGTCGAGTTGGGTGCTGGTGCGCCAGCCCAGTTCGATCGGGTAACGCGGCAAGGCCAAAGGGCAGGGCAGCAGCGCCAGACCACTGAGCGCCGCAATGCTCTGAGCGGCATGCGCGGGAATGGTCGCCACCGCCTGACTGCCTTTGAGCAAGTGCGGCAGCGCGGCAAAATGCGTGGTCGACGCACACACCCGACGACTCAAGCCCAGCGCCGCCAGCCCTTCATCGGTGATGCCGATAAAACCACCGGACGAGACCAGGAGGTGTTCGCGTGTGACGAATTCTTCAAGGCTGAGGGTTTGTTGTGCTTCGGCGAGGCTGGCGCGATCCACCAGACACAGATATCCGCCTTCTCCCAATACTTGACGGCTGAGCAAACGCTCGGCAAATCCACCGGCGGTGATCGCCAGATCGATGCTGCGCTCCATCAAGGCATGGCCGACGATCTGGCTGTGGGTTTGGCGGAAGATCAGCCGCAGCTTCGGCGCAGTCCGCGCGATTTCATCGATCAATCGCCGACCATAGGCGATCTCGAAATCGTCCGACATCCCCACCGACACTGAACGGCCATCGTACTGATGGGCCGCCGGATCGACCATCGCCAGGCTCTGGCGGCATTTGTTCAGCGCATCGCTGACCACCGGTTTCAATTGATTGGCCTTGAGCGTCGGTGCCAGTCCGCGGCCGGTGCGCACGAATAGCTGATCGCCATAGACCTCGCGCAACCTGCGCAAGGCGGCACTGACTGCCGATTGCGTCACGCCCAGACGCAAGGCCGCTCGGCTGGCGCTGGACTCTTCATGCAGGGCTTCGAAGACTTTGAGCAGGTTGAGGTCGACGTTGGCGATATTCATAGTGTTCATATCATTCAGCAACGAATCGGGCTTTATTCATGATCCCGTGGCGCCGGAGAATGAGCAATACCTGATGCCAATGGAGTCACTGCGATGCCCAAATCAATCGTTGCTGCGCTGCAAATCGGTGCCTTGCCCGGTGGCAAGGCCGACACTCTGGAACAGATTCTTGCCTGGGAAAAAGCCATTACTGAATCCAACGCCCAATTGGTAGTAATGCCCGAGGCGTTGCTCGGCGGTTACCCCAAGGGCGAAGGATTTGGTACGCAACTGGGTTATCGATTGCCGGAAGGGCGTGAAGCGTTTGCCCGGTATTTCGCCAACGCCATCGACGTACCCGGCGCCGAGACTGAAGCCCTGGCCGGGTTGTCGGCACGGACCGGGGCCAACCTGGTGATTGGCGTGATCGAACGTGCGGGCAGCACGCTGCACTGCACGGCGCTGTACTTCGACCCGCAGGCCGGACTGGTCGCCAAACACCGCAAGCTGATGCCCACTGGCACCGAACGGTTGATCTGGGGCAAGGGCGATGGCTCGACGTTGCCTGTGATCGACAGTCAGGTCGGGCGTATCGGTGCGGTGATTTGTTGGGAAAACATGATGCCGCTGCTGCGCACCGCGATGTACGCCAAAGGCATTGAAGTGTGGTGCGCGCCGACGGTAGACGAGCGCGAGATGTGGCAGGTCAGCATGCGTCACATCGCCCATGAAGGACGCTGCTTTGTGGTGAGCGCCTGCCAGGTTCAGGACTCACCCCAGGCCTTGGGTGTGGAGATTGCCAACTGGCCGGCGGATCGGCCGTTGATTGCTGGCGGGAGTGTGATTGTCGGGCCGATGGGTGACGTATTGGCGGGGCCGTTGCGTGACGGCGCAGGTCTGCTCACGGCGGAAATCGACACGGACGCTTTGATTCGTGCGCGGTATGACTACGACGTGGTGGGGCATTATGCGCGGCCGGATGTGTTTGAGCTGACGGTGGATGAGCGCGCCAAACCCGGTGTCCGCTTCACCACATAACCCCCTGTAGGAGTGAGCCTGCTCGCGATAGCGGTGTAGCAGTCGACAAGTGTATTGCCTCAAACGACGCCATCGCGAGCAGGCTCACTTCTACAGGTGAATTGTGGTGTTTACGATTGCGGGGTTTGCCGGGGGATTGCCGCCGCTCCCGGCAGGCTGAGTTTGCCCGTGTCCGTGAAACGCATCGTGCCAAACAATCCGCCAGCCAGCTTGCCGCGCAACACGTAAGGCAAGTCATTCAGCGATTGCGTCTGGCTCAGCCCGAGGGTTTGGCGCAGCACCGAAAACGCCGAAACGCTGACCGGCACCGTCAGCACCGTTTCAGAGAAGCGCGCAATCGACCCCGACTGATCGCTCACCCCCGAAGCCAGCGGCTGTCCATTGACCTCCAGGTCCAGCGCCACGCCGTTGTAGTCGATGGAGCTGTCATTGGGGTTCTGCACGCGGATTTTCACCGCAAAACGAATTTCCATGCCCTGGCTTTGCAGCGGTTCGATGCCCACCACATTGATGTTCAATGGATCACGATTGGGGAGCAGGGCGCAGGCGCTCAGAGACAACAACAGCAGGGAAAGGATGATGGCGTGAACGCGGCGCATAAAAACTCTCGAAAAGAAAAGGGCTGAACCGCTCAAGATTAAGCCCTTGAGCCTTACGGGCGGTCCAACGGTGCGACAGCCCCAGGCGTTGCGGGTTCAGCCTTGGCCGGCACATCAGGGTTTTCCATGACCTGCAGGATCGAGGCTTCCGGATCGAAATCGTCTTCTTCCAGCGCCATGAACTCCTCGGGCAGGAAGATGTTCAGCACGATAGCGCACAACGCCCCGACGGTAATGGGCGATTCAAAAATGTTGTGCAGTGCCAGCGGCAACTCGCGCAGCACCTCAGGCACCGCCGCCACGCCCAGGCCCAGGCCGAGGGAAATCGCCACGATCAGCATGTTGCGTCGATGCAGGCCGGCTTCGGCGAGGATCTTGATCCCGGCTACCGCGACGGTGCCGAACATCACCAGTTCGGCGCCGCCAAGCACCGGTTTTGGCATCAGTTGCAGCACCGCGCCGATCATCGGGAACAACCCCAGCAGCACCAGCAAACCGGCAATGAAGAACGCCACGTAACGACTGGCCACGCCGGTGAGCTGGATCACGCCGTTGTTCTGCGCAAACGTGACCATCGGCATGCTGTTGAACACGGCGGCCATGGCGGAGTTGAGGCCGTCGGCGAGCAGGCCGGACTTGATCCGGCGAATGTAAATCGGGCCCTTGACCGGTTGCCGGGAAATCATCGAGTTGGCGGTCAGATCACCCGCAGCTTCCAGTGGCGAGACGAGAAAAATCACCGCGATCGGCACAAACGCGACCCAATCGAAGTTAAAGCCGTACTTGAACGGCACCGGCACGCTCATCAGCGGTACGTCGGGCAGGCTGGCGAAATTGACGTCGCCCATCAGCCACGCCACGACGTAACCCAGGGTCAGGCCGATGACGATGGCGCCGAGGCGTAGAAACGGCACATCGACCCGGTTCAGCAGCACAATCGTGCCGAGCACCAAAGCCGCCAGCGCCAGATGACTGGCCGCGCCAAGGTCCGCCGCACCGAAGCCGCCAGCAATGTCAGTCATGGCCACTTTGACCAACGACAGGCCCATCAACGTGATGATCGTGCCGGTGACCACCGGGGTGATCAGCATCCGCAATTTGCCGATGAACTGGCTCAGCGCGACTTCAATGAACGCCGCAAAAAAGCACACGCCAAAGATCGTCGAGAGGATTTCATCGGTGCCGCCACCGCGAGCCTTGACCATGAACCCGGCACTGAGAATCACACTGATGAAGGAAAAACTGGTGCCTTGCAGGCACAGCAAACCAGAACCGACCGGGCCAAAGCGCCGGGCTTGAACAAAGGTGCCCAGGCCGGAAACGAACAACGCCATGCTGATCAGGTACGGTATTTCGCTTTGCAGGCCGAGGGCGCCACCCATGATCAGGGTCGGGGTGATGATGCCGACAAAACTCGCCAATACATGCTGCAGGGCGGCGAAGACGGTGGCGGTCAGGTGCGGGCGGTCGTTGAGGCCGTAAATCAGGTCGTTGTTGCGCAAAACGGGGGCTTTTTCAGAGGCGGTCATGGTGGGTTGCGTGCCAAACGGCGGGCCGGGTCAGAAAATGGAGGCGCAGGATGCCAGCAGTGGACACTGAGGGCAACGAACAATAACTGCCTGAAAGGTCAGGTTTTACTGAAGGCTGCGAGCAAATCCTGCTCAAACGCCTTCTGCGCATCCCCCGGCACTTGAGCGCGATGCCGTGCGAGATGAAACGCCACTTCAAAACTCATATCGCTCTGGCGCACGGCACGCAATAAACCTTTGTCTTCCCAACTGCGGGCGAAGTGATTGGGCAAATAACCGACATGCTTGCCGGACAGAATGAAGGCAAGGGTGCCTTCGACCTGTTCCGAGCGCGCCGAACATAATTTGCCCTGGAACGGCTCGTCACTGCGCAGGAAACGGTAAGGGTGATCGACCCGGTCGCAGGCTTGCAGCGCCTCGTCGGTCGGCGCGTCATCCGTGAACAATGGGTGACCGGGAGCGCAATACAGGTGCTGGGTTTCAGTGAACAGTTCGCGATAGTCAAACGCGCTTTGCACCTGAGAGAAATAGCCGATGGCCAGGTCAAGCCGTTGCTGCAGCAGCAAGCGTTCCATTTCGCCGGGCATGGCACTGATCAGTTCGATGCGCACCGACTCGTCCCGTTCGCGAAAACGCCGGATCGCATCGGCCACCTGTTGCAGCACCGATTGATCAAGGGCTTCGGACAGCCCCAGGCGCACTTCGCCAATCAATCTGCCGGCCACACCGTTGGATTGATGTCGAAACGCTTCGATGGATTCAAACAGTCCGCGTGTCGCGGTCAATAGCTGCTCGCCCTTGGGCGTAATCTTGAATCCACCCTTGCCGCGACTGCACAGGCGATAACCGAGCCGGGTTTCCAGCTTGGCCATTTGCTGGCTGATGCTGGATTGGCTCAGGCCCAGTTCACCCTGGGCCGCGCTGAAGCCGCCGCACTCGACCACACGGACAAACAGGCGCAGCAGTTGCAGGTCGAGGTCGTGTAGTTGCCCGAGCATCAAACATTACTCCGCCATAAAGTCAGGTTAACAAACTTGATATTTCGTCAATGTAACCGAGCGCGCAACCTGCAACCACTTCTCTGGTCAGGTGTTCGTCATGGCTCCCATGTTCAAGCTGTGTTTCCCCACGTTGTTCCTCGCCATGGCGGTGTCGGCTCAGGCGCAGGAAAAGACCGTCAACCTCTACAGCTGGTCCGACTACGTGGCGCCCGAAACCTTGCAGGCGTTCGAAAAGGAAACCGGGATTCACGTGCGCTACGACACGTTCGACTCTTCGGAAGTGCTGGAAACCAAACTGCTGACGGGCGGCAGCGGGTATGACGTGGTGGTGCCGTCGTCCAGCGTGCTCGCCCGTGGTCTGGTGGCGGGTGCGCTGAAGGAAATTTCCCACGAAGGGCTCAAGGGTTACGCCAATCTTGACCCGGACCTGCTGGAAAAACTGGCCGCCGTCGATCCCGGCAATCGCTATGGCGTGCCCTATACCTGGGGCACGCTGGGTTTGGGGATGAACGTCGAAGCGGTGCAGAAGCGTCTGCCGAATGTACCGCTCAACAGCCTCGACCTGCTGTTCAAGCCGGAATACGCCAGCAAGCTGAAAGACTGCGGCATCGCGATTCTCGATTCGCCGCAGGAAGTCATCGGCCTGGCGCTGCACTATCTGGGTAAAGATCCCTACAGCACCGATAAAGCCGATCTGACAGCCGCCGAGGCGTTATTACATAAGCTGCAGCCAAATGTGCTGTACGTCGCCTCCGGCCGGCAGATCAACGACCTGGCCAATGGCAGCATATGCCTGGCGCTGACCTACAACGGTGATGCGAGCATGGCCGCTGATCAGGCACGCAAGGCCAACAAGCCGTTTGAGGTGGCGTACCGGATTCCCCAGGAAGGCACGCTGGTCTGGCAAGACAACCTGGCGATTCCCAAGGACGCGCCGCACCCCGAAGAAGCCCGGGCCTTCATCGAGTTCATGTTGCGCCCCGAATCCGTCGCGGCGTTGACCAACACGCTGTTCTTCGCCACGGCCAACCAGGCGGCAACTCCGCTGGTGGATGAAGCCGTGCGCACCGACCCGGACATCTTTCCACTGCCCGACATGCGCGCACGCCTGTACGCCGACCAAAGCATGAGCCTCAAGGACCTGCGGTCGCGCACGCGCCTGTGGACCACATTCCGTAGCCGCCAATAATTTAAAAGGAGATCACCATGGACGTCCCGATGCAAAACGATCAGGCCATGACCCGCGACAGCCTCTACGGGACTGCCGCCGAAAGCACCTACGCCGGTATTACCAGTTTCATGCGCCGTCGCTACAGCCGCGACTTGCGCGGAGTCGACGTCGCGGTCAGCGGCGTGCCGTTCGACACCGCCACCAGCAACCGTCCCGGCGCACGTTTCGGGCCACGTGGAATACGCGCCGCGTCCACCGCAATTGCCTGGGAACGCCACTGGCCGTGGACGTTTGATCCGTTCGATCATTTGGCCGTCATCGACTACGGCGATTGCGACTTCGATTACGGTTCGCCACACACGGTGCCAGAAAGTATTGAGGCCCACGCCGAACACATCCTGAACAGCGGCAGCGCGATGCTGACCTTCGGCGGCGACCACTTTATTACCTACCCGCTGCTCAAGGCCCATGCGCGTAAACATGGTGCGTTGTCGCTGATCCACTTCGACGCCCACAGCGACACCTGGCCGGATGAAGAGGGCAAGCGGGTCGACCACGGCACCATGTTCTGGCACGCGGCGAAGGAAGGGCTGGTGGATCCGGCGCGTTCGGTGCAGATCGGCTTGCGCACCACTAATGACGATCACCGGGGGTTCCAGGTGCTGGATGCGCGGCAGGTGCATCGTGAGGGTTGCGAGGCGATTGTCGAAGCGATCCGGGCGAGGGTAGGGGATAACCCGGTGTACCTGACGTTCGACATCGATTGCCTCGACCCGGCTTTTGCACCCGGCACCGGGACACCGGTTTGCGGGGGCTTGAGCACCGTGCAGGCGTTGGAGATTCTGGGTGGGTTACGCGGGATCAATCTGGTGGGCATGGACGTGGTGGAAGTCGCACCGGCCTATGACCACGCAGACATTACCTCGCTGGCGGCGGCGACATTGGCCATGGAAATGCTGTGCCTCTATGCCGCCCGCCACAGGGTCGACCGGTAAATACCGTAAAACCTGGAGGCGTGAGCCTGCTCGCGAAGAAGCCATCACATTCAATATTGAGGTTGAATGTCAGTCTGCTTTCGCGAGCAGGCTCGCTCCCACATTCTGATGGGTGTCAGGCCACGGGGATGATCGGCAGGTCGAGGGTATGGTCACCGCTAAACCGCGAAAAAGAGCCGGCAAGCGTTTCGTGCGGCACGCCTTTGGCGACATCGCTGGCGCCATCGAGTCGTGATAACTGATCCGCGTTCAACTGCACGTTCAATGCCCCCAGCGTCGCATCCAGTTGCTCACGGGTGCGCGAGCCCAGAATCGGAATCAGCGCAGTGCTCGAGCGCTGGGCTTTTGCCCGCAACCAGGCAATGGCCACATGCGTCGCGCTCGCTTCCAGTTCGGCTGCAACGGCGAGCAGGGTGTCAAGAAGGGCCGTTTCCCGGGCGCCTTTTTCCGCATGAATCAACATGCCGAGTTTGGTCGCGCGATTGTCGTCATCGCTGGATCGGTACTTGCCAGTGAGAAAACCGCCACCCAATGGCGACCATAATGTGGCGGCCAGGCCCAAGGCTTCGGCCATCGGCAGTTGTTCACGTTCGGCCGTGCGTTCAGCCAGGCTGTATTCCACCTGAATCGCTGCAATCGGCGAAAAACCACGCACCTCGGCCAACACGTCGGCACGGGCGATACGCCACGCGGGGAAGTTCGACAGTCCTGCGTAATGAATCTTGCCGGCGCGCACCAGATCATCGAAGCCGCGCAGGATTTCTTCCATGGGCGTCACGCCATCGCTCATGTGCGCCCAGAACAGGTCCAGGTGATCGGTCTTGAGCCGGGTCAAGCTTTCTTCCACGGCGCGAACCATGTTTTTGCGGTTGTTGCCGGTGTGGGAAATGCTCGCGGACGGTGTCGTCCCCAAGGTGTACTTAGTGGCGATGACCAGGCGATCGCGCACTGCCGCGATAAATTCGCTGAGCATGACTTCCGACTGACCTGCCTGATACCCGTTGGCGGTGTCGATGAAGTTGCCGCCGGCCTCCAGATAACCATCGAAAATACGCTTCGCTTCGTCACGCTCGGCGCCATGCCCCCAACCCGTGCCGAAATTGCCGGCGCCCAGTGCCAGTTCCGAAACCCGCAAGCCGGTTTTGCGGCCGAACACTTTGTAATGCATGGAGTGACTCCTGAGAAAAGACGTCGGGATTGAATATAGATGTTTATCAACATGTATTAAATATGATGCTGATAATCTATGCCGTCAATGCACTTTTCCTGAAGTGGCAAGACAGGCGACCACCGGACGTTTCGCTGCTGCCACTTTCTGACAGGGACCTCTGCTAAGCTCCGACAATTAAGCCCCTACAACTTTTTCAGACAGAGCCAGTCCATCGTGTCGCGAACCACTCGTTTACTCACGTTGTTGCAAGTGCTGCGGGGCAAGAGTCGTCCGGTGACCGCCGCCACGCTCGCCGGTGAACTGGAGATTTCCGAACGCACGCTGTACCGCGACATCGCCGAACTCACCGCACTCGGCGCGCCGATCTTCGGCGAAGCGGGGGTGGGTTACGTGCTGCGCAGCGGTCTGTTTTTGCCGCCCTTGATGCTCAATGCCGACGAGACCGAGGCCATCGTGTTGGGTTTGCGCTACGTCGATCAGCGTGGCGACGAGGTGTTGAGCAAAGCGGCGGCCGACGCATTGGCCAAGATTGCCGCCGTGTTGGCGCCTGAAGCCCAGGACGCGTTGCGAAACCCGACGGTGCTGCCCGGGCCACCCGGTTATGGCTATCCGGAAAATGTGGTGCCGTTGAGCGTGTTCCGCCAGGCTGTCCGCGACCAGTCCAAGCTGAACATCGACTACGCCGACGCCAACAAAGTGCCCAGCCAGCGGCTGATCTGGCCACTGGCGTTGGGTTTTCTCAATGAAGTGCGGATCATTGTTGCCTGGTGCGAATTGCGCAGTGCCTACCGGACCTTTCGCACCGACCGGATTTGCGCCGCCAATGAGCCGGGCGAGCGTTATCCGGGGCGGCGCAGCGACTTGTTACGGGTCTGGCGCAAACAGATGCAACTGGATGAAGCGGGGCGTTTCACTCCTGACAAGAATTGACACAGGCTTGTCTTAGCATGGGTGCAGAATCAATAAACAAGGAGCCGCAACCATGTCCAATCCCGCCTCTTTACTGGCCCCCGCGATCGCCGCCTACATTGCCGCCGCCAATGCTCGCGACACCTCCAGGGTCGCCAGTTTTTTCGCCGAGGATGCCAATGTGTTCGATGAAGGCCAGCACCAGATCGGCACCCGCGCAATCGCCCAATGGATGGAAGAGACCGCGCAGCGCTATCAGCCCCGGGTCGAGGTGCTGAATGTTCAGCAGCGCACCGGCAAGGTGCTGGTGCACAACCTGATCTCCGGCACCTTTCCCGGCAGCCCGCTGGAACTGCGCTACATGTTCCGCCTCAACGAACAGGGGAAGATCGCCCGACTGGACATCTCGCTGTAGCTCAATCCAACCCCGATCTTGTAGCAGCTTGCGTTCGCACGTAGCCGCAGCCTCGCGGTGCTCGACAGTTGCTACGGTCCTGATGCAGCCCTGAGGCGGTGGCGACAGTTCGGACGTATACTCCCGCGCATGAATGTCGACTCTCCGTTAAGCGCCTGGCAACACGCCATTGAAACCAAGGGTTTCGTCCAGGACGAAGCCCAGGAACACGCCGTGTGGGCACTGCAAAAATGCCACGAAGCCTTGCATGAAGGGCGAACGCCGATCACCGGCGTTTACCTGTGGGGACCGGTCGGGCGGGGCAAGACCTGGTTGATGGATCAGTTCTATCAAACCCTGCGCGTGCCGGCCCGGCGTCAGCATTTCCACCACTTCATGGGCTGGGTGCATCAGCGTTCGTTTCAACTGACCGGCACCGCCGACCCCTTGAAGGCGTTGGCGCGGGAGTTGAGTGAGGACGTGCGCGTCCTGTGTTTCGACGAGTTGTTCGTCAACGACATCGGTGACGCGATCATTCTCGGGCGTTTGTTTCAGGTGATGTTCGAGCAGGGCGTGGTGGTGGTATGCACCTCCAACCTGCCACCGGATCAGCTCTACGCCGATGGCTTCAATCGCGACCGCTTTATGCCCGCGATCGAGGCGATCAAGCGGCACATGCAGGTGATCGCGGTGGAGGGCGGCGAAGACCACCGCCTGCATCCGGGCACCGCGTTGCAGCGCTACTGGGTGAGCGACGCCGCGCATCCCGATGCACTGGGTGACGTGTTCAAGGCCTTGACCGTGGGCCAGTCCGTGTCCCGCGATCCGGTGACCGTCGGCTACCGCCACGTCAATGTCCTGCAGGCCAGCGCTGGCGTGCTGTGGTGCCGTTATGCCGACCTGTGCGAACAACCTTTCTCGGCCATGGACTTCATGGCCCTGTGCGACACCTACAGCGCTATTCTGTTGAGTGAAGTGCCCAACCTCAGCGCACAAAAACGCGAAGGGCGCATCGCCCGAGGCACCGAAGATGCGGCCGAACACGTCGTTGCGGGAGACCGCGAGCTGCCGCAACTGTCCGTGCACGACGATGGCGTGCGGCGTTTCATCGCGCTGGTGGACGAGTGCTACGACCGCAAAGTGCCGCTGTACCTCGAAGCGCAGGTGCCGATGGAGGCCCTGTACACCGAGGGTTATCTGGAATTCCCGTTCCGTCGCACGTTAAGCCGTTTGAAGGAAATGCAGCTGCAACGCTTTGCTGAAGCCTGATTTTCGGGAGCCGTGAACATGAATCAGCCCCTGTCTCACCATTTGCTGACCATGGCGTATCAAAACGCCTGGGCCAATTACCGACTGGCCAAGGCCTGGAGCCAGTTGACCCCGGCCGAGCTCGCGGCCCCGCGAGTCAGTTTCTTCCCCAGCCTCGTCGCCACCCTCAATCACATCCTGACCTGCGACTGGTTTTACGTGGACGCGTTGGAGCGCGAGTTGCGTGGTGATGATCCACACCCCGACTGCTACGTTTTTTTCAAGGAAGACGAGCCATGCAGCGTCGGTGCAGACCTCAAGCGCGAGCAATCGCTGGTGGACAATCGGTTGATTGCCTACTGCGAGCAATTGCGCGATACAGACCTGGGACGAATCGTCACCATCGCCCGGGACACGCCGCAACATGACAGCCGTTTACGTCTGCTGTCCCATCTGTTCGAACACCAGCTTCATCATCGTGGCCAGGTCCATGCCATGCTCAGCGGCACCTCGGTGGCACCGCCGCAACTGGATGAGTTTTTCTGCTCTGGCGAGTCGGGTTTGCGGGCGGCGGATTTTGCCGAACTGGGCTGGACCGAGACGCTGATCTGGGGTGTTTGAGGCAGGTTCGGGTTGTCGGCGATGGCGACTCACGCTAATGTCCTTCGACTTCGCGGCGCGAGTGACGCGCCGGGATAACTCGACGGGATAGCAACGATGGAAATGGAATCCGCAGACATTCTGGTACTTCAGGCCAGCTACACCAACCCGGTGCACGCCGAGGCGATTGGTGTGGTGCTCAATGCCTATGCCCAGGACCCGATGGGCGGCGGGCATGCACTGCCCGAAGATACCCTGCAGCAGTTGCCCGGAGAGCTGGCCAAACGTCCCCACGCGTTCAGTGTACTGGCCTTCGTCGACGGCGCGCCGGCCGGGTTGGTCAATTGCTTCGAAGGTTTCTCGACCTTTGCCTGTCGGCCACTGGTCAACGTGCATGACGTGTCGGTGGTCCCGCAGTTCCGCGGTTTGGGGCTGAGCCAGAAGATGCTGCAAAAGGTTGAAGACATTGCCCGTCAGCGGGGTTGCTGCAAGATCACCCTGGAAGTCCTCGAAGGCAATGCGGTCGCACAGGCGTCCTACGGCAAGTTCGGGTTTGCCGCCGGCATGTTCGATCCGGCCCATGGCCGCATGCTGTTCTGGACCAAGGCGCTTTAACTGCTCAGGCATAAAAAAGGGCGCCCCTCAGGACGCCCGGCTGGCTTCGATTACTTCGGTTTGTAGTTTTCGGTCACCTGTGCGGTTTGATCGCTCGGAACACGCAGTTCAATATTTTTGATCTCGAAGCCATTTGCCTTTTGCTGGGCGAGATGCAGCGTCTCGTAGTAATACCGCATGCGTTCGGAGCCGTATTCTGCAAATGCAGAGACTGAGCCGAACATCATCAGGCCAGCAACGATCAGGGTCGTACATTTCATGGGTGCCTCCCATTACGGGTTAAGGGCCTTTCGTCCATGAAGCAATGTCGCAGGGACATTATCTGCCGATTCCGCCAAATGGGAATGAGCACGCTAGAGCTTCCAGTCCAGGCTTAACGTGACGGTGCGCGGGTCACCCCAAAACACGCCGTTGTAGAACCCGACGTTGTCGTAGTACTTCGTGTCGAACAGGTTATCGACGTTCAGCGATGCCGAGAGGTGCCGGTCGAACTCATACCGCGACATCAACTTCACCACGCTGTAGGCCTCCTGGCGAATGTTCGCGCTGGTGGTGATCACTTCACCATTGGCGCCCCGTCCGATCGGGCGCCTGGCCGCGCGGTAGACGTCACTTTGCCAGTTCACCGCGCCACCGACGGTCAGGGCCTGCCATTCGCCGGGCAGGCGATACGCCGTGGACAGCCGCACCATATTCAGCGGTTGAGGGGTGTTGGTGCGTTGCTTTTCACCATTGACCGAGTGGGTGTAGGTGTAGCCGGCCGTCATGTTCCAGCCCGCCATGAGCTCGCCCGAGACCTCGGCTTCAAACCCCTGGACCTTGTTGCCTTTGCCGCCGGATTTGAAAAACTCCTCGCCGGTGACCGGGTCCGGCGGTACAGAGTCGTCGAGTTCGGCGACGTTATCTTGCTTGCTCCAGAACAGCGCCGTGGCCAGGTTCAGGCGTTCTTCCAGCAGGCTGCCCTTGAGCCCCAGTTCATAGTTGCTGCCCACTACCGGTTCCAGGTATTTGCGGTTGCTGTCGCGGGCGTCTTGCGGCTTGAAGATGTCGGTGTAGCTGACGTAAGCGGTGTACTCAGGCGTGATGTCGTAAAGCAGACCGGCGTAGGGCGTCCACATGTCGTTGTGCTGCTGGCGGGTGGTTTCGACGCCGGCCAGTTGCAGGTTGTTGTCGTAACTGTTGGACTTTTTCGAGATTTCCCACGTGCCATAACGACTGCCCAGTACCGCGTGCAGGTCGTCGGCCAGGGTCAGGCGCGTGGCCAGGTAGCCGGCTTTTTGTCGGGTCTTTTCATGAGCGCCTTGCAGGCTGGTGACGGTGTCGGGGAATTTGGGAATGCCGCCCATGTATTTCCAGTCAGGCACATTTTCGTAATCCGACCGCCGTGCGCCATCCACCGTGTAAGGATTGTCTTCACTGCGTTGCGACTCGCCATAGCCGATCATCATTTCGTGTTCACGCCCGAACAGTGAGTAAGGCCCGGCCACGTTGAAGTCATACACGTCCATCTTTTGCGTGCCGACCATGTGGCTGACGTTGGCGACCATACCGCTGCGATCCGCCTCGGGGAAACCGCCACCGGCGTAGTAAATCTTGCCGTCAGTGTCACTCTCGCGATGGGTGTAGGCCGCCTTGAAGTGCCAGCCCGCACCGAGTTGCTGCTCCAGCGTGGCGAATGCTGTCTTGTCCTTCAGCGGCCAGGAACTCCACGGCGTGGCCATGTTGGTGGAACGGCCCAGATGGGCTTTGCTGCCGTCGGCGTTCCAGTACGGGACCGTGCCCCAGGACGTGCCTTGCACCTGTTTGTCCTGATAGTCGTAACCCACCGCAAGCAGGGTGTCGTCGGTCAGGTCGGCTTCAATAATGCCGTAGCCGACTTCCCGTTGCAGTTGGTACTTGTCACGGTAGGAATGGCTGTCGCGATACGCCAGCACGCTGCGCCCGCGCAAGCGGCCATCGAAGGCCAGCGGCCCGCCGACGTCCACGTAACTGTAGTAATCGTCATAGCTGCCAGCGCTGACCCCGCTCAGCGCTTCCCACTGCGCGGTCGGTCGTTTGCGTACCATGTTGATCGTTGCCGACGGATCACCGGCGCCGGTGGTCAGGCCGGTCGCGCCGCGAACCACTTCGATGCGGTCGTAGATGATGGTGTCCGAATCCGACTTCATGTAGCTGAAAGTATTGAGCATCCCGTCGATCTGGAAGTTGGTGATCGAATACCCACGGGACGAATAGCTGACCCGGTCCGAGTCATTGTGCTGGACCACGATGCCGGTGGTCTGGCCCATGGCTTCGGACAGCGTGCCGAGTTTGAAATCGTCCATTTGCTGACGGGTGACGACGGACACCGATTGCGGCGTGTCCTTGATCGACAGGTTCAAGCGCGTCGCGGTGCTCATGGCGCCGGTGGTGTACGACTCGGTGTTTTCGGTGGTGCTGCCCAGGCTGTCGGCGGAAATGCTGGTGGCGGCCAGTTCAAGGGTGGCGGGCTGTTTGTCGGGATCAGTCTCGGCCAGCACATCAGGGCTGAGTGCGGCGCTGCACAGGCCGAAGGTCAAAGTCATGGAACGGGTGATGGGCGCGAACATCGCAGCCGACTCCTTGTCGTCAATGGAAAATTTCCGTTTGTTCAAAGACGAAGAGAGGAGAGGGGATTTAGCAATAAACGAGAATTAATCTCGTTTTAAAGTGTATCGAAGAGGGGAGGTTTTGCGCAGGGCGCAACAAAAGGGGCCGGAATCGGCCCCTGAATGGATCTACTGTTGAACGATTTTCGAATCAACTTTCGGCTTCATCAGGCTGAAGTCGATCAGAGGGCGCACCTGGCGCTCATAAGGGTTGCCGATCATCAATGGGCGCGGCTTGAAGTTGGCGCTGACCAGGCTCTTGCTGCGGTCCAGTTCATCAGCGCTCAAACCGGCGAGGTCAGCCCAGGTGTGAATCAGCTGCGAGCTGCTGTAAGGCCGGCTCAGGTCTGCGGCAAAACTCCAGTCATGGTTTTCGCGCCATTTCGGCGATGCCCAGGCCATGAACGGGATGGTGTACATCGGCGCGGTCGGCTTGTTCTCGTTACGGCCGAGGGTGGTGTGGCCGACGGAGTCGAACACGTCTTCGCCGTGGTCGGAGAGGTACAGCAGGAAGCCGTTCGGATCGGACTTGGCGTAGTCCTTGATCAGGCTCGATACCACGAAGTCGTTGTACAGGACTGCGTTGTCATAGCTGTTGTATGTCGGCACCTGGTCGTCGCGCACGCCGTCCGGCACCCCTTTACGGTCGGTGAACTTGTCGAACGTCGGCGGGTAGCGGTACTGGTAGCTCATGTGTGTGCCGAGCAAATGCACCACGATCAACTTGCGCGGCGCGGCATCGGCCAGTGCCTTGTTGAACGGCTCGACCACGTCGCCGTCGTACTGCGCAGCGTTCTGGTTACGGTTGTTGTTCAGGTACACCTGCTCGTCGGCCTGCTCGGAGAAGGTCGTCAGCATGGTGTTGCGCTTGGTCATGGTTTGCTGGTTGGTGATCCAGAACGTCTTGTAGCCCGCCTGTTTCATCATGCTGACCAGCGATGGAGTGGACAGGTAAAGGTCCGGATTTTCTTCGTCAGCGAAGGTCAGCACCTGCTGCAACGCCTCGATGGTGTAAGGGCGCGGGGTGATGACGTTGTCGAAGACCGTCAGTTGATCCTTGAGCTTGTCCAGTTCCGGTGTGGTTTCACGCGGATAGCCGTAGAGGCTCATGCGCTGACGGTTGGTGGACTCGCCGATCACCAGCACCAGGGTCGCCGGCTGGTTGGCCATGGTGTCCGTCAGGTTTTTCAGCGGTGCAATCTTGCTCGCGCTGTGCAGCATGTCTTGCATGCCCGCCAGGGTTTCCAGATAGCGGTGATAGGCCACGGCCATCTGCCAAGGCACGGCAGGCTCGATGCGGGTTTCGAACTTGTCGAAACCTTCTGCAAAACTGCCGGTGCGCGCGGTCTGTTTGGCCAGCGGGTAGCCGACCACGGCAATCACAATGGCCGTCGCGGCAACCAGTGCCTGCCCGCGCGGCAATACGACCGGGCGCAGGCGAGTCCACAGGAAATAAGCGAACAGTGTGTGGGCGAGGAACGCCGCGACCATCCACCAGGCGAAATACTGGGTCATGTACTCGCCAGCTTCAGAGATGTTCGACTCGAACATGATGAAGATGACGCTTTGGGAAAACTCCTGCTGGTAAATAAAGAAGTAACCCAGGCTGGCCATCGAGCAGGCCCACAGCACGACACCGATCACCGCCGCCATCACGCGCGTCTGTTTAGGGAACAACAGCATCGGCGCAAGCCAGATGGCGCTCATCACAAACGCCTGGCGGAACCCGGTAAAGCCCGAGGTGCCAGTCAGTTGAATGAGTAATTGGGTGATGCCGGAAAAATACCAGAAGAACAGGAATAGCCAGAGGAATCCTGCCCAATCGAAACCTTTCGCAGACGCAGTGCTGCGTTTAAACAAAGCCATTCAACGCTCCAGCCAGAAATCACTTCGACGTCGTGCCATCCCTTGCCGACGAACGGAAACCACACGAGAACCGAGTGGCCATAATGGAAGGAATTATCAGTCAGTATTTGTGAAAAATTTGTGAACTGGCAGAGATCGCGGGGGCAAAACGAGGTCGGAAACAGCGCAAGGCTGTCTCCGATTCACCTGAAAAATCAGGCGTGAGGTGCGCGTTGGGTAACGGGCAAGGAGGGCGATTGAGTGCCTTGAGTCAGCTGGCGCAGTTGCGCGAGTTCCTGCTTCAAGAGGTCGCGCTCTTCTTTCAATTGACGCAATTCATCCCGACGAATCGTAACGTAAAGGGTCTGTGCTGGCCGTGCTGCGTGTACTGTGCCCATTGCTCACCTCGCAAATGGTTGTCTCAACTGTAGAACCGCCCCTTGCAAGCGGGTGCTGATCTACTATCGGCGCTGATTTTGATTTCTTTTGCCTCACAAGGGAACTTTTTTATTTTTCATGGTCGTTGTGTCTTCGGCGCGATTACCGACGTTATCAATCAGGATCGGGCACAATGCCCGGAAACTATGTGCCAACGCTCTGGACTAACCCCCCATGACTCACGTTGGGCTATAACCTTTGACACACATTATTTGTAGTAGGGAGCATCAGCACATGCAACTCGGGATCATTGGACTGGGCCGCATGGGCGGCAATATTGCGCGGCGCCTGATGCTCAATGGGCATACCACTGTCGTTTACGACCGCAATACCGCCTTTATCGATACCCTGGCTGCCGAGGGCGCCACGGGCGTCGCAGACTTGCCGGCCCTGGTCGCCGGCCTGGCCAAACCGCGAGCGGTCTGGGTCATGCTGCCAGCCGGCGCACCGACCGAAGACACCATCGAGACCCTGAGCAACCTGCTCGAAGCTGGCGATACCATCATCGACGGCGGCAACACCTTCTATAAGGACGACATCCGCCGGGCCAAGACCTTGTCGGAAAAAGGCCTGCACTACATCGACGTCGGCACCTCCGGCGGCGTGTGGGGCCTGGAGCGCGGCTACTGCATGATGATTGGCGGCGATGCCAAAGAGGTTCAACGCCTTGACCCGCTGTTCGCCAGCCTGGCGCCAGG
The DNA here is from genome assembly GCF_000514395.1 of Pseudomonas sp. URMO17WK12:I12. Taxonomy (NCBI): domain Bacteria; kingdom Pseudomonadati; phylum Pseudomonadota; class Gammaproteobacteria; order Pseudomonadales; family Pseudomonadaceae; genus Pseudomonas; species Pseudomonas sp. URMO17WK12:I12. The sequence goes on from NZ_AZVV01000008.1 coordinate 317,937, forward strand.
CATGGGTGACATCCCGCGCACCAAGGACCGCAAGTCCGATGACGATCGCGCCGAGCGTGGCTACATCCACGCCGGCCCTGCAGGTTCGGGGCATTTCGTGAAGATGATTCACAACGGCATCGAATACGGAATGATGCAGGCCTTCGCCGAAGGTTTCGACATTCTCAAGACCAAGGCCAGCACCAACCTGCCGGAAGACCAGCGCTTTGACCTGAACGTCGCCGACATCGCCGAAGTCTGGCGTCGTGGCAGCGTGGTCTCGTCCTGGTTGCTCGACCTGACCGCCGACGCACTGGCCAGCGATCCGAAACTCGATGGCTATTCCGGCTCGGTGGCTGACAGCGGTGAAGGTCGCTGGACCATCGAAGCCGCCATGGAACAGTCGGTGCCGGTACCGGTGCTGTCGAACTCGCTGTTCTCGCGCTACCGTTCGCGCGGTCAAGGTACCTTTGGCGACAAGATTCTCTCTGCCCAGCGCTTCGGCTTCGGCGGCCATGTGGAGACTTCGAAAAAATGACCCGTCTGATCCGCAATAAATCCAAGGCAGAACCCGCACCACCGACCACGCTGTTCCTGTTCGGTGCCCACGGTGACCTGGTCAAGCGCTTGCTGATGCCGGCGCTGTACAACCTGAGTCGCGACGGTCTGCTGGGGGATGGATTGCGGATCATCGGCGTTGACCACAACGCCATCACTGACGATGCCTTTGCCCGCAAGCTCGAAGACTTCATTCGAACCGAAGTGGCCGCCAAGGTCGGCAAGGGCGATCAAGCCCTTGATCCGCAGGTGTGGGACAAACTGGCCCAAGGCATCAGCTACGTCCAGGGCGACTTCCTGGACGACAGCACTTATCAAGCGCTGGCGGCCAAAATCGCCGACAGCGGCACCGGCAACGCGGTCTTCTACCTGGCGACCGCGCCACGTTTCTTCAGCGAAGTGGTGCGTCGGCTAGGCGCGGCGGGTTTGCTGCAGGAAACGCCTGAATCGTTCCGAAGGGTGGTCATCGAAAAACCGTTCGGCTCCGACCTGCAAACCGCCGAAGCCTTGAATGCGTGTTTACTCAAGGTGATGACGGAAAACCAGATCTACCGGATCGATCACTACCTGGGCAAGGAGACCGTGCAGAACATTTTGATCAGCCGGTTTTCAAACAGCCTGTTCGAAGCCTTCTGGAACAACCATTACATCGACCACGTGCAGATTACCGCCGCCGAAACCGTCGGTGTCGAAACCCGTGGCAGTTTTTATGAACACACCGGCGCCCTGCGGGACATGGTGCCCAATCACCTGTTCCAGTTACTGGCGATGGTGGCAATGGAACCGCCGGCCGCGTTTGGCGCCGATGCGGTACGTGGGGAGAAGGCCAAGGTGGTGGGGGCCATTCGCCCCTGGTCCACCGAAGAGGCTCGGGCCAACTCGGTCCGCGGTCAATATGCCGCCGGCGAAGTCGACGGCAACCCGCTGCCGGGTTATCGCCAGGAAAACAACGTGGCACCCGACAGCACGACCGAAACCTACGTGGCGCTCAAAGTCATGATCGACAATTGGCGTTGGGTCGGCGTGCCGTTTTACCTGCGTACCGGCAAACGCATGAGCGTGCGCGATACCGAGATTGTGATCTGCTTCAAGCCGGCGCCGTATGCGCAGTTCCGCGACACCGAGGTCGATGAGTTGCAACCGACCTACCTGCGCATCCAGATTCAGCCCAACGAAGGCATGTGGTTCGACTTGTTGGCCAAACGGCCTGGCCCGGCGTTGAAGATGGCCAATATCGAACTGGGTTTTGCCTACAAGGACTTCTTCGAGATGCAGCCGTCTACCGGCTACGAAACGCTGATCTATGACTGCCTGACCGGCGACCAGACGCTGTTCCAGCGCGCCGACAACATCGAAAACGGCTGGCGCGCCGTCCAGCCGTTCCTCGATGCCTGGCAGCAGGACGCAACGGTTCAGCCATACGCGGCAGGTGAGGACGGCCCGGTCGACGCCGACAAGCTGCTGACCCGTGACGGTCGCGTCTGGCACAGCCTCGGATGACAGGCGCCACGCAACAGCCCATCCGTTTTCTGCTCAGTGACATGGACGGCACGTTGTTGCTGCCTGATCACACGCTCAGTCAGCGCACCATTGCTGCGGTCCGTTCGTTGCGCGAGGCGGGCGTGCTGTTCAGCCTGGCCACCGGGCGCCCGCCGAAAGCGATGTTGCAGCAGATCGAAGCATTAGGCGTCGATGTGCCGACGGCGGCGTTCAATGGCGGCACGATCGTCAACCCGGACGGTAGCTTGCTGGTGGCCCATTACTTGCCGGCCACCGCTGCGCTCATCACCCTGACGCAGTTCGCCGATCTGCCGGACATTGAAGTCTGGGTGTTCAGCGGTGGCGACTGGCTGTTGAAGGACGCCAATGGCCCGATGGTTCCCCGGGAGCAGCATGGCCTGGGGTATCCGCCAGTGGTGGTTGAGAGTTTCGAACCGTACCTGGAACGCATCGACAAAATTGTCGCGGCCAGCCATAACACCGGGTTGCTGATCGAGCTGGAGGCGCAATTACTGCCCAAGGTTGAGGGGCAGGCCCAGGTCTCGCGTTCACAGCCGGTGTACCTGGACGTGACGGCGATGCAGGCGAACAAGGGCGCGGCGCTGGCAACACTGGCCGAGTACCTCGGGGTTGCGCTGGAACAGACCGCCGCGCTGGGCGATGGTGGCAACGACCCGGCGATGTTTCATCGCGCCGGGCTGTCGATTGCCATGGGGCAGGCGGAAGAGGCGGTCAAGCGTCAGGCCGACGTGGTGACGGGCGCAAACACCGAAGACGGTGCGGCCCAGGCGATCGAGCAATACATCCTCCCTCGCCAACCCACATAAATCCCCCTTGCAGGAGTGAGCCTGCTCTTGATGAGACCCTATCAGTCAACATCATCGTTGAATGTATGACCGCTATCGCGAGCAGGCTCACTCCTGCAGTTTTTGGTCAGGGTTACAGCCAGTAGCTGACCGCATACCAGCCCAACACACCCATCACCACTGTGTACGGCAACGCCATCCACACCATCCGCCCATACGACAAGCGAATCAGCGGCGCAATCGCCGAGGTCAGCAGAAACAGAAATGCTGCCTGACCATTGGGGGTCGCCACGCTGGGCAGATTCGTCCCGGTATTGATCGCAATGGCCAGCGTCTCGAAGTGCTCGCGGGACATATGACCGGCAATGAACGCCCGTTTCACTTCCGTGATGTAAATGGTCGCCACAAACACGTTGTCGCTGATAGCCGACAGCAAGCCGTTGGCGATATACAACATGCCCGGTTGCTGGTCGGCCGGCAGCGCCAGGACCCACTGGATCAGCGGCGTGAACAGTTGCTGATCATGAATCACCGCCACCACCGCAAAAAACACCACCAGCAACGCGGTGAACGGCATGGCGTCCTTGAACGCATTGCCGATCCGGTGCTCGTCGGTGATGCCGGTGAATGCAGTGATCAAGATGATCACCATCAGCCCGATCAGGCCGACCTCCGCGATATGAAACGCCAACCCTGCAATCAGGATCAACGCCGCGGCGCCCTGGACCAATAAGGCGGCGCGCTGGCGTGGGGTACGTTCGGCGTTGTCTTCGGCGGCATAGTTGGCCAGCACGGTACGCACGTTGTCCGGCAGGAGAGTGCCGTAACCGAACCAGCGCAGTTTCTCCAGCAACACACAGGTCACCAGGCCGGCCACCAGCACTGGCAGCGAAACCGGGGCCACTTTCAAAAAGAATTCGGCGAAGTGCCAGCCCATCTCATGGCCGATCAGCAGGTTCTGCGGCTCACCCACTAACGTGCATACACCGCCTAACGCCGTGCCCACGGCACCGTGCATCAACAGACTGCGCAGGAAGGCGCGGAACTGTTCGAGGTCTTCATGGTGGAGTTGCGGCAGGTGCTGGTCATCGCTGAACTCGCTGTCCTGGCGGGGATCATTGCCCGAGGCGACGCGGTGATACACCGAATAAAACCCCACGGCCGCGCTGATAATCACCGCCGTGACGGTCAAGGCATCCAGGAATGCCGACAGGAATGCCGAGAGGAAGCAGAACATCAACGCCAGCAGCGCTTTGGAGCGAACCCCCAGCAACAAGCGCGAAAACAGGAACAGCAGCAGGTCTTTCATGAAGTAGATGCCGGCCACCATGAACATCAGCAGCAGGATCACCGGAAAGTTGTGCACCAGTTCGTCATACAGTGCCTGCGGTGTGGTCATTTTCAGCAGCAGGGCTTCGATCAGCAGCAGCCCGCCAGGCATCAGTGGATAGCACTTGAGCGCCATGGCCAGGGTGAAGATGAATTCCAGCACCAGCAACCAACCGGCCACGACCGGACCTACGGTCCAAAGCACCAGTGCGTTGAGAATCAGGAAACCGAGAATGCTCGCCTTGTACCAGCGAGGTGAGTGGCCGAGAAAGTTATGCGCGAACGCCTGGGCCATTGAACCGGACATCGGCTACTCCTTGTATTAAGAAGCGCGCAACTTGCCGTAACAAGATGGGAATATCAAGTGCGGAAATGCCGGTCTAGCCCAAGTGTCGCACGACAATGGCCTTATAGTTGCCATCCAGCGAATAACCGCCGACGACGATTCTTCCGTCAGCCTGAGCGGCCACCGACGTGGCCGTGTCCAGGCTGCGGCCCAGACGCGTGCGAACCCAGCAGCTGCCTTCGGCAAACCCTGGGTCCAGCTGTCCACCCGGTAAGTACCGGGCTAACAGAAAGTCGGCTTCAACCCCACCGATCGTGGCGCCGACCGCTAATACACGACCGTCGCTCAGGCGCCGGGCGGCTGTCCATTGGCACCCGCTGCGGCCGATTTTCAATAGTTGGGGATGGCCGCTGTTGCAATGGGCGTCCGGGCGGCCGTTGCTGTGTACTTTGAAGGCGAGGCAATGCATGGGGTCGCGGCTGCTGCCGAAACACTGCAAGTCGCCATTGTCCTGCTCGATGATCTGGCTGACCTGAGCGCCGCGTTCCTCGGCCTTGAACGTCATAAAACCATCCACGGCGAACGTGTCATCGAGGCGGCCATCGGGGAGGTAACGGGCGAGCAAGCCTTCTTCGGGAAAATTGATCGACCCACCCACCATGATCCGGCCGTCACGTTGCACCATCAGACTGCTGAGCCAGGAGTTCATCAATAAATGCCGGACGATGACAAAGCCCCGGCCGTTGAAGGACGTGTCCAGTTCACCTTGGCGGGTGAGACGTATCAGCAGACCGACGTGATCGGCCAGTTCAAAATGATGGTTGGCCAGCAGCAGGATCCGGCCGTCTGCCTGGACCTGGACGTCGCAGGCTTCGGCCCCCGGAACCCCCGGAGGCAGCCAGAGGTCGCGCATGCCCTGGGACAGGTTTCCCGGCAGGCGGACGACACAGCGCCCGTTGTCACCGAAATGTTCGACGGGGTGACCTTGCGAGTCGAACAGTGCCAGCGCGGGTAGCGTTCGGTGGGCGTTTTCATAGTGCAGACCGGCCACCAGCAGGTGTCCGTTGGCGAGGACGTGGACTTTGCCCGCCATGGCCTCGTGACCGCGCTGGAATTGCCCGATAACGCTGCCGTCAAGGCCGAATGCCAAGTCTGCCGAGCCGTCCTCCAGTAAGCGGGCCAGGCCAAAGCAATTGCCGTCTCGCATGCCGACGGTTGCCGCCACCAGCACACGACCATTCGAGTCGATTTCCACGCTGTTGGCGATGCTTGAGGTACTGCCTGCGAAATACACTTGGGCTTTACCGTTGGCGGCAAAACCTCTGTCGAGGTCGCCAGCGATGTTCTGCGTTGGTAGGGCAAAAGCCGTCTGGTGTGGCATTCGCGCATCTCCTTGCGAGCTGACCGAAACCCGGGTGCGGGAGGGCAACTGCCTGCGAAACATTCAATCCCTGAATGAGCGATCGCACAACGGTCATAACTAACAGACGGAGGGTCACTGTGTGCCAGAACAGTGTCTTTTCGAACCACTGACAAGGCAGCCAAGTAATACGTGGCGAGGAAGTTGAAGTATTAAGTGGGCTGTTACTGTCGCAATCAGCCAGATAAACGGGGGAAGGGCGGATGACCCGAAAGTAATCCGCAAACACCCTTAATGCGGCATGGACCACGATTGCAGTTTATAACCTTCCTGGCTCAGTTCGGCACGGGCCTGCTCCAGCAGGTGTTCGAGTTGTGCAGGATCGGTATAGGCGCTGCAAGGGATCTGGGTGCGGCCGATATGGGTTTTGGTGCGGTCGATGACGGTGATGCAGAGCTCGCCGTTGCCGTCTTGTTGAGCCCAGGCAACGCATTGGAAAGGTTGAAATGCGCGGTCGGCAATCAAAAGAGCTTCGTTGATACGGAGCGGGGCGGTCATGGGGTCTTCTCTCTGTATGCCCAATCAAGTGATGTGCCGTCGGTTGGGCTTACCGTTCGGCTGGTTACTTGTACTGATGCACCCAATAGGGGGTCAGGTCACACCCAAACAAAAGAAATTTCAACTTTCTTTCATATACTCAATAGCAGGGGCTTCTTCTGAAAGCTAAATGAAAGGTTCAACTCGTTAGGTAACTAAGCAAGTCGTTGCTTATAACTTATTAAGTGGCTGCTCTATAGTCAATCGATACAAGGCCGTGTCAAATTCTTGCTAATGTTACAGCCAGGTCCGCCAAATGACTGTTTTTACTAATATTTCCTAATATTTGGCGCCAAGGAACAGTCATGATCGAAACGCCCGCGTTACGACGTCTGTTAGTAGTAGACCCCTGTGACGACTGCTATCGTCTGTTACCGGGTTTACGTTCTGTGGGTTGGGATGTTGATAGCTGTTCTCTGGAGAATGCCGGCGATAAAACCTGCGACGTTGGCCTCCTGCGATTACAACCTTTCCACCTGGAACGCCCGGAAGCCGTCAAAGAGCTCATCAGCCGCAGCGGCACCGAGTGGATCGCCGTACTCAATCAGGAAGTCCTGCGTTTGCAGAATGTCGGGGACTTCGTTTGTGAATGGTTTTTCGATTTTCACACGTTGCCGTTTGACGTCTCCCGGGTTCAGGTCACCCTGGGGCGGGCCTTCGGTATGGCGCGCCTGCGTGGCCAGGGCACGATTCACATCGATCAGCCTGAGCACGAATTACTGGGCGACAGCAAACCGATCCGCGAACTGCGCAAGTTGTTGAGTAAACTGGCGCCCACCGAATCTCCGGTCTTGATCCGCGGCGAAAGCGGCACCGGCAAGGAGTTGGTCGCCCGCACCCTGCACCGACAATCCCAACGCCACAGCAAACCTTTTGTGGCGATCAATTGCGGCGCGATTCCCGAACACCTGATTCAGTCCGAGTTGTTCGGCCATGAGAAGGGCGCCTTCACCGGCGCCCATCAACGCAAGGTCGGGCGGATCGAAGCGGCGAACGGCGGCACGTTGTTCCTCGATGAAATCGGCGATTTGCCGCTGGAACTGCAAGCCAATCTGTTGCGCTTCCTACAGGAAAAACACATTGAACGTGTAGGCGGCAGTCAGCCGATTCCGGTGGACGTGCGGGTATTGGCGGCAACACACGTCGACCTTGAGGCCGCCATCGAGAAGAAACGCTTCCGTGAAGATTTGTACTACCGCCTGAACGTGCTTCAGGTGGTCACCGCGCCGTTGCGTGAACGCCACGGCGATCTGTCGATGCTGGCCAACCACTTTTCCCATTTCTATAGCCATGAAACCGGCCGCCGTCCGCGCAGTTTCAGTGAGGACGCACTGATTGCCATGGGCAAGCATGATTGGCCGGGCAATGTCCGCGAACTGGCCAACCGGGTACGGCGTGGACTGGTGTTGGCCGAAGGGCGGCAAATCGAAGCGCGGGATCTTGGGTTGATCAGCCAGCAAGCCTTCGCTACGCCCATGGGCACGCTCGAAGACTACAAGACGCGCGCCGAGCGCCAGGCGTTGTGCGATGTACTGAATCGGCACAGTGACAACCTCAGTGTCGCCGCCAGAGTATTGGGTGTTTCACGCCCGACGTTCTACCGATTGCTGCACAAACATCAGATCCGCTAGGGCGCGGCAAAACGAAAAGGCCCGCTGCGACTTGCATCGCAGCGGGCCTTTTCCATTCCTTGTCAGGGGTTAGAAGTAGTAAGGGAATTTCAGGCTGAACTGGAAGTCCGGGGCATCGTCGGTCATACCCATGGACAGGTTGGGAACAATTGTGAGGTTGTCGGTGGCCGCAATGGTCATGCCGATGTTGAAGTAGCCGGCGTTTGCATCGCTGGAGACCACGGATTCCCAGTCCCCGCCATCCTGTTTCAGCTTGCTTTTGCGTTGCACCAGGTCAGACACCGAGAACGACATACTCATCTTTTCGTTCAGGGCAAACGCAATACCCGCGCCGATCTGGAAGCTGTCGCCGATTTGCACCTTGCCCGGGGTTTTCTGGTTGACCGTCGCGCTGATGTCGTCGAAGGATTCTTCGAAGTTGTGCGTGTAAGACAAGCTGCCGAACAACACCGCAGGGTCAAAGGTTTTGACCAGCGAAATGCCCGGGGTGACGGACCATACGCCGTTACCGGTTGGCAGGGAGTCAGGTACGAACAGGTTGGTATTGGCGTCGGTCTGGCGAAGTTTGATCCCGAACGGATCCTTGCCCGTAGGCGCCTTGACCCTGAAGGTGAACACGGCATCCGGGGTGTTCACCGACTCGTCCATAAACTTGTAGGCGACACCAAAGTTCACGTCACCAATTTCCGGATCCTGGGTGACAGTCGCTTCAGTGGTGACGTTAGCCGCGCCCTGATTGCCGCCACCGGACTGGTACGTCGACTCGCGGTAAATGACTGGCACGTTCAGGTCGAACTGCCAGCGGTTGTTGAAGTTGTAGCGACCGGTGAGGTCGAGCGTCCAGGTATCAGCCTTGATCCGATCGAGGTTGATGTTGCCAAGGAAGATCGAGTCCAGTGCGAGAAAGCCGTTGAGGATCAGCTGGCGGGTGTCGTATCGGGAGTAAGTGAGCCCGGTTTCGACGCTGAATTTGCCGCCGCCGAAGAACCCGCTGGCTTCGTCGTACAGGTTGGAAACGCTCTGTGCCGGTTGTGAATCGTCAGCCAGCGATTGGCCATAAGAACTGCCACTGCCCCCTGCGGCTCCCCCCGATGCGGCTGCGGCGCCAGTCCCTGTGGCTACCGCGGTCCCCGCGTTCCCTTTCATGTCGGCTGGCGACTTGGCCAGGCGTTTTGGTGGGGGAGCTACGGGTTGGTCCTCTACCTGGCGGACCCGTTGTTCAAGTACCGCCAGGGCTTTTTGTTGTACTTCGTATCGTTGCTTTAGCTCCAGAAGTTCCTGTTTCAGGGCCTCTACGTCGGCGTTGGGTGCTGCTTGCAACATCGCCGCCGGAAACAGAGTGCTCAAACAAACTACTGCGCGCAGTGACACTGATCGATACATGAATTAGCCGTCCCTTAAAGCCCAATGGTCGAGAGTCAGCGTAGTTCAATATCCTAAGGTGCGTAGGGCGTTAAGTTGGGTCAGGTTGCAGTCCAATGCGCCAGCACTCGGGCCATTATTATTGAGCACCACGTTGAGTTGAGTGAGGTTATTGACCATGTTGCTGTTGCCCAGCAATCGGGTGTTCTGCAGCAATCCGCCCTGGGCGACTTGTTGCAGTGCAGTGCCTTGGTTGCCGCTGGCCTGAATAGCCATTTGTATGCCACCCCCGGTGGCTGACACGGCGACACTGCCGGCGGCGTTGCTGCCGGTGATGGTTTGTCCGGCCATCAGGGCTTGTCCTTGACCTGGCACAAGCGCAGGAGCCTGGTTGGCTTCCTTCACGTCGATCGAGACGTTGTTGTAGGCGGTGTTGCCGTCCCCGGCGGCGCGAACACTTTGGGTAACGCCTTGGCTGGTCGCCAGGCCTGCTCCACCAATCACACTGCCGGCGCCTTGGTCAGGCGTAGTGCCATTGCCGTCGATCTTGATGGTTGATACGTAGAATTCGGGTTTGATCGTTGTTGCCTGGATCTGCATGGACGACGTTGCGCCGATGACGTCTCCGCTGGCGTTGCGCCAGGTACTGCTCATGACCACGCCGAAGCTGATAATCCGGCCGGGCATTACATAACGGCCGCGCAACTGGGCCAGTTCCTGATCCTTTATTTCGATGGGTTTGAATCCATTGGCATAGCCTGATGCGCTCGCTGCCAGACAGGCAACGGCCAGCCAGTATGAACTTTTCATCTGCTGCTCCCGGAGCATCCTGCCCCACTATCATCTTTTGGCGATTAAAAGAAGTCGCTCTGTATGAAACCAAAATCCATCAATTCAGCGTCTCTGACAGGATTGAAAGTATCCAGCTTGTTCTTGGCTGTCAGTGGTACCGGTGGACTGCGCAATGCATTGGTTTTGTCGTAACCGGGACCTACGATAGCGAAGACAATGCCGTTCCAACCTTTGACAAAGTCATCGTGGGAGTAGCGTTTGTGTCCGAGTACCGGGTCGCCGATATAGACCCAGTTCTTGTCAGCACGCTGCAACACCACGAAGTGCTTGTAGCCGCGAATTTCCATCAGTACCACCACCGGAATCGTTACAGCATCCAGCTTTTCAGGTGGGATCTTGTAGCCCCTGGCGCGCATGCCGATGCTTTCTATGTAGCGCTTCATGTCCAGCATGGAGAAACCTTGCGTACGAACAAGGTTCTGGTCAGCGTTGACCAGCATGCCTTTGATGATGTGCTCCTCATCGACGTCGAGCCAATAGGCCTGGCGTAACACCGTCGCCAGTGCGGCAGCGCCACAGCTGAAGTCGGTTTTCTGTTCGACGATGTCGGCAAACTTGCGCTCACGCAAACTCTGCACCTGCTTATAGACCAACACGCCGCCAGGCAGGGCGGCAACTGGCATCTGTGCGGCCTGAGTCAGGCCAGACAGGCAGAGGAGGGCGAAAAGGGCAGTCTTACGCATGATCGATACGCCTTGGCGGACTGTGGAAAAGCCCCGTTGCCGGGGCTTTCATTTCGATCGCGATTACAGGCAGGCTTTGCAACCTGCGGCGATGGACAGCGAGTTGCTTTGTTGGTTGCCTACACCAGACGATACGTTGGCTCCGCCGTTGCCGGAGAAGTTGTTCATCGAGTTTTGCATTACAGCAGTGTTGGTCACAGGGTTTTTCCAGCCATCTGGAGTCAGGTATTGCTGAGTGGTTACGCCAGCCAGACCGAAGACGCCAACTGCAACGAAGTCGGAATTGACTTTGCCATCGTCATGGCCGCCATGACCACCACCTCTGTTGTCGTTGCCATAGCCACCGTGGCCATGATCATCGTCAGCAGGAGTAGACACTGCTTTACCCGCTGCTACAAACGCGCCAGCAGCAGTGAAGGTGCCTCTGAGGGTGTCGGTTTTGTAGGTCTGAGTGCCGTTGTTGGCCACTTGCAGACCACTGGAGCTTTGGTCAGCCGATGCGGCTGCTGCGGCTACACGGCCACCCGATACAGCAATCGCCAGGTTGTTTTTCTGTTGGTTGAAGTTGCCAGCGGTCACGTTCATCCCGATGTTGCCGGAACCATTGTTGCCTGCATTGGTGAGCGTGGCGGTGTTGGTATTAGAGTAGTTGTTAACGGCGTTGTTGGTGTTGTTTTGTGTGGCGCTGGAAGCCGCCACTGCAGAACCGAAAATGAAGCTTTCGTCAGCAGTAGCCAGTGCGGCGGCGTTGTCTTGTTGGTTGCCGTCGCCGGCGGCCACGTTAGCGCCCATATTACCGTTGGAACCATTGAGCGAGTTGTCGGTTGCTGCACCGTTTTGGGTGCCCTGGTTCAGCACTGTGTTGCCTTCGCTGTTCTGTGTATCCAGAACAGTAGCACCGGCGCCAGCCGTAATTGAAAGAATCTGATCCAGGGTTGGGCCTTTAGGCTGATGACTGCCATGCCCGTTTCCGTGACCATTGCCATGACCGTGATCATCATCACGACCGCCTGCTTGTGCTGCGATTGCCATCACTGCTGCGAGAGCGAAAACCAGTGGTTTGAGAGCCATTGTAGGTTTCATGGTGTTTCTCCGTGCTTATTAGTTGGTTAAGTGTTGGTACTTTCTAATCGCACTGCGTTTGGGTCAGTCAGCGACCCGGATGCTCAGGGTGTTAGCCATTCGGTTCCCCACCCCGGCACTCTGGTTCACCTGGATAATCCCTCGGCTGCCGGTGAAGGCCTGGTCGCTGGTAACGACCTGGCGACTGCCGGTTTGGGACCCAGTTGCTCCTGAGCTTGGTAGCAACGCCACGTTCTGTTGAGAAAGGGCGCTATCGTCGACGCTCTGCGGTCCAGCACTGATGCTGATCCGCGCAGCGTTGGCCATCTGGTTGTTGGCCCCGGCGCTCTGGTTGACGCCCAGTACACCGTTGCCATTACTGAAAGAGGTTCCGCCGATGGTGGCCGTCGCATTCATGGACGGATTGGCGGAGGTGTCGATTGACTGGTGAATCTTGGTGCTCGCCCCGGCATTGGTACCGATTGCGATGGCGCGAACGTTGGTTTGTTGTTGTTGATCGCCGGCCGCCTGGTTGACGTTCAAGTTGCCTTTGTACTGAACGCCGGCATCCTGGATGGTGGCGTTGTTCACGGTTGGAACACCGGAGTCGGCCATGGCGCTGGCACTGGCGAACAAGGCGAGAAAGATCAGGCTACGATTCATGTCATTGACCTCCGGCCATTCTGGTCAGTGGGGCCATGCCGGAACTCATGGCCCGATTGATGGTTCCGGAAATCGCGGCACCGCTGCCACCACCGTGGCCGGCGCTCATGCCAGGCATCCCGTTGGGATTGGTCACGACATTGAGGCCTGGCATGCTGCCACCGGTTGAGTTTGGATTGATGTTGCCGCTGATGGTCGAGCCGCTGGCAATGCTGGCGAAATCACCGTCAGTCAACTCGGTGTTGCTCATGGTCGACGTGATGCGTGCTGAAGGGTTGGCATTGACGGTGGTCGGGTAGGGGTCTTTGCCGCCAGTGCGGCCAATTGGGACGGGTTGGACATCACGTGTGAGAACGATGACGCCATTGCCATCAGCCTGAGCGTTGAGGCTGAGTACCGACGTGGCGGCACATCCGATCAGCAGTAGGCAAGTCATGCCTTTATTGAAAGTCCCCACGGCAGCAATTCCTTCTTTTGTGGGCTGGCCCTTGTCAGCGTTGGGAAGGAGAGAGCGAAAGCTGTGCCGCTTTTGAATTGTCGTTTTAATTCAACGGGTTAACGTTTTGTGAAAAGTGCGCGATACGTCCGCTGTTTCATGGCTGAGACAAGCTCGACAGGGTTTGGCTGAACAATCGCGACGCAAAGCTCTGGAACAAGGGTTTGCGAGGATGTGTTTCAAGCGCTTAACAAGAGTCATGACAAGATGATGAAGGGCGCTGAAATGGCCTCTTTGCGGGTAGATGAGTGTTTCACGAATGGACACTCTTGCCCCAAAACAGGGGAAATGGCTGGGGAAATCGACCCAAAACCGGCTCAGGAATCCAGCAGTCGGGTGACCGCATCAAAGGCCTGCCCCCGGCGGTTTTCCCAGCTTCCCCGCAGGACCTGAAACGGTTGGCGGTGCTGTTCGAGCCAAAGGTGAGTTGCCTTGAAAAATTCCAGGCGCTCACTCAGTTCGGGCTGACAGCGCTGGCCGTCATCTGTCCAGTCGACGTGCTCCGGCGATAGCAGCAGGTGAAAATCGTAATGGCGAGCCAATAATGCCGGCTCAAGCCATTCAGGGCAGTCGCCAAACAAGGTCTGGCTCCAGAGGATATTGCTCAGCAAATGAGTGTCGAGAATCAACAGCCGGGGCTGCCGGGAGCGGGCTTCATCTTCCCATTGCAACTGGCCGCGGGCGATGTTGGAAATATCCCCCAGGCAGGTGTCGCGTGGGTTCTGCTCAATGAACCAGCGCACGTATTCATCAACCCGCACACCGCCGAAATGCCCCTGTAACTCAGCCGCCAGCCAGCTCTTGCCACTGGATTCGGGCCCCGTGAGCACCAGCACCTTCATGCGCGCAGTACCGGGTCGGCACGCCATTCACGCCAGCCTTGCACGGCCAGCAGCAGGAACAGCGCATAGAGGGCCGACGTGAGGTACATGCCTTTGTAGATGAACAGCCCGACGAAAATGACATCGACGGCGATCCACAGCGGCCAGCATTGCACGCGTTTTTGCGCCATCCACAGTTGCGCGACCAGGCTGAACCCCGTGAGTGCAGCGTCGAGCCATGGCTGGGCAGCATCGGTCCAGTGCGCCATGGCGGCGCCCAACAGCACACTGCCCAGCGCGCCGACCGCGAGGCCCAAAGCGACTGATTTCGAGTCAAGCCGGCTGACCTGCCGACCGGTATTCGCTTCGCCTGCACGGGTCCATTGCCACCAGCCATAGAGTTGCAGCGCGGCGTAGATCACTTGCAGGAGCATGTCCGAATAGAGCTTCACCTCAAAAAAGATCCAGCTGTACAGCAGGACCATGACCAGGCCAATTGGCCAACACCAGGGGTTCTGTTTGACCGTCAACCAGACGGCGATCACACCGAGGGCAGCGGCAAACAGTTCAAGCCCGGACATGGAGGTTCCTTGGGGAGAGCGAAGTGGGGGGCGGATTGTACCGGCAGCCGCCGCCAAGTAGAACCTGCAGGCTAGTAGCAGCTGTCGAGCAGCGCGAGGCTGCGTTCGGCAGCGCAGCTGTCGTAAACCCTGTACACGCGGTCTGACTCAAACACCGCGCTGCCTGAATTCACGACGACTTCGTCGCCGAACGCAGCCTCCCGTTGTTCGACAGCTGCTACAGGGGGTTACACGCGAAATTGCTTGAGCAAACCGTTCAACTGCTCGCTCAGGTCTTTCAGCCGAACACTGGCCACACTCGATTGCTCCGCTGCCAACGCGGTGCTGTGGGACAAGCCCGCGGCCTGGGTCACGTTCTGATTGATGTCTTCCACCACATGGGCCTGCTGCAACGTCGCGCTGGCGATAGACGCGTTCAGCCCGTTGAGGTTGCGTAACGCCTGGCCAATCGCATTCAGGCTCGCACCGGCCAGACCGGCTTGTTCGATGGTCAGTTGGGAGGCGCGGCTGCTGTCGCCGATGACCTTGACCGCCGCCTCCGAATGGCTTTGCAGGCGTTCGATCATCGACTGGATTTCCGCCGTGGACTTCTGCGTGCGCTGGGCCAGCAGGCGCACTTCATCGGCCACCACCGCGAACCCGCGACCCTGCTCACCGGCCCGGGCCGCTTCGATGGCGGCGTTGAGGGCGAGCAGGTTGGTTTGCTCGGCGATGGAGCGGATCACCTCCAGGACGCTGCCGATCTGCGTGCTTTCCGTTGCCAGGGTACGAATCACCTCGACTGCCTGATCGATGGTGCCGGACAGTTTGTCGATCTGCTGCAAGCTGCCGTCGATGTTGATCTGGCCTTGCTGCGCTTGGGATTCGGCATCGCGCATTTCGCTGGCCGCATGCTCGGCGTTCTTCGCCACATCCTGCACGCCATAGGTCACTTCATTAATCGCCGTGGCCACCAGTTCCATCTGCTGCGACTGTTGCTGGCTGCGTTGCTGAGCCTGGGCAGCGTCATTACCCAACTCACTGGACGACTGACCCAACGCACTGGCGGACACCTGCAGCTCGGTGATCACCAGGCGCAGCTTGGTGGTAAACGCGTTGAAGTGTCGTGCCAGTTGCGCCACTTCGTCCCGGCCGTGGGTATCGAGGCTGCGGGTCAGGTCACTTTCACCGCTGGCGATATTGGCCATGGCGTTCACGGTGTCTTGGAGCGGGCGCACAATACTGCGGGCAATCAGGATCACCAACAGCGCCATCACCAGCGCGATGACCACGCCGAGGAAAGTGGCCTTCCATACCTGGCCGTTAAATTCGGCCTGCGTGTCGTCGATGTACACGCCCGAGCCAATCACCCAGCCCCAAGGCTCGAAGAGTTTGACGTAAGAGGTTTTTTCCACCGGGGCACTGGCGCCCGGTTTCGGCCAGCGGTAGTTGACCATGCCGGCGCCCTTGGCCTTGGCCACGGCGACCATTTCGTTAAACACCGCAAAACCGTCCGGGTCGCGGATGGCCGAGAGGTTCTGGCCGTCCAGCTTGGGGTTGGCCGGGTGCATGATCATCACCGGCGTCAGGTCGTTGATCCAGAAATAGTCGCTCTGGTCGTAGCGCAGTCCGCGAACCGCGGTCAGTGCCTGTTTCTGCGCGGCCTCGCGCGTGAGGGTGCCGGCCGTTTCCAGGTCATGGTAGTAATTCAAAATGCCGCTGGCGGTCTGTACCACGTGCTGGGTTTTCAGCGCCTTGGCCTGATAAAGGTCGTCGTGAATCTGCTTGAGCATCAACATGCCCAACGTCAGCAGCATCACCACCGACACGATCAAGATGAGCCACAAGCGTCGGCTGATCGACACACTGCGCAAGCTGTTCATAACGCGGTTACTCCAGTTTTCTTTTTATTGTCATAAACCAATGCCCGCATCCAACCACGCTTTGCCGGTCGGGCCTATGCGACCCAAGTCCTATTCCGCAGCAGCGTTTTAAAGGCTTGTCTGATAGGATTTCGGCCCCGCGCGGAAAAACCTGAATCACGCTCGATTTTTCACGGAATTTTTACGGTTTCGTCTGGATCCTGTGCGCGCGGAACTTCAACTACGCTCAGCGCGATGAACGTTTAAACAAAACTAACGGGGCATGCCTGGGGGCATTGCTTTTGGGGGATTGATGGATCTTTGGACCGCTTTTCAGGCATTGATACTTGGCGTAGTAGAAGGGCTGACAGAGTTTCTGCCCATTTCCAGTACCGGGCACCAGATCATCGTCGCCGACTTGCTTAACTTTGGTGGTGAGCGGGCTATCGCGTTCAACATCATTATCCAGTTGGGTGCAATCCTGGCGGTGGTGTGGGAGTTTCGTCGCAAGATTCTCGATGTGGTCACCGGTTTGCCAACGCAACCGAGCGCGCGTCGCTTCACCGCCAACCTGCTGATCGCCTTCATGCCGGCGGTGGTATTGGGGGTGATTTTCTCCGACCTGATTCACCATTACCTGTTCAACCCGATTACCGTCGCGACGGCGTTGGTGGTGGGCGGTGTGATTATGTTGTGGGCCGAGAAACGCCAACATCAGGTGCATGCCGAAACCGTCGACGAGATTACCTGGCAAGATGCGCTGAAAGTCGGTTTCGCCCAATGCCTGGCCATGATTCCAGGGACATCGCGTTCCGGGTCGACCATCATCGGCGGGTTGCTGTTCGGCCTGTCGCGCAAGACCGCTACCGAGTTCTCGTTCTTCCTGGCGATGCCGACCATGGTCGCGGCGGCGGTGTATTCGGGGTTCAAATACCGCCACCTGTTCGTGCCGGCTGATTTTCCAGTGTTCGCGATCGGTTTCGTGACAGCCTTCATCTTCGCGATGATCGCGGTCCGTGGCCTGCTCAAGTTCATCGCCAGCCACAGCTACGCAGCGTTCGCCTGGTACCGCATCGTGTTCGGCCTGGTCATTCTGGCCACTTGGCAGTTCGGCTGGGTTGACTGGTCCGCGGCCAAGCCATGAGTGACGCCGGCAGGCGCCACGACCCCGGACGCAGGTCCGGGGGAGAGCGCATCCAGAACCTGCGGCTCAAACTGCTGGTTTTCGCAGTGCTGTGCGCGTTGCCGCTGTTTGGGTCGGTGTCACTCTGGCTGCGTGGGGTGTCGCTGATTCCGCTGGCGGCATACGGGATCGTCAGTGTGCTGGCGTTTTTCCTGTACTGGAGCGACAAACGCAAGGCCCGCACCGACGCCTGGCGCACGCCGGAAAACGTCTTGCACGCGGTCGAACTGGCCGGTGGCTGGCCCGGCGCCTTGCTGGCCCAGCAGGTGTTTCGGCACAAGACCCGCAAAGTTTCCTATCAACTGCTGTTCTGGCTGATTGTGTTGCTGCACCAGGTGTTCTGGATCGATCAGATGTTTCTCGGCGCGAATCTGTTGGCTTTGTTTTAAAGCAGCAGTCCCACCTGGGTGCGCTTGGGCAGTTTACTCACCACCAATTGGTGGGACCGTTGCAATAAGCCTTGCAGTTCTTCGGCGCCCAGCGGGTAGGGCGTTTGCATGATGATCCACTGGGCTCTCGCCAGATAGGGAGCCGGGTGGATGCCCGGTCGATCGCAATGCCCCAGGAACAGGTCCTTGTCGACTTTGAAGGCCAGGGAATCGCCGCGCAAGTTCTGCAACGCGAACATCTTGTTTCCGGCAATCGAAAATACCCGTACACCGCCCCATTTATAGTCTTCCCGCGCACCCGGCAGCGCGAGACAGAACTGCGCGACATCCTCTTCGTTCATACGTCCAGCCTTCATATCAAACGGTCCCCACAGGCGCTGAATGTTTCGATCAAATGGTCGAGCCAGGCACGAACCGCCGGCATCACCCCGCGCCGGTGAGGGTAGACCGCTTGCAGCCAGCCGCCAGGCAACGACCAATCGGGCAACAGTTGAACCAGCGAACCGTCTTCCAGCTCCGGCTCGCAATACATCATCGGCAACAGGGTAAAACCCTGGCCGGCGAGGGTGCAGGCCTTGCGCACGATAAAGTCATCGATGCCCAGCCGCGCCTCCATGCTGAGATCGACACTTTTGCCCTGTTGATCCAGCAGGCGGATATGCACCATGCGGTCGGCTTCAAGGGCGCCGAGCACCGGCAGGGTTTTCAGGTCTTCGGGGTGATTGATTTCACGTTCGTGCAAAAACGCCGGGGTGGCGACCATGGCCATTTGTGCCTGGCGCAGGCGTCGGGTCACCAGCAGCGGATCTTCGTCGCCAAGCTCTCGCACGCGCAAGGCGACATCGACGCCTTCAGTCACCAGGTCGACCCGGCGATTGAGCAGCATCACTTCCAGTTGCACCTGCGGATACTTCTCAAGAAATCGGGCGATGACCGTCGGCAACATTTCATGCGCGAGGCCCACGGGGCAGGACACTCGCAAGCGCCCACGTGGTTCGCTGGACATGCTGGCCACCGCTTCATCGGCCATTTCCGCTTCCAGCAGCATCGCCTGACAGTGCCGCAGGTAGCGCTCGCCCACAGCGGTCAGCTTGAGTTGCCGGGTAGTGCGTTGCAGCAGGCGCGCACCGAGGCGTTCTTCCAGTTCGGCGATACGCCGCGACAGGCGCGACTTGGGAATCCCGAGCAAACGCCCGGCGGCCGCGAAACCGCCGGCTTCCACCACCTTGGCGAAATAGTAGAGATCATTGAGGTCTTGCATGACGGCAGTCCGATTGTTCTATCAGTGGGACGAACTATCGCATTGTTGCGGTCTAATCAGCCATTGGTTTCGTCTGTAGGATTCACTCCATCAGATCGCCCCGTGGCGGTCCTCACCTGGAGATCCCACATGAAACTGTTGCATATCGATTCGAGCATTCTTGGTGACAACTCGGCTTCCCGCCTGCTGAGCAGCGAAGTCGTCAAAGCCTGGCAAACCGCAGAGCCAAACGCCGTGGTCACTTACCGCGACCTGGCCGCCGATGCCATCAGCCATTTCTCCGCCACGACCCTTGTTGCCGCGGGCACTACCGCCGAACTGCGCAACGCCGCCCAGCAGCACGAAGCCGAGCTGAGTGCCACTACCCTGGCCGAATTCCTCGCCGCCGATGCCGTGGTGATTGCCGCACCGATGTACAACTTCACCATCCCGACCCAACTCAAGGCCTGGATCGATCGCATCGCCGTTGCCGGTCAGACCTTCCGTTACACCGAAGCCGGCCCTGAAGGCCTGTGCGGCGGCAAGAAAGTCGTGATCGTCTCGACTTCCGGTGGCCTGCATGCCGGTCAGGCCACGGGTGTGGCTCACGAAGAGTACTTGAAAGTACTGTTCGGCTTCATCGGCATCACCGACATTGAATTCGTCCGTGCCCATGGCCTGGCTTACGGTGATGAAGTGCGCACCAAAGCCATGAGCGACGCTCAAGCGCAAATCAGCGAGCAATTGTTCGCCGCCGCGTAAGGCTTGCGTAAAAACGCAAAACAGCTCAGGCAACACCCCAAAAAACTCTGTATTCTGGTCACGCAAGTGCCAGATACGGAGTTTTTTGTTTCTGGCCGTTTCAGGTTGTGGCCCAGGTTATGCAACAGGGGGTTAACGCTCCCGTTCTGCAACGACCTTGGTGGCCGCGATTGCTGGTACAAGGCCGCTGCCTCGATCAACCGAGGAGAACGGGCTTTCCGGTCAAGTAACAAAATGGTGGGGCATCCTTATGGTGCGTCTTTGTGCAACGTTACTGTTTTGCCTGCTCAGCAGCCTGAATTCAGTGCACGCCGCGCCTGCGCCACATCCTCACTGGAGCGTCGGCTTCCATGAGATGAGTTTTCTCGACCCTCTCGATTTGCAACCGATGCACGCCATCGCGTTCTATCCCTCCAGTGACCGCGAACACACCAGCAGAATCGAGGGCTACACGGTCGAAGCCGGTGAAGACATCCCGGTGGCTATCGGCCGTTTCCCGATGCTGATGCTGTCCCATGGCAACACCGGAACCCCGTTGGCCCTGCATGACCTCGCCACCTCGCTGGCGCGCAAGGGTTTTGTGGTGGTGGCGGTGATCCATCCCGGCGACAACTCCAAAGACCACAGCCGTCTTGGTACGTTGAGCAATCTTTACGGACGCCCGATCCAGATTTCCGAAGCCATTACCGCCACCCTGGGCGATCGCATGCTTGCGCCGTTCGTCAATGCCAATCAGGTCGGGGTCATCGGCTATTCGGCGGGCGGTGAGACGGCGTTGATCCTGTCGGGTGCTACGCCTGATCTGGATCGTCTGCGTCGTTATTGCGAGGAACGCCCGGACGACCGCGATGCTTGCAACACTAAGGGTGAATTGATTGTGGATCGTGACGATCTTCAACCCGTGGCCGACCCGCGTGTGCGTGCCTTGCTGTTGATGGCGCCGTTGAGTTTGAAGTTCGGCCGTCACACCCTGTCCGAGGTGCATGTGCCGGTGCTGCTGTATAGCGGCGACGGCGACAAACTGGTCGCATTCGACAAGAACGCCGCTGCACTCGCGCGTAAGTTGCCAATTGCCCCTGATTTCAAATTGCTGGCGGGAGCCGGGCACTTCGTGTTCATGGCGCCGTGCAACGAAGAGCAGATCGCCGCCATGCCGGCGCTGTGTACCGACGCCGACGGTGTCGACCGCGAGGGCATCCATCGTGACATGATTTCCGAGGCCGGGCGATTCTTCTCTCGCACCCTGGGCATCGCCACCCGCGCAGGCCTGCAAACCGCAGATCAGTGAAGCACAACCCTTGTAGCCGCTGGCTAGGCCATTGCGCGGCGTTTGAGTAGCAGGGTCAACGCCAATCCGGTCACCGACAACAACGCCGCGCTAAAGAAAATCCACGTGTACCCCAGGTTCAACGCCACTGCGCCCATTAATGGTCCGGCGATGGCCAGTGCCAGATCAAAAAACACCGCATAAGCACTCAACCCCGCGCCACGACTGGAATTGGGCACCTGTTTGATCGCTTCAACCCCCAGCGCCGGATAAACCAGCGACAAGCCAAAACCGGTCAGGCCCGCGCCGATCAGCGCATAACCCGTCGAAGGCGCCAGCCACAACAGCACCAGACCCACGGTTTCAATGCTCATACAGGCAATGGCCGAGGTGAATCCGCCGAAACGGCTGATGCTGGAGATGAACAACAGCCGGGCCAAAATGAAGCAGGCACCGAACACGGTGAGGCAATACGCGGCACCGGCCCAGCCACGGCTGACGTAATACAGGGTAATAAAGGTAGTCAACGTGCCATACCCGATGGACGCCAGGCTCAGGCTCGCCCCAAACGGAGCGATTCGCCCGAACACCGCCCAAAAGGGCAGCCGCTCGCCACGAATCACCGGCACTGAGGGTTTGTTGCGGATCAGCAGCAGCGCGGCAAGCGCCAACAGCGACAGCGCGATCCCCAGACTGGCAAAACCATACTCGGCGACCATCACCACCCCCAATGGTGCGCCGATGGCGATGGCGCCGTAAGACGCGATGCCGTTCCAGGAGATGGAACGGGCGGTGTGCTCGGCGCCGACCTGGCCCATGCACCAACTGATGGTGCCGACGCCGATCAGTCCCTGGGCGATCCCGAGCAGCAAGCGACCGGCGATCAGGATCAATAGACTCAGCAAGGGCATGCTCTGCAGCAACGTCGACATCAGCGTCAACACGCCGCTCAGCACAATCCCCGACAACCCGTAGACAATCGCCCGCTTGGTGCCAATGCTGTCCGACATGCGCCCGGCCATCGGCCGGCTGAGCAGGGTGGCCAGGTATTGCGAACCAATGGTCAGCCCCGCGATGATCGCACTGAAGCCCAGTTGCTCATGAACATAGCCTGGCAACACCGCAATCGGCAGGCCGATGCAGAGGAAGGCAATAAAGGTATAAAAAACGATGGAGACGATCTGCAGGGTGATCGCCAGGGAGCTTTGCGGGGGCTGTTGCTGCGCAGACATTTGGGCTCGTTCGCGGGCGGCGGTGGGAGAGCTGCATCATGGCGTGGGCTGGGAATAAAAGGAAGCAGGCTAACTATATTCTCCACGCCGAGCGTGGGAACGACCACCACTTGGCCCTGAAATGCAAAAAGCCCCGTCACATGGACAGGGCTTTTACTTGCCGCTTGCAGCTTGAAACTAATCGCTGCTCTTAAAACACTACACCCTGGCTACGCAGGTAATCGTCATAAGTACCGCTGAAGTCGATCACGCCACTAGGGCTCAACTCGATGATGCGGGTCGCCAACGACGATACGAACTCACGGTCGTGGCTGACGAAGATCAGCGTGCCCGGGTAGTTCTCCAGCGCCAGGTTCAGCGCCTCGATGGATTCCATGTCCAAGTGGTTGGTCGGTTCGTCCATGATCAGCACGTTCGGCTTTTGCAGGATCAGCTTGCCGAACAGCATGCGACCTTGCTCACCACCGGAGATGACCTTGACCGACTTGAGGATCTCGTCGTTGGAGAACAGCATGCGGCCGAGGGTGCCACGAACGATTTGCTCGCCGCCCTGGGTCCATTGGCCCATCCAGTCGAACAGGTTGCAGTCGTCTTCGAAGTCGTGCGCGTGGTCCTGAGCGTAGTAGCCCAGTTCCGCTGCGTCGGTCCACTTCACCGTACCGGCATCCGGGGTCAGTTCGTTGACCAGGGTGCGCAGCAGGGTGGTTTTACCGATACCGTTCGGGCCGATGATCGCCACGCGCTCGCCGGCTTCAACCTGGAAGCTGAAGTCCTTGAACAGGGTCTTGCCGTCGAAGCCTTTGGCCATGCGCTCGACGATGACCGCCTGACGGTGCAGCTTCTTGGTTTGTTCGAAACGGATGAACGGGCTCACACGGCTCGAAGGCTTGACCTCGGCCAGTTGGATCTTGTCGATCGCCTTGGCGCGGGAGGTCGCTTGCTTGGCTTTCGAGGCGTTGGCCGAGAAGCGGCTGACGAACGATTGCAGCTCGGAAATCTGCGCCTTCTTCTTGGCGTTGTCCGACAGCAGTTGCTCGCGGGACTGGGTCGCCACGGTCATGTACTCGTCGTAGTTGCCCGGGAACAGACGCAGTTCGCCGTAATCCAGGTCAGCCATGTGGGTGCACACGCTGTTCAGGAAGTGACGGTCGTGAGAGATGATGATCATCAGGCTGGAGCGCTGGGTCAGAATGTTTTCCAGCCAGCGGATGGTGTTGATGTCCAGGTGGTTGGTCGGTTCGTCGAGCAACAGCACTTCAGGATCGGAGAACAGCGCCTGCGCCAGCAATACGCGCAGTTTCCAGCCTGGGGAAACTTCGCTCATCGGGCCAAAGTGCTGCTCGATGCCGATACCCAGGCCCAGCAACAGCTCGCCGGCACGGGATTCGGCGGTGTAGCCGTCCATTTCGGCGAATTCGGTTTCCAGCTCGGCCACGGCCATGCCGTCTTCTTCGGTCATTTCCGGCAGCGAGTAGATGCGATCGCGCTCGGCCTTGACCTTCCACAGCTCTTCGTGACCCATGATCACGGTATCGATCACGGTGAATTCTTCGTAGGCGAACTGGTCCTGGCGCAATTTACCCAGACGCACGTTCGGCTCGAGCATGACCTGGCCGCCGGATGGCTCGAGGTCGCCACCGAGGATTTTCATGAAAGTCGACTTGCCGCAACCGTTGGCGCCGATCAGGCCGTAGCGGTTGCCCGCGCCGAACTTGACCGAAACGTTTTCGAATAGCGGCTTGGCGCCGAACTGCATCGTGATGTTAGCTGTAGAGATCAAAGGTTTTTCCTGCGAAGCATTCAGAGTAGCTAGGGTTGCGGCAGTACCGATTCAGTACCCGTTTCCGGTATTCAAACCACGGGAAATGCATCCCGGTCAGAAGCGGAAGGTCCATCTGGCAATAAGTGGACAGCAGCATATGGAGCGCTTGGCCCGAGTCGAAGTGCGCTGAGACGGGGTTCATTCCCGTCATCAACCAAGGGGGGCGCGTAATGTTTGGCGGCGATTGTACTGGTCTGGCTCTCTAAACGATAGGGCGTTGAGACCGCTTGGGCGCATTGACAGTACCAGCGGACAGATTTTCACATTTGCAAGCTAACTATTTGTTACAGAGAGTGGCTAAAATGCGATTTTTCACCCGATGCCGACAGCCGGCGCAGGCTCAAGGACGCGCTACCGGGTTCGCTGTCTGGTTTTCAGACGCTGCACAAGACCCTTGGCCAATGGGTTGGCCGGGAAGGCAGTTTGTTCACTTCAGACGTGTGACGATTTCTGTGAAACTGATCATCGCCCTTGTTTACATAGTTTCCATTGCGTACGTCCACCTGCGCGGTCGCGTGCGCCACAAACTGGGGCGCCAGTTGAGTGATCACTCTTCGTTTCTGGCGCCGCTCAATTGCTTCCTTTATCTGTTCTCGAAAATTCCGGGCAAGCCTTATCTCAATCCGGCGGATTTCCCAGACCTGAGCCCGTTGCAGGCGCATTGGCAAGAAATTCGTGCTGAAGGCCAAAACCTGCTGAAGGCGGGGGAGATCAAGCGCGCGGATCAGTACAACGACGTTGGCTTCAACTCGTTCTTCAAGACCGGGTGGAAGCGGTTTTACCTGAAGTGGTACGGCGACAGTCATCCTTCGGCAATGAAACTCTGCCCGCGTACCACGGAGCTGGTCCAGGGCATCGGCTCGATCAAGGCCGCGATGTTCGCCGAACTGCCGCCGGGTTCGAAACTGGTCCGTCACCGTGACCCTTATGCCGGTTCTTACCGTTATCACCTGGGGCTGGAGACGCCGAACGATGCTGGTTGCTACATCAATGTCGACGGCGAGAAGTACCACTGGCGCGACGGCGAAGCGGTGATGTTCGACGAAACATTCATTCATTACGCCGAGAACACCACGCAACAGAACCGGATCATTCTGTTCTGTGACGTCGAGCGTCCGATGAAGTATGGCTGGGCGGCGGCGTTTAATGGGTGGTTCAGCCGTAACGTGATGTCGGCGGCCGGGGCGCCGAATGATGAGGGCGACAGGACGGGGGGGATTAACCGTCTGTTCACCAGAATCTACAAGATTCGTTTGCGGGGCAAAGCGTTGAAGCAGCGTAATCGCAGGCGTTATTACCTGGAAAAGTGGGCGATCTTTGGCGGGTTGCTGGCGGTGTTTGTGCTGATCTGAGTTTAGTGGTGTGGCGGATCAAGCCATCGCGAGCAGGCACACTCCTACGTTTGATCTGTGGCGTGCACAAATCAACTGTGGGAGCGAGCTTGCTCGCGATAGGGCCATAACAAACACCACAACATTCGAAACTAACCACGCGAGCTTTTCGTGGCTTTTTTCTGCGCCGCCGGCTTGGCCTTCCCGGCACTTTTACTTCCCAGGCTACGTTTAAGCAACTCAGTCAAATCAATCACATCCGCCGTTTTGCGCTCCTCTTCACCCGTCGCCGTCTCGACATCCTCAATCTTGCCTTCATTGGCCTTTTTCTCGACCAGCGCCATGATCTTGTCTTCGAAGCTGTCGCGGTAGTCTTCAGGTTTCCAGTCAGCACTCATGTCCTGCACCAGGCGCTTGGCCATATCCAGTTCACCCTTGGCCAGTTCGGGTTTGGTCACTTCGCTGCCCAGTTCAAGGGTATCGAGGCTGCGCACTTCTGCGGGCCAACGCAACATCACCAGCACCATCGCCGACTCCAGCGGCATCAAGGCCGCCAAGTGCTGGCGCGTGTGCAACACCACGTGGGCCAGGGCGACTTTGTTGGTTTTGCTTAGCGTTTCCCGCAACAACGCGTACACCTTGCCGCCGCGTTTATCCGGGGCGAGGTAGTACGGCGTATCGATGTTTTGCAAGGGGATCTGTTCACTGTCGACAAAAGAAAAGATGTCGATGGTTTGCGTGGACAGCGGGTGCGCCGACTTGATTTCCTCTTCACTGAGGACCACGTACCGGCCCTTTTCATACTGCACGCCTTTGACAATATGCTCCTTGGTGACTTCCTTGCCGGTGACCTTGTTCACGCGTTTGTACCCGACCGGCTCCATGCTGCGGTTGTCCAGCCAGTCGAAATCCACCCCTTGGGAAGACGTCGCCGAGACCAGCGCCACAGGGATATGCACCAGCCCGAAACTGATTGCGCCTTTCCAGATTGCCCGTGCCATGGTCGTCTTCTCGCGAGTGATGATCAGGTGACACGTGGCCTGAGGCAAAAGTTTCAGCCGCTTGAGGAGCCCGGCCGGGCGGCGTGGTCGTCTTGTGTTACATCTTGTGAAGGAGGTTTTAGTTAACAAAACCGAACCCCGGGCGTAGCGTGCTATCGAAGACCCTATCCACGTCGAGAGGCTCGCCCCATGAACAGATATGTACTCGGCTGCTGCACCGTGCTGGCGCTGAGTGGTTTGCTGAGCGGCATGGCCCAGGCTTCGCCACCCTCAGCATGGCTGCTGGCCCAAAGCCCAACGGGAGCCTCGAGCAACCCTTACAACAGCCCGATTCGTCGCGCCAACCCGAACAGCATGCAAGGCTCTCAATCCAGCGCCCCGGCCATTCGCGGGCCCAACACCATGCCGGTTCCACGCCCACCGACGCTGAATAACGGCGGCATCGGCAACCGCTATCCGCAAAGCCAGCCGGCCCCCGCCAGCCCACCGAAATTCATTCCCAATCCACCTCAGCGAGATACAGGCACTAGCAACCGTTGAGCCGGAACGACAAAAGGAAGCGTGCATGTTGCGTAAAACCCTCCTGGCCACCCTGTGTGCCAGCGCATTGATCACCGCTGCTGCGCCCGTTTTCGCGGCATCGACTCAGGAACTGGACAGCGAACAGGGCACCCTCGAAGTCACCACGATCACCAAGGGACTTGAACATCCCTGGTCGGTCGCCTTCCTGCCGGATCGCAAGGGCATGCTGGTCACCGAACGGCCCGGCAACCTGCGCGTCGTCAGCGTCGACGGCAAACTCTCCGGCCCGATCGATGGGGTGCCGAAGGTCTGGGCCAAGGGGCAGGGCGGCTTGCTGGATGTGGTGCTGTCCCCCGACTTCCGGCAGGACCGCACGGTTTATCTGTCGTATGCCGAAGGGGGCGGCGCGGGTGACAAGGCAGGCACGGCGGTCGGTCGCGGGCAATTATCTGAAGACCTGAAAACCCTCAAGGACTTCAAAGTGATCTTCCGCCAGGAGCCGAAGCTCTCTGTCGGCAACCATTTCGGCTCGCGCCTGGTGTTCGATCGTGACGGGTATCTGTTCATCACTCTCGGCGAAAACAATGACCGGCCAACCGCTCAGGACCTCGATAAGCTGCAAGGCAAAGTCGTGCGGATCTACCCGGACGGCAAGGTGCCGGACGACAACCCCTTTGTCGGTCAGGCCGGCGTACGCCCGGAAATCTGGTCTTATGGCCAACGAAACCCGCAAGGCGCGGCGCTCAATCCGTGGACCGGGGTTCTCTGGGAGAACGAACACGGGCCACAAGGCGGTGATGAGCTGAACATCATCGAACGCGGCAAGAATTACGGCTGGCCACTGGCAACCCACGGCATCAACTATTCCGGCGATCCGATCCCGGAAGCCAAGGGCAAGACCGCCGAAGGCACCGTGGCGCCGCACCATGTCTGGGAAAAGTCCCCGGGACTGAGCGGGATGGCGTTCTACGATGGGGATCGCTTCAAGGCCTGGCAGCACAATGCGTTTATCGGTGCGCTGGTGAGCCAGGAGTTGATTCGCTTGCAGTTCGATGGCGATAAAGTGGTTCACGAAGAGCGCTTGCTCGGTGAGCTCAAGGCGCGGATTCGCGATGTGCGGCAAGGCCCGGACGGGTACTTGTATGTATTGACCGATGAAGACGACGGCGCGCTGTACAAGGTTGGCCTGAAATAACCCCAATCGCCGCGCGGCCCCGTAGCCGCTGGCGAAGCCTGCGGCTACAGGGAGGATTGCGCGTTGGGATAGAGAATCACCGCCGCCCGCAACTTGCCCCGGCCAAAGCTGCTCATCTTCTCGAACTCCCCATGGCTCACCGGCAGATGCTGGCAATCCATAGGCTGGCGATGCTGGCTATGGTCGACATCCGGATCATGCAGATAAACAAACTCCTCATCGCAGTCAGTGACGATGACCCAATGCGGTGATTTGGAGCGGGTCAGCCGATAGCTGCTGATCAACACCAGCGGCTGGCCACCGTCATTCAGCAAGCGTGGCAAGTCCAGCAGGCCGCCGATCACCTGTTTCACATCGGTGGCCTGCAACTGCACGGTGAACTCTTCGTGCACCAGGCGCATGACGTCTTTTTTATGCTCGTTACGCACCCCATCGAGAAACAACGGCCCCGTCATGCTCAGTTGCAGACACACGCCAAATCCACGATTCCAGGCGGCCAACGCCAGGCCTTGCGGGCTGCATCCTCCGTGACCCGAGGTCATGAACACCGTCGTCGCCTCGCGCCAGATCTGCAGCTCTTCGCGGCGTTCCAGTTTCCGGTCTTTTTGCAGTGCGCCCATGGCCATTAGCAGGCAGGCCGGGCCGCAGGTGAAATCGGTGGTCTGCGGGTAATACGGCACTTTGATGTTTCTTGAGTCTCGGTGCTGGAGAATGCGTTTCTCCAGACGCAACGCATCGGCGTGGTCCTGGTAATAGTCATGAATCAGCGCAAAACGCCGGTAACCGTTGCACTCATAAAGGGCAATCGCCGCCGGATTGTCCATGCGCACCTCCAGCCGAACGTAGGCACAGTCGTGTTGCAGCGCACAGGCTTCGATGCGTTGCAGCAGCTGCTTGCCCAATCCGCTGCCACGCGCTTCGGCGGCAATCGCAATCGAATAGAGACGGGCCAGCGACGTGCCCCGATGAAACAACACCACCGCGTAGCCGACCAGATGCTCGTCGCGCTCAGCCACCAGCAACTGCCCATGGGCCCGAGTGATCATCCATTGAAAGCTGCGACTGGTGAGCCGGTCCGTGGTGAAACATTGCTGTTCAAGTGCCAATAACGCAGGTAAGTCTTCAACTACTGCCAAGCGAAAGACAAGGTTCATATGACCGCCGTAAAAGTTGCGTAACGAAACGGGACTTTCGAAAAAGTTCGTGCTTAATAGGAAAGGTCTTGTTCTCCAACGGATCAATCACTATGTCAGCGGTACAAGGTCATTGGCGCGAAGTATCCGAGCAAACTTCGCCGGCGGCAACTTTTTTAAATACAGCAGTCAGCACTTCTAGCCAGTTGATTATCATTGTCGAACGCAAGGAAGACTGGGCCTCCTACTTTCCCAGTGAAGACATCGTCACCGCCCAGGAATACCTCGAAAAGGCCCACGACAACGGGCAAGGCAAACGGGTCCAGGTGATTAACCTGTGCCGCAGCTACAAGTACCTGGGGCACGGTTATTACTGCTCGCTGCTGGCGGAAGCGCGGGGGCACAAGGTCATTCCGTCGGTGCGGACCATCAGCGAGCTGACCAAAAAGTCCTTGTATGGGCTTTCATTGGATGATTTGGAAAAGCCGCTGGAAAAAGCCCTTACGCATCATCTTTACAGCGACACCGAAGGCTTTACCCTGACCCTGTATTTCGGCAAGACCAATATAGAACCCTTGCAGGACTTGGCGCGGCAGTTATTCGAAGTATTCCCCTGTCCGGTCTTGTTAGTTGAGTTTCGTCGAACTAACGGTTGGCACATTGACGGCATCAAGTCCGGTGCGCTGCATAAGTTGCGAGAAGATCAGGAAGATCAATTCGCCCACTCACTGGACAGTTTCAGTCGCAAGATCTGGCGAATGCCACGCTCGCGACGTCTGGCCCGTTATGACCTGGCCATCCTCCACGATCCCCAAGAAGCATTGCCCCCATCCAACCCCAAGGCGCTGGATAATTTCATACGCGTCGGCAAGACCTTGGGCATCGATGTAGAGCTGATCGAGCGCAAAGACTACGCACGCATCGCCGAGTACGACGGCCTGCTGATCCGCGAGACCACCAGCGTCGATAACCACACCTACCGTTTTGCCAAGAAAGCCGAGAGCGAAGGGCTGGTCGTGATGGACGATCCGGCGTCGATCCTGCGCTGCACCAACAAGGTCTACCTGACCGACCTGCTCAAGAGCCATCAGCTCGGCATGCCGGCCACCGAAATTCTCTACAAGGAGCGACCGGAAGACTTCGAACGGGTCGGCGAGCGCCTGGGCTTTCCATTGGTACTGAAAATCCCCGACGGTTGTTTCTCTCGGGGCGTGATCAAGGTTGAAAGCCAACAGGCGTTGCTGGAAGCCACCGCCGAACTGTTCGAACATTCGGTGCTGTTGCTGGCGCAGGAGTTCTTCTACACCGAGTACGACTGGCGCATCGGCGTACTGAATCGCAAACCGATCTTTGCCTGCCAATACTTCATGTCCAAGGGCCATTGGCAAATCTACAACCACAAGGCCAAGGGACAGGACATCAACGGCGAATGCCGCACACTGGCCGTCCACGAAGCCCCGCGAGCGGTGGTGGAACTGGCGGTGAAAACTGCCAACCTGATTGGCGACGGACTGTACGGCGTCGACCTCAAACAGTCCGGCGACAAAGTGGTGGTGATCGAGGTCAACGACAACCCGAACATGGACGCCGGCATCGAAGACGCTTACTTGCAGGACGATTTGTATTCGTTGGTGCTGGAAGAGTTCGTCCGCCGGCTCGAGCTCAAGCGTCGCGGCCAGGCCTGGTGATCGCTCGATGATCAAGAGCTTTCAACTTTCCCACGGCGTCCTGCAATCAGTCGAACGGCTGGATGCCGAAGTGATGCTGTTCAGCAACCCGGACGCCGCCGAGCGCGATCTGCTGCACAGCCATTTCAAACTCGATGAACACGCGCTGGCTTCGGCCCTCGACCCGGACGAGGTGTCGCGCATCGAGTTTCATCCCGACAATCTGTTCCTGATCTGGAAGCGCCCGGAAAACTATTCCGGCGCCGACAGTCTGGCGTTTGAAGTGTCGTCCTGTGGGTTGTTGTTTTGCGAGGACCGGTTGCTGGTGATCGCCACCGACGACTCACCGCTGCACGGGCTCGGCACCCGGCAGCGGCTGAACACGCCGCTGGATGTCTTGCTTGACCTGCTGTTCAACAACATCCATCACTATTTGGGTCACCTGAAGGTGATCAAACTGGTTGCCCGGGAGTTGCAGCAGAAATTCAACGCCTCGATGCAGAACCAGCACCTGATCCAGATGTTCAACCTCAGCGAGAGCCTCATCTATTACATCAACGCGATTCACAGCAACGGCGCGGTCCTGACGCGGCTGCGCAATCACGCGGCCAAGGAACACTTCAGCGCCGAAGCCGTCAGCCTGATCGACGACCTGATCATCGAAAACAACCAGTGCTACAAACAGGCGGAAATCTACTCCACGGTGTTCTCCGGGCTGATCGACGCCCGGGGCAACCTGATGAACAACAGCATGAACAACCTGCTACGCAAACTGACGCTGATCAACGTGGTGTTTCTGCCGTTGAACCTGATCGCCAGCATTGGCGGCATGTCCGAGTTCAGCATGATGACCGCGGGCACGCCGTGGTGGGTGTCGTATCCGTTGTTTCTGAGCGCGATGATGCTGGGGGCGGGGGTGATGGTGTTGGGGCTCAGGCGGTTGGCTAAGTGAATGCGTTGGCAGGTCCGGCCCCTTCGCGAGCAGGCTCGCTCCCACAGGTTTTGTGGCCACTGGAGACCCACTGTGGGAGCGAGCCTGCTCGCGAAGGCAATCTCAAGAACTCAACTTACGGTCCGGCAAACCACAGACCATAAGGTTCACCAGCCCCCAACTGAAGCCCACGAAAATTGACCATTGACTTGCCATCCGTCCACGGCTAATTTCCAGCCATGACTTCCACCGTATTGCGCTGCCAGCCAAGCATTATTACCGCCATTCCTTATCTGGCGGGTTAGCTCACGACTGCAGCACCCAACCCGCCCTAGAGGCGGGTTTTTACTATCTGTCTCCAGGGCCCCGAACACAGCCAGGAGACGACCATGACCAGCACGCTCGCCCAGCAGACCTTGCTTGAGCATTACGTAAAAAAGATCCTTGCCGCGCCGGTGTATGAACTGGCGGTGCGCACGCCGTTGCAAGCGGCGCCGGCGCTCTCCGAGGCGTTGGGTAATCAGGTGCTGCTCAAGCGCGAGGACCTGCAACCGACCTTTTCCTTCAAGATTCGCGGTGCCTACAACAAGTTGGTGCAGCTTAGTGATGAGCAAAAGGCACGCGGCGTGATCACCGCGTCAGCAGGCAATCATGCCCAAGGCGTGGCGCTGGCGGCGAAAACCTTGGGGATTGCCGCGACCATTGTCATGCCACTGACCACGCCGGAACTGAAAGTGCTCGGGGTGCGCAGTCGCGGGGCGGAGGCGGTGCTGTACGGCGAGAGTTTTCCGTTCGCCCTCGACTATGCGCTGAACCTGGCCGAACAAACCGGTCGCACCTTTGTATCGCCCTTCGACGACCCGGACGTGATTGCCGGGCAGGGCACCGTGGCGATGGAGATCCTGCGTCAGCATCAAGGCCCGATCGACGTGATCTTTGTGCCGGTAGGCGGTGGAGGTTTGATTGCCGGTATCGCCGCATACGTCAAATACCTGCGACCTGAAGTGCGCATCATCGGCGTCGAGTCAGAACATTCGGCGTGTTTGGCGGCAGCGCTGCAGGCGCACGAACGGGTTGTGCTGCCGAGCGTCGGCACTTTCGCCGATGGCGTGGCGGTGGCGCAGATCGGCGCTTATGGCTTCGAAGTGTGCCGGTTTTGCGTCGATGACGTGTTGACGGTCAGCAACGACGAACTGTGCGCCGCGATCAAGAACATCTATGACGATACCCGATCGATCACCGAACCGTCGGGCGCGCTGGCCGTGGCCGGAATCAAAAAGTACGTCGCGCAAACCGGTGCCCGTGGCCAGACACTGGTGGCCATCGACTCGGGGGCCAACATCAACTTTGACAGTTTGCGCCACGTGGCCGAGCGCGCCGCCATCAGCGGCGTCCCGGCGTGAGGCAGGAAGGGGTTACTCCTGAACGGCTTTCTCGACCTTGCTCGACGCTGACCAGATCCGGTAGCGCACTTCGATGTCTTTTGGCACGTACAGCACGATCGGCAGCTTACTGTTGTAACGCAGCAAGAAGCCATCGCCGACCACCGGTACGAAGTCTTTTTTACTCTTGCTATCCGGGCAGGCCATCAGCGTGCTCATCGGGCCGATGACTTTATCCAGTCGGTAGAACGGGTAGCCCCAACCCTCGAGGTTTTTCTCCTCAAGCATCCCACCCAGACGCTGGCGATTGCAGTCCACGGTCAGGGTTTTACCGGCGAGGATTTCGACTTGAAAGTCGTCTTCTTTCGTTTGCGGGGCAAGATGAATGACCTGGCGGGTAAAACCGCTTTCAGGCTTGGGGAAGGGGGCGACGGTTTCGAGCGTTGCAGCATTGGCGATGGTCGACAGCCCGGCAACCATTAGTCCGACAGTCGTAGTAAAGGTCAAAGAACCCATGATGCCTCCTTGCGTGTATTCAATTCGTGGCGCCATTCTTACTGTGCTCAGGCCCCAATGCAAACCCGGCGCTGTCAGACGGTAATTTGCAACGCCTTTCACGTCCCTTCATGCAAATTGCACGGTGGTTTCATTAAGTCTTGCGGCTAAATCATTGATTTGCCGATGAACTGCACGGCGAAATTCAAGGCATGTTTTATGCTTCAGTTGTTCTTAATCTGGCCGGGACTGCACACGAGCCAGCGTCGATTGTTGATTGGCTGTCTCACAAAGGAGGGGTCGCCATGTTTCTTTCTGCCTTGGAACTTCGCAACATCATCGAAAACAGGTTTTTGCCCAAGCGTTGCGAATGCACGCTGTCCCCGGATTTGTTGATGACGATAAAAGTGTACGCGGACGATCAGACCGATCGGCTGGATCTGCACGTGACCGGGATTGATGCCTCGGCGCTCAATGGTTGTCGGGAAATCAACGAATTAATCGACGGGCTGCACGCCCGGCAACATCCTGAGGTCATTTCTCCACGCCGGGCGACCAGGGCGCTTTAACGCACCGTTTCGAGTTCCACCGACAGGCGCCGGGTCTGAAGAAAACCCAGGCCTAGCGCCAGCTCCACCAGGACCGCCAGCAAAATACCCGGCCCGGTATGGCCGTTGAGCCATTCGCCGAAACCCAGTGCCGCCAGTCCGAAACAGCCGACCATAAAGCCGCTGCTTAATGCGCTTCGGATGACCGAGGGTGGCTCGTTTCGAACCCAATAAAAAATCAACCCCAACGCCGCGAACACCACCGCGATGCGTCGCGAAACAACGCCTGTCGCCGAGGAGTATTCAATACCCCAAATCGCCAGCAGCCAATCCGGCATCAAACCCCAGACCAGCGCCAGCACCAGACACAGGGCGGCGGTGAATATCGATAACGTGCGAAACGAAAACTGCATAGCGAATCCTTGCGGCAGTGAGGGAGGCGCTAAAGCATAACGCCAGAACCCTCACAGTAAAACCGCTTGGTTTCGAATCAGACCTTTCCGTCAGTTTTGCAAACTGCACGCGTCGGAAAGTTTCCTGTAGCTGATTTCTTCAGGCTTGCCCGACGTATCGATGTACTTCATGTCGGCGGTAATCACTTTGCATTCATTGGTCGTCGGCTCTGTCAGCGCCACAACTTTATCCACGTTGAGCGGCATCCCATAGTGATAAGGCACAGGTTTGGAAGAGGTGTCATTGGCCTGGGCAAGCCCGGCAAACGCGGTGCAGGCGAGGGCGGAGGCAAGGAGCAGCATGCGAGTGTTCATGTGACGATCTCCAGTGCGGACGGAAAATCAGTTCGACGATCAACGTCAAACCTGCCGCACTGGGCATCAGAGGAGTCTGAGGGCGTGCGGTCCAGTGAAGTTTTGGACCGCGGGGTTAAGCAATGGTTAACCCGCCTGAACGCCGCCTGTCGCGAGGGGCGGTGTCTGACGGATGTTTCGTTAGGAAAGTGGTTACGGAGTCCTCGGCTGGGTCCTACAGCGCTAGACGCCTTATCGACTTTCGCCTGCTGGGGGGAGCGATTACTGTTTGGGCTCGCTGCAAAATCAGCGATCGGGTTTGGTCACCTGATGCCATCACACATATGTGTGCCATCATTCGCGCTGCGGACATCCAAGTCCTCGTAGTGTGTTGCAATGGCGGCTGTGTGCTGGACGCCCTCGGGCGAACCGATTTGATGGTATCGGTTGACCAAGCCTGTACACAGCCGCCTCCCATCGTTTGGTCACGGTGCTGGCGTTACTTATTAACCATCGAGTAATTACTATGCCAACGTTCAAACCGTTTCCAGATCGCTATCGTCCACTCAACAGCGGCGTTACCGATTCGAGTCCTTTGCTGATCGACACCGAAGCCAACCCCCAAGACATATTCGAAGCCGGGTTACAGCGCGTACGAGCCTCTACCCAGCTACTTGAAACGCTTCATTGCCTATGTTTCAAGCACAGCGATGTTCAAGATATTCCGCACATTACTCACGCGCTCTACTTGCTGACCCAGGACGGGTTTGACCTGTTAGCGGTTGCGCAGCAGCGGATGATGGGGTGGAAGGCGCCGGTCTGACGCTGTCTCACATTGAACAGGCCGATCTCTTAGGAGGCTTGGCCTGTTTAGGAAAAAAAGGCGCTCTGAATCCAGTGGCCGAAAGAAGTTAGATACACGAGATATCCTCTCGCTTCTACAAAGTAGAAGTGAAACTCAGTACCCAAGCTTGTCTGGGTAAAATGACAGTGGCGGATGTGTGCTTTTCCACTTCTCCGCAAATATCTTAGCTTCCGCAATTTGTTCAGGATTCATTTTTGCCGCGATTTCAGGCAAAACCACGTCTACATATGTTTTAACATTCCCGCCACCATCAAATTCTGAGACTAGTGATGTCAGTGCGTACCCTTTAACAAAATCGAGTGGGACGTCGTAAAGTGATGGCGCGTGTGCCAAGTAAGCTTCATAGGGATTTCCAGCAGTTTCGACTGCGTACCTTAAAGCGTGCGTGAGAAATACTACGCAACGTTACAGGCCTAGTTTTTCTGGGTAGAAAGAAAGTGGTGGGTGCGTAGCTTTCCATTTTTTTGCAAAATCATTGGCTTCGAGTATTTGTTCAGGTGTCATTTTTTTCGCAATAACAGGAAGCTTTCCTTCGACATAAACCTGAACGTTTCCACCACCGTCTAGCTCTTTCAATAACGATACCAAGGCAAACCCTTTTACCAGGTCAATAGGGTATCCGACTTTATCTGGGGTATGAGAAAGGTAAGCTCCGTAACTGCTCACCGCGTCTTGGTAACCAGTATTGGCAGCAACCTCAAGCCAGTGACGAACTCCCTCCATGTCACCGCGCTCATACAAAATAGAAATGTATTCAATCATGGCCTTAGGGAAACCGCCTTCGGCTGATGCTTTCAGCCATTTCTCTTCGGCTGACTTACGATTCCAAGGCAAGAAACTACCTTCGCCCTCGGAGTAACGATTTGCCAATAGCCATTGTGCGGGCGCATATCCCGCTTCAGCTGATTTTTCTAGCCATGTCAAATCCGACTTTGCGTGATACATAATAGCCATTGCTTCGGCATCACCTTTCAGTGCTCGAGGCTCCGCTGTTTTTATTAACAGCTCTAACCATGCACCAGCACTTTTACTTCCGGCTGGACATTTATTAGCTGTCGCACACAGATCCCCTTCAGATGTGGCGAGTTTAAACATAGAGTAGTAATCGCCCTGGGCGGCCGAAGCTTCATACCATTTTTGGGCGTCGGCGGTCAGAAATTGCGTTTCTTTACGCAACTCCTCAGCTAAATAAAACTGAGCTTCTGCGTCTCCTGCTTCCGCTGCGATGCGTAATTCTGTTGCAGCAGCTTTGTACTGGTTGAAGAGGGTGATCCCGCGATCTTTAGCCGTTTGCTGCTCAGCCGTAAGTTCCGCGGATGCATGGGGGGCGAACACCAGTAATAAGAGTGCCGCAGAAAGAATTGAGTTACGCAGCATTTGCTTCACCTTAAGATTACTTGATTGCACCGGTATACGTCGCTTTCCCGCCTGGTATGTAAGTCCTTCCATAGTATTGGGCGCGACTACATGTACCGTCTAATCGGGAGCCTAACGAACTTACGTGCGTTTTGTATCGAGCACGCATCTCATCGTTTTGGTCACCAAAAAGTCGTTGGACTGCTTCCGACATAAAATTGTCCATTCTGAGTCTGTTTTCGCAGTAGCTTTGCTCCGCATTATTCGAAGCTTTCGTGCCAAATCGATTCATGCTCATGCATGCTTCTTCAAATTGTGCCTGTGCAAGTGGAAGGGTTCCTTGCGTCTTGGCCTGGTTCACGATCCAGCCTAGTATTCGCTCAACGGCTTGTTGTTGCAGTAAGTGACACTGATCTTTCGTATAGGCTTTTTCAACGGGTTTGGATTCCTCAGCGAGATCCCATCACCCACATTTTGGCTATCCCGCCTGGCGCCAAATTGATAACCAACGCGTTGCGGTAGTCTGTAATCCACTTACCATCAAATGCGCAAAAAGCTTTTTCCTTCCTTGCGCATTATCGCCCTTGTCGTCTCGGGGGCGTCGATCACCATTTGGTAAGTTTGCGGTTCGACAAGAGACTGCCAGCGTACGTAAATCTTTTTTGGCAAGTCCGCCCCAGTTACATTCTTACCTTTGCCGATTCCTGGCTTTTCGGGCCACCCTCTAGGGTCGCCAGTGTTGTTAGGAGGCGTCTGTATGGCAGCAGTGCCACTCATCGCTCGCGGATAAACCTGCTCTTTGATATCGACTACATCAGCCGATTCAATCCACACTTCCATGTAATTCGGCGCTGAAAAGCCCAGGCGCCATGATTTGTAAGGCATTGCCTCGCTGTTGGCGAAAGTGTAACCACTGAGCAAAAATGCACAAATCGTACTTCGCAAGAAACTCCTCATCAGACTGCGTTGGCTCTTTCATTTCCAGGAATCATAAGGCACGCCATATTTTTCAACGTAGGCTTTGGAAACGCCGGAAAGGGGGCGGTAGTGACCTCCAGACTTACCTTCGTATGGGCCACGCGGATCAATCACGGCTTTTACCGTGGTCACCTCGATCGGCGTCATGCATGGACCGCCAACCCAGACTTTGGCAATACCTCCGGGGACCAGCCTTATACCGATTGACTGACGATAGCCAGTGATCCATTTCCCATCGGCAGCGCAGAAAACCTTTTCACCCTTAAGCATAATCTCCCGAGTAGCCTCAGGGATTTTAACCACCATCAAGTAGGTTTGCGGTTCGACCTGCGACTGCCAGCGGACATAAATCTGCTTGGGCAAGTCGGCCCCTGTCACATGCTTACCGCTGCCGATGCTAGCTCTTTTCGGCCAACCTCGCGGATCGCCAGAATTGTTGGGAGGCTTTAACATGGAGGCAAGACCACTCATCGCACGTGGGTATACATGGTCCTGAATATCGACAACATCGGCGGTTTCGATCCAAACCTCCATGTAGTCAGGAGCCGAGAATCCCAAGTACCAGGATTTGTAAGGCATTGAGTTGCTGCTAGCAAATGCGCAGCCACTGAGTAAGAGCGTGGTGAGGCTGAATTGTAAAAATTTTCTCATTAGGACGTCACGACTCTGTCGCTACCAAGAACCATAGGGCACACCAAACTCTTTGACATAAGCTTTGGATTCATCAGATAGAGAATCGTACTTGCCACCGGATTTCCCTTCATATGGGCCTCGCGGATCAATCACGCCCTTTACCCTAATTACCTCGATCGGAGTAAGGCATGACCCTCGTACCCAAACCTTGGCTATGCCACCGGGCGCCAAATTGATAACCAATGCGTTTCGGTAGTCTGTTATCCACTTGCCATCGGCAGCACAAAAAGCCTTTTCGCCCTTGCGCATGATCTCCTGAGTCGCCTCGGGTAAGTTGATCACCATCTGGTAAGTCTGGGGTTCGACCAAAGATTGCCAGCGGACATAGATTTTTTGGGGTAAATCCGCCCCAGTCACATTTTTACCTTTTCCAATGCCAGGTTTCTGAGGCCATCCTTTAGGGTCACCTGAATTGTTGGGAGGTCTTTGTATCGCGGCGGTGCCACTCATTGCACGGGGATACACCTGTTCCTTTACATCGACCACATCAGCTGACTCGATCCAAACCTCCATGTAATCGGGCGCCGAGAATCCCAAGTACCAGGATTTGTAAGGCATTGGCTCGCTGTTGGCGTATGTGCAACCACTGAGCAAAAATGCGCAAATCGTAGTTCGCAAGAAATTACTCATCAGGCTGCTTTGGCTCTGTCACTTCCAAGAATCATAGGGCACACCAAACTTTTCGATGTACGCTTTGGACTGGTCGGATAGCTTGTCGTACTTGCCGCCAGACTTACCTTCATAAGGTCCTCTTGGGTCAATTTCGGCTTTTACCTTAGCCACTTCTATCGCTGGCAGGCACGATCCCATTACCCACACTTTAGCCATCCCTCCGGGTGCCAGATTTATTACCAATACCTCGCGGTAGCCTGTTATCCATTTTCCATCAGCAGCACAAAAGGCTTTTTCACCCTTGCGCATAAGTTCCCTGGTCGACTCGGATATCTCGATAACCATTTTATAAGTTTGAGGTTCAACCAATGATTGCCATCGGACGTAGATTTTTTTGGGTAAGTTTGCTCCAGTTACACTCTTACCTTTGCCCGGCCCCGGCTTTTCCGGCCAGCCTCTAGGGTCGCCCGTGTTATTGGGAGGACTCTGTATCGCAGCAATGCCACTCATGGCACGTCTGTATACTTGGCCTTCGACATCAATAACATCAGCTGTTTCGATCCAGACGTCCATGTAGTTAGGTGCTGAGAAACCCAGGCGCCAGGCTTTGTAAGGTAGCGTTTCACTGTTGGCTAACGTGCATCCACTGAGCAGAAAGGCGGCGATAGCGACGCGTAAAAAGTTACTCATTTGGATGTACCGTACGTACAGAATTTACGTCTGGTCGATTGATGAAGACTATATTCAAGTCACTATTGTTTCGATTTTTAGCGGCGTTCCAGTTGTCAGATAAATGAACGTAACGTTGGAAGAGCAGTTCCTCTTCCTGTGAGGTCAGCCCTATTGTTTTGCTTTTCCCCTGAGCGTACGACAACAATTTTTCGGAGATAGGTATGAGCTCCGCAGGTAGCGCCAGTCTTGGGTTGCTCTCGGGGATTTGTCCAAAAGGCACTCCATTTTCAACGGCTAGTTCGCGCATGATCCGAAAGTAGATCAAGGACAGTTCACTGCGGACCTCTCGTTGACTGCTGACAGCGGCATAAACGTGTTTCATATCTTTGCGGTTTTCTTTGCCCGTAGTACGAAACGGCACCTCCCACGTACGGATCTCCAATGGGAGGTTATATTGGGCCAATTGATCCTGTAGCCGCCTCAAGTCCTCTTGGGCAACTTTGTAACTGTTAGCTTCAACAAAAGATGTCCTTTCGTCTACCGGGCTCCTACGCGGTTTGCTGAGCAGTATCCGCTCTCTCGCCTTAGGTAGATAGCCGCCACCGAGGTCCGAGTGCACGCCCGGCAAAATAATATCGGCAGCCCCAAGACTGTTTAACGCAAAATTGTAACGTCGCTCATTTCGAGCGACTAATTGGACTACTTTCTTCGCGGCGCCTGGTGCTAGATGGATATTGATCCCTGGGTTAAAAGCATTATTACCATTCCAATCTCCTACCAGCGGGTTGGCAATGGCTGCAACTGTGTCGTAGACGCCGATGAAATTTATGGAGATGTCGGTATTTGGCTTCCATGCGAAGCTGTCCGATAACATTGGCGATCCCGCCGGCAGCGCTTTAGCGAGAATACTTTGGCT
Organism: Pseudomonas sp. URMO17WK12:I12; assembly: GCF_000514395.1. NCBI lineage: Bacteria > Pseudomonadati > Pseudomonadota > Gammaproteobacteria > Pseudomonadales > Pseudomonadaceae > Pseudomonas > Pseudomonas sp. URMO17WK12:I12. The sequence continues at coordinate 359,282 of NZ_AZVV01000008.1, forward strand.
ACCTTTTAGTATTTCATTAGCAAAGTCTCTTGCCGCCGCAGAGCCTCGACTGAATCCGAAAATGTCGAACTCAATGTTCGAAATACGCTTATCAGGATTGTTGTTTTTAAAGAGTCGGATCGCCTGAATAAATAGCTCGGGAGTCTCTTCTACCCGCGCCCGGACACCTTGTGCACCTATGCCTGTGCCTTGTGAAAAAGTCGAGTCCTCCTCGATACTGCTGGTGCCGATCCCATCCACATAAATCGATAAACTCGCCCTTTCTGCATCAATAGGCAGCGCTTCATCCACTTGGTTCTGATAAAGGTCATACAGTCTGGCTACGTTACTGACATCATTGCCATAACTGTTGTCCGGGCTACTTCCTTTGCCGTCGTAGCCTAAAGAAGCGCAGAACTGACGGATGTCCTCGGCCATATCTTGCAGGTTTACATCCGGAGCGAAGCAACCATAAACACGCTCGCTATTGTTACGGTTATTCCCCGTACCATCAAAGAACATCCCAATCCGCAACGTAATTTCTTCCAGCTCAACCTCTTCTTCCTCTTCCTCCAGCTCTTCCTCCTCAGCCGGACGTGCTGCCTTAGGCTCCAAATCAGCCACCGCATTAAACTTGCCAACCGGCGGAGCACTCAGCAGTTTCCCTGCTGCGGCCGCCGCTGCTGCACCCGGAATAATCGGCGGAAGAATCTTAATCCCGCTCCCCGAACCCGGCGCACCACCCGAATTGGTCTTCACCTCAGCCCCACTAATCGTCACGCCCCCGGCATCCACCTTGACGAAACTCCCGCCAGCCTTGGCCGTCAGTTCCATCCCGCCTTCAACTACCACCTTGTCGCCAGCGTTGTAGTGAATCTCTTCTCCCGCCTCGACGAACTGCGCCGTGCCGACCTTCACATGCTGGGTCGCCGCCACCGTCAGGTGATCATCGGCCCGCGCTTCAGTCTTGCGGTCCAG